>DAISXI010000119.1:0-5368 GCA_036825935.1 Hydrogenophaga sp.
CGCCGCCACCAGCGCGCGCTGGCCACGGGATCCAAGCCAGGAACGGGTTGTTCTTCGGTCGTCACGGTGTGCAGAAGTTGTCAAAGGCCCAAGGCCAAGGGGGGCGCGGCGCCCACAAAGCGCCCTAGGCTGGCCAGTATAGGGGGCATGCTCGAGCACCAACCCTCACCCAAGCCTTTGTCCACACCCAGCGTGTGCGCCCTGTGCGGCCGCTGGCCCACAGCCCCCTTGTGTGAAGACTGTTGGTTGTTTGCCTGCCCAGATTGGCCACGTTGCCCGCGTTGTGCCAGCCGGGCTTGGGTCTCGGGTTCGCGCTGCGAAGACTGTTGGCCCGACGACTCGGCCTTGGACGCCACATGGGCCGCGGTGGACTACGCCTACCCTTGGAGTGGTTTGATGGCCCGCTACAAGTTCCGCGACGAAGTCGAATGGGCCGACTGGTTTGCCCAGGCCATGTGGGATGCCCCAGGCGCGCCTCAACGTTTATCGGGCGTCGATTGGGTGGTGCCCATGCCCATGACGCCGCAGCGCTTGTCTGACAGGGGCTACCACCCCGCATGGTTGATGGCCCAAGCGCTGTTAGACAAGGTTCCGCTGGAGCACAGACCCCCCGCACTGGCGGATGGTTTGGTGCGTTTGAGCGAGGGCGAACACCAACACGACTTGCCCAGGGCGCAGCGCTTGGTGAACCCTGGTTTGGCCTGCGTGGCCCACCCCAGACACGCATCGCGTTGGTTGGGTTCACACGTCATGCTCATCGACGATGTGTGCACCACCGGGGCCAGTCTGCAAGCGGCCGCACGCGCCCTCAAACAAGCGGGTGCGGCCAAGGTCAGCGCCTGGGTATTGGCCCGCACACCGCCGCGGCGCGGGTTGGGCCCGTTATGATGCCAGCCCCACCCTGCTGACCGCCCCCATGTTCCACATCGTCTTGGTCGAACCCGAAATCCCCCCCAACACCGGCAACGTGATCCGCCTGTGTGCCAACACCGGCTGCACCCTGCACTTGGTCGAACCGCTGGGGTTTTCTATGGACGACAAACACATGCGCCGCGCGGGTTTGGATTACCACGAATACACGCACGTGCAGCGGCACGCCAACTGGGCCGCCTTGATCCAAGGGCACAACCCACCCTTGGATCGGATGTTCGCCATGACCACCCGTGGCAGCCACAACGCATTTGAAACCGCCTTCGAGCCCGGCGACTGGCTGGTGTTTGGCTCCGAAACGCAGGGCCTGAAGCCCGAAATGCGCGAACAATTTCCCGAAAGCCAGCGCCTGCGCTTGCCCATGCGGGCCGGTCAACGCAGCCTGAACCTGTCCAACGCCGTGGCCGTCATCACCTTTGAAGCTTGGCGCCAACAGGGCTTTGCCACACCCGAGGTCTCTTGAATGTTCAACCCTTCACAAGCCGATGTGCGCCGCTTTTTCTGCAGCGTCTTCGCCAAAAGCCAAAGCGGCCAAGCCATGGAAGCCTTGGAGCAACTCGCCGCCCAGTGGATGACCGAACACCCCGAATACCACGCATCGTTCGCCGATGTGGACCAAGCCTTGGCCGACATGGGCCAAGCCAGCGAAACCCAAGACAACCCGTTTTTACACCTGTCCATGCACCTGTCGATCAGCGAACAGTGCAGCATCGACCAGCCGCCGGGCATCCGCCAAGCGGTGGAGCTGCTCACGGCAAGGCGCGGCGACTTGCACGAAGCGCACCACGAGGTGATGGAATGCCTAGGCCGCATGATTTGGGAAAGCCAACGCGCCGGGCGCCCCCCGGATGGGCAGGCCTACATCGAACACGTGCGCCAGCGCGCCACCCAAGATTGAAGCTGGGCCTTAGATGAAAAAAAGCCGCTCATGGAGCGGCTTTTTTTCAGGGGCAGGGCCCGCTGAATCAACGGAAGCGCGACTGGGGCACCACCGACAATTCACCTTGCACTGAGGCGATGTACTTGGTCAAAGCGCGCATTTCAGCGGGGGTGTATTGCTTGGCAATACCGCCCATGATGCCGTTGGCGCGACCCACCAAGGGGTTGCCTTCAACGGTGTAAGCCTTCAAGGCCGCGTAAAGGTAATCGGCGTGTTGGCCACCCAATTTGGGGTAGCTGGGGTCCAGGGGCTTGCTCAGGTTGGCACCGTGGCAAGACACACAAGCACCTTTGTCCAGCAAGGCCGCCACGGCAGCGCTGGGGGCTTTGATCGCATCAGGGGCAAGCTTGCTGGTGTGGGATGCGTAAAACGCGCCCAAATCGGCCATGTCTTGGTCACCCAAAGAAGCTGCGATGCCGCGCATGGAGGGGTGCTTGCGCTCGCCCTTTTTGTAGGCCTTGAGCGAAGAAACGATGTAAGCACCCGACTGGCCTGAAATTTTGGGCACTTTGTGAATTTCAGGGAAGCTGTTTTGATAACCGGGGATGCCGTGGCACCCAATACACATCGCGGCTTTTTTCTCACCGGCTTGAACGTCACCTTGGGCGTGGGCCGCGAAGGCCACCGCCATCAGCGAAGCCGTTGCCAATACATTGCGAAGAGAAGAAGACAAAAGGGGTTTCATTTGGCAGCACAATCCTGTGGACAATGGATAAAAATCAACGTTCGATTATATAGACTCCCTCAGAGGCGCTGACATGAAGTTTCAAGGCACCCCAAATTACGTCGCCACCCCCGACCTGTTGCTTTCGGTCAATGCCGCCGTGGCCTTGCAACGACCGCTTTTGGTGAAAGGCGAGCCCGGCACGGGCAAAACCCTGTTGGCCGAAGAGGTAGCCAAGTCCTTGGGTTTGCCTTTGCTGCAGTGGCACATCAAGTCCACCACCAAGGCGCAGCAAGGCCTGTACGAGTACGACGCGGTCAACCGCTTGCGTGACAGCCAGCTCAACACCGCCGACAGCGCCGAGCGCGTCAAGGACATCCGCAACTACATCGTCCCCGGCGTGCTGTGGCAAGCCTTCACGGCCGAGCAGCCGGTGGCGCTGCTGATCGACGAAATCGACAAGGCCGACATCGAGTTCCCCAACGACTTGCTGCGCGAGCTCGACCGCATGGAGTTTTATTGCTACGAAACGCGCGAACTTATCAAGGCCAAACACCGCCCCTTGGTGTTCATTACCTCGAACAACGAAAAAGAATTGCCCGACGCTTTTTTGCGCCGCTGCTTTTTCCACTACATCCAGTTCCCCGACCCGGCCACCCTGCAGCGCATCGTGGAAGTCCACTTCCCCCAGCTCAAAGACGAGCTGATGCGTGCGGCCATGAAAACCTTCTACGACATCCGGCAGCTGCCAGGCCTGAAGAAAAAACCCAGCACCTCCGAGCTGATCGACTGGCTCAAGCTCTTGATGGCCGAAGACATCGCCGCGTCCACCCTGCAAACCGCCGAGCAACACATCGCCGTGCCGCCCATGGTGGGCGCGCTGCTGAAAAACGAGCAAGACACCGCGCTGTTTGAAAAGCTGGTGTTCATGAACCAGCGCAACCGATGAGCGCCCACTTCACTTCGCCGCTCAGCCTCAACGGCACCCACACCAGCTTGGTGCCCTTGTCCATGGCCCACCACGACGCCTTGTGCGAGGCTGTGCGCGACGGCGCGCTGTGGCAACTCTGGTACACGGCCATTCCCTCGCCCGAGGGCATGGCCGCGGAAATCGAGCGTCGGCTTGGGCTGCAGCGAGCGGGCAGCATGAACCCCTTTTGTGTGCTCGACGCCCAGGGCCACCCGGTGGGCATGACGACCTACATGAACATCGACGCGGGCAACCGGCGCGTGGAAATCGGCTCCACGTGGTACCGCCGCGCCGTGCAACGCACCGCCCTGAACACCGAATGCAAACGCCTCTTGCTCACCCACGCCTTTGAAGCACTGGACTGCATCGCGGTGGAATTTCGCACGCACTTCTTCAACCACGCCAGCCGCCGCGGCATCGAGCGCCTGGGGGCCAAGCTCGACGGTGTGCTGCGCAGCCACCAAATTAACCGTCACCCCAGCGCACCAGAAACTTTGCGTGACACCTGCGTCTACAGCATCTTGGCCAGCGAATGGCCCACGGTGCGGGCGCACCTCACGCACCAGCTGACGCGCGACTGATATACCGCCATGCTCATCGACTTCTTCTACACCTTGCGCGCGGCCAAGTTGCCGGTGTCGGTGCGGGAGTTGCTCACGCTGTTGGAAGCCTTGCAGGCCAACGTGGTGGGGCCGTCGAACCCCGAGGCTTGTGGCATGGACGACTTTTATTTTTTGGCCCGCACCACGCTGGTCAAAGACGAAAAACACTACGACAAATTCGACCAAGCTTTTGCGGCCTACTTCAAAGGCGTGGAGACGGTCGCCGACTTCACCAAGCCCATCCCCGCCGACTGGCTGCGGCAGGAACTGGGACGCCTCTTGAGCGACGAACAAAAAGCCAAGGCGCCCAAGATGGATTGGGACGAGCTGATGGAGACGCTGAAAAAACGGCTGGAAGAACAAAAAGAGCGCCACGCCGGTGGCAACAAATGGATCGGCACGGGCGGCACCTCGCCTTTTGGCCACGGCGGGCACAACCCGCAGGGCATTCGCATTGGTGGCCAAGGCGGCAACAAAAGCGCGGTCAAGGTGTGGGAGCAACGCGCTTACCGCGACTACGACGACAACCAAGAACTCGGCACGCGCAACATCAAGGTGGCGCTGCGGCGCTTGCGCAAATTCGCTCGCCAAAGCCCCGAACTGGAGCTCGACATGGGCGGCACCATCCGCGCCACCGCGGCCAATGCGGGTTATCTGGACATCAAGATGGTGCCGCAGCGGCACAACAACGTGAAGGTGCTCTTGCTCATGGACGTGGGCGGCACCATGGACGACCACATCCAAGGCGTTGAAGAATTGTTCAGTGCCGTCAAAAGCGAGTTCAAGCACCTGGAGTTTTATTACTTCCACAACTGCGTCTACGACTTCATGTGGCGCAACAACCAACGCCGCTACGCCGAGAAATTCCCCACCTGGGACATCATCCGCAAGTACAACAAAGACCACAAACTCATCTTCGTGGGCGACGCTACCATGAGCCCGTTTGAAATTTTGCAGCCCGGCGGCAGCGTGGAATACAGCAACGAAGAGGCCGGCGCCGAGTGGCTGCAGCGGCTGACCCACGCCTTCCCACATTTCGCGTGGATCAACCCCGAGCCCCAAGGCCTGTGGCCCTACCGCCAAAGCATCGGGTTGATCCAACAACTCATGGGCCAGCGCATGTTCCCGCTCACGCTCAAGGGTTTGGAAGACACCATGCGTTTGCTCAGCAAGTGAAGGTGCCTGCAGCGCATAAAATCAAACGCCCGCCGCCATAGTTCAATGGATAGAACGAGTGCCTCCTAAGCGCTAGATACAGGTTC
>DAISXI010000120.1:0-5244 GCA_036825935.1 Hydrogenophaga sp.
TCGTTTTGTTCCGAGACCAGGCTTTCGGCCACGCTCTCGCCCACACGGCCAGCGCCCAAGATGATGATGTTCATGGGGAGAAATCATACGCCTCTGACCGACCCCGCTGGTCTTCGCCCCTTTAGGACACTCAAAGGCCGCGGGCGATGATGATTTTTTGAATGTCGCTGGTGCCCTCGTAGATTTGGCACACGCGCACGTCGCGGTAGATGCGCTCCACAGGGAAGTCGCTCACATAACCATAACCGCCGTGCACCTGGATGGCGTCGCTGCAGACTTTTTCCGCCATTTCGCTGGCAAACAGCTTGGCCATGGCCGCTTCTTTGAGGCAAGGCTGGCCGGCGTCGCGCAACGCGGCGGCGTGCATCACCAAGGCGCGCGCGGCCTCGATTTGGGTGGCCATTTCGGCCAGCCGAAAACCCACCGCCTGGTGGTTGAAGATGGGTTGGCCAAAGCTTTCGCGCTGTTTGGCATAGGTCAGCGCGCACTCGTAGGCGCTGCGGGCCATGCCCACGCTTTGGGCGGCGATGCCGATGCGCCCGCCTTCGAGTGCGCTCAAAGCGATTTTGTAGCCCTCACCTTCGCGCCCGATCAGGTGTGAGGCCGGGATGCGGCAGTTGTCCAAGCGAATCTGTGCGGTGTCGCTGGAATGCTGACCCAGCTTGTCCTCCAATCGTGCCACCACATAGCCCGGTGTGGTGGTGGGCACGATGAAAGCGCTCATGCCTTTTTTGCCCGCGGCTTTGTCGGTCACGGCGATCACGATGGCCACGTCGCCGTGTTGGCCGCTGGTGATGAACTGTTTGTCGCCGTTGATCACATAGTGATCGCCGTCTTTGGTCGCGGTGGTACGCAAGGCCGAGGCGTCCGAGCCCACGTGCGGCTCGGTCAGGCAAAACGCGCCCAACATCTGCCCTTGCGCCAAGAGCGTGAGCCACTGGCGCTTTTGATCGTCGTTGCCATAAGCCATGAGGATGGCGTTGACCGGGCAGTTGGTCACGCTGATGACGGTGCTGGTGCCGCCGTCGCCGGCCGCGATTTCTTCCAGCACCACGGCCAGCGTGGTGTAGTCCAGCCCCGCGCCGCCCCAGGCTTCGGGCACACAAATGCCGTAACAACCCAGCTCAGCCAAACCCCGGTGCACGTCTTTGGGAAAGTGGTGTTCTTTGTCCCAGCGCGCCGCGTGGGGCCAGATTTGCTCTTGCACGAAGGCGCGCACGGCGTCGCGAATCAGGGTTTGGTCTTGCGTCAACATGGTGTGTGAGCGTCAGCAGCGTTCAAAACCGCGTTGAATTTCCCAGTCGGTGATGGCCTGTTCGCTTTGCGCCAGCTCCCAGCGCGCCGCTTGCACCCAGTGGTCGACCACCGCAGGTCCCCACGCCTCGCGCAACCAAGCACTGCCATCGGCTGCCTCGATGGCGTCCCCCATGCGGCGCGGGATTTGCGGCAATCCCTCGCGGTAGGCGTTGCCCACCACCGCATCCGGCAAAGCCAAACCCTGTTCCACCCCGGCCAAGCCGGCGCTGATCATGGCCGCCATGGCCACGTAGGGATTGAGGTCGGCGCCGCCGATGCGCTGTTCGATGCGGATGCCGCGGCTCTGGGGACTGCACACGCGCAAGGCCGCGCTGCGGTTGTCCACCGACCAAACCAGCGCGGTGGGCGCGAAACTGCCGGGCAAAAACCGTTTGTAGGAGTTGACGTAAGGGCAATAAAACAGGGTGGTGGCCTCGCCGTGGGCGATCAAACCGGCCACAAATGCGCGCATCAAATCGGACATGCCGTGCTCAGCCTGCGGATCCAAAAAGCGCGGTTGTTCGGCCTTCTCGTCCCACAGCGACAGGTGGATGTGGCTGCTGGAGCCGGCCATCTCGGGGTGCCATTTGGCCAAAAAACTGGCCGACAGGTCCATGCTTTGGGCCATGTCTTTGATGGCCATCTTCGCCAAGGCATGGGCATCGGCCAGGGCCAAGGCCTCGGTGTAGCGCAGGTTGAGCTCTTGCTGGCCGGGGCTGCACTCGCCCATGCTGCCTTCGATCAAAACGCCCGAGCGAGACAATTCGGTGCGCACGCGCTGCATCAAGGGTTCATCGAGCTGGGTTTGGAAAATTTGGTAATCGGCGTTGAGGTGGTTGTGCGTGCGCAGGTCGCGGTGGCGCTGCTGGTGCCAATGCGCGTAACCGCCCGAGAACACATAAAACTCCAGCTCAGTGGCGCACTGTGCTTGCAAGCCCATGGCCTGCAAGCACTTCAATTGGCGTTTGAGCAAGTGGCGCGGGCTGTGCGCCACCGGCTGGCCTTGCTCGGGCCCCGAGAGGTGCACCAAATCGCAAATCACCAAAGCCGTGCGCGGCATCCACGACAAGACGCGCAAGCTGCCCATGTCGGGTACCAAACCAAAATCGCCCCAACCGTTGGAAAAATCATCGGCCCCCTCGTCCTGCACCACTTCCATGGCCAAGTCCAGGTGCAAGAGGTAATGACAGGCGGCAATCCCGCTGTGGGCTTTCGACACAAAAAACGGCGCGTGCAGGCGCTTGCCCACCAAACGACCTTGCATGTCGGGGAAGCACACCAAGACGGTGTCGATATCGCCGCGGGCAACGCGGCTTTGGAGCTCGTCGAGGCTGAGCAGACCTTCGATGTTCATTTACAGGACCTCAAGGGCCATGGCCGTGGCTTCGCCACCGCCGATACACAAGGTCGCCAAACCGGTTTTCAGGCCCCGCGTCTGCAAAGCGTGCAACAAGGTCACCACGATGCGTGCGCCCGATGCCCCTATGGGGTGGCCCAAGGCACAGGCGCCACCATGGACATTGAGCTGGTCGTGCGGCACCTTCAAATCGGCCATCACGGCCATAGGTACGACGGCAAAGGCCTCATTCACTTCCCACAAGTCCACATCGCCCACAGACCAGCCAATGCGCTGGAGCAGTTTTTGGGTGGCGAAGATCGGTGCGGTGGTGAACCAGTTGGGCTCTTGTGCGTGGGTGGCGTGACCGACGATGCGTGCCAAGGGCTTAAGGCCTTGGGCGGCGGCGGTCGAGGCGCGCATGAGCACCAAGGCGGCGGCGCCGTCGTTGATGGACGAGCTTGACGCTGCGGTGATGGTGCCGTCCTTTTTGAACGCGGGCTTGAGCGAAGGGATCTTGTCGAGCTTGACCTTGCCCGGTCCTTCGTCGATGGACACCAAGCGCTCACCGCTGCGGTCTTTGACTGTGACGGGCGCGATCTCGGCGGCGAAGGCGCCGCTGTCCGAAGCGGCCTTGGCGCGCTGCACGCTGGCGGTGGCGAAAGCGTCTTGTTGCTCGCGGGTGAATTGGTATTTGGCGGCGCAGTCTTCACCAAACGTACCCATGCTGCGGCCGGGTTCGTAGGCGTCTTCCAAGCCGTCGAGCATCATGTGGTCATAGACCTTGTCGTGCCCCAGCCGATAGCCGCCCCGGCCTTTTTGCAGCAGGTAGGGCGCGTTGCTCATGCTCTCCATGCCGCCGGCCACCATGACGGTGGCACTGCCCGCCAGCAACATGTCGTGCGCCAACATGGTGGCCTTCATGCCCGAGCCACACATCTTGGACAGGGTGACGGCGCCTGCCGACAAAGGTAGGCCTGCCTTGAGCGCGGCTTGGCGCGCCGGGGCTTGCCCTTGTCCAGCCATCAAGCAGTTGCCGAACAAGACCTCGTCCACTGCCTCACCCTTTACACCTGCACGCTTCAAGGCGGCTCGGATGGCCACGCCACCGAGGTCGTGTGCGGCCAAACTGGCGAAGTCGCTTTGGAAGGCCCCCATGGGGGTGCGGGCGGCTCCTACGATGACGATGGGGTCTGAGGCGGACATGGCTGGTTCCTGAAGGGGTCAACGGGTTGGTGCGGAAACCCGCGCAATGGCTTGTGTGTAAACGTCGTCCAAGGCAGCTTGGCTGTCGACGGTCATGTGCAGGTCTTGCAGCAAACCATCGCGCAAACCGTAAATCCAGCCGTGCAAGGTGAGGTTTTGACCCCGAACCCAAGCATCTTGAACCACGGTGGTTTGCGCCACGTTCATGATTTGCTCGATCACATTGAGTTCGCACAGCACATCGCCACGGTTGATGGCGGGCGTGCGCTCGATCAAAGCGGTGTGGCGATCGCGCACGTCCTTGATGTGGCGCAACCAATTGTCGGCCAAACCCACGCGCACATTGGACAGGGCCGCGAGCACACCACCACAGCCGTAATGCCCCACCACCATGAGGTGTTCGACCTTGAGCATGTCAACAGCGTATTGGATGGTGGACAAGCAATTGAGGTCGGTGGGCACCACCACGTTGGCCACGTTGCGGTGCACGAACACCTCACCCGGCGCCAAGCCGGTGATTTGGTTGGCGGGCACGCGGCTGTCAGAGCAGCCGATCCACATGTACCGCGGGTTTTGCTGTGCGAGCAGGTCGGTGAAAAACGTGGGCTTTTCTCGCACGGTTTGTGCGGCCCACGCACGGTTGTGCTCAAACAGGTCTAGAAGTTCAGTGCTCATGCGTCGATCTTACCGGCACGGGTGATCAGCAGGTTTCAGCGAACAGCTCGCGGCCGATCAGCATGCGTCGGATCTCGCTGGTACCCGCGCCGATTTCGTACAGCTTGGCGTCGCGCCACAAACGGCCCAAGGGGTATTCGTTGATGTAGCCGTTGCCGCCAAAAATCTGCACCCCCTCACCCGCCATCCAAGTGGCTTTTTCGGCCGTCCACAAAATGACCGAAGCGCAGTCTTTGCGCACCTGACGCACGTGGTCGGTGCCGAGCGAATCGAGGTTTTTGGCCACGGTGTAGGCGAAGGCGCGTGCGGCTTGCAACACGGTGTACATGTCGGCCACCTTGCCTTGGATGAGCTGGAACTCACCGATGCTTTGGCCGAACTGCTGGCGGTCGTGGATGTAGGGGATCACGTTGTCCATCACCGACTGCATGATGCCCAGCGGCCCGCCGCTGAGCACGGCGCGCTCGTAATCCAAACCGCTCATGAGCACCTTGGCGCCCATGTTAAGCCCACCCAAGATATTCTCGGTGGGAACCTCGACGTTCTGGAACACCAGCTCGCCGGTGTGGCTGCCGCGCATGCCCAGCTTGTCGAGCTTTTGCGCAATGCTGAATCCTGGCATGCTTTTTTCAATCAAGAATGCCGTCACACCGCGCGCACCCATTTCAGGCTCGGTCTTGGCGTAGACCACCAGCGTGTCGGCGTCAGGGCCGTTGGTGATCCACATCTTG
>DAISXI010000121.1:0-5240 GCA_036825935.1 Hydrogenophaga sp.
GTGGTGCTCTACCCCGAAATTGGCCTGGCCGCCGCACAGTGGTTGCAGCGCCAGTTCGACCAGCCTTACACCAAGACCGTGCCCCTCGGTAGCCACGCCACGCGCGACTTCATCGCCGAAGTCTGCACGCTGACCGGCCTGCCCCAACCCGCACAAGACCCGAGCAACGCCCACGCCCACTGGTACGCCAAGTCGGTCGACTCGACCTACCTGACCGGCAAGCGCGTCTATATTTTTGGCGACGCCACGCACGTGGTGGCCGCGGCACGCATCGCCAGCCAGGAGATGGGTTTTGAGGTGGTGGGCCTGGGCACATACAGCCGCGAATTTGCCCGCGAAGTGCGCGACTGTGCCAAGCGCTACGGTGTCGAAGCCCTGATCACCGACGACTATTTGGAAGTCGAAACCCAGATCAACGCGCTGCAGCCCGAGCTGATCTTGGGCACACAAATGGAGCGCCACATCGCCAAGCGCCAAGGCATTCCTTGCGCGGTGATCTCGGCCCCGGTGCATGTGCAGGACTTCCCTGCCCGCTATGCGCCGCAAATGGGTTTTGAAGGCGCGAACGTGCTGTTCGACACCTGGGTGCACCCACTGATGATGGGCCTGGAAGAACACCTGATCGGCATGTTCCGCGAAGACTTCGAGTTCCACGCCGGGGCTGCGCCCTCGCATTTGGGCAGCACGCGGCCTGCGGCCGAAACCGCTCGCCCCCCGACCAGCGACACACCGGTCATGGCCACCCCCACGGCCATCGAGTTGCCCATCCCGGCCGCGTCCAACCAAGCCACTTGGAGCACCGAAGCCGAAAAAGAACTGGGCAAGATCCCGTTCTTTGTGCGGGGCAAAGCGCGCCGCAACACCGAACGATTTGCCCAAGACCTGGGCGTGGCGACCATCACCGTGGAGACGCTCTACGATGCCAAAGCCCATTTCAGCCGCTAAGCAGGCCAGCTCCAGCGCACCGCGCATGAGCGTGGTGCTGCTGACCATGGACAGCCACTTGGCCAGCGCCGCCGAGAGCGCCGCCGAGCGCTTGGCGCGCGACTTGCCCGGTCTGCACCTGCAAACCCACAGCGCCTCGGCCTGGCGCGACAGCGACCAAGCCCTGGCCGCGTGCTTGGCCGCCGTGGCGCAGGCCGATCTGGTTATCGTCACCATGCTCTTCATGGAAGACCATTTCCTGCCGGTGTTGGACGCCCTGCAGGCGCGCCGCGACCATTGCGACGCCATGGTCTGCATCATGTCGGCTCCGCAAGTCACGCAGCTCACCCGCATGGGCAAGCTGGTCATGGGCCGCGAGTCGAGTGGCCTGATGGCCTTGCTCAAAAAGCTGCGCCCCAGCGCCAAAAACAAAGACACCGGCTCTGACACTGGCGCACCATCGAGCGCCGGGGCCAAGCAAATGGCCATGCTGCGCCGCCTGCCCAAGCTGCTGCGATTCATCCCCGGCACCGCACAAGACCTGCGCCTGTTCTTCTTGACCATGCGCTACTGGCTGGCGGGCTCGGAGCACAACATCGAGCACCTGGTCAAAACCTTGGTGCACCGCTACGCCCAAGGCCCGCGCGAGCCGCTGCGCGCCTTGGCCCAACCGGAAGATCCGATCGAATACCCCGAGGTGGGCTTGTACCACCCACACATGAAAAACCGCATCAGCGAAGCGCTGAGCGAACTGCCCGGTCACGGCCGCCAAGACCAGCCTGCTGTGGGTTTGCTGTTGCTGCGCTCTTACCTGTTGGCCGGCAACACCGCGCACTACGACGCGATCATCGAGTCCCTGCAAGCGCGCGGTTTGCGCGTCATCCCCGCCTTTGCCAGCGGACTCGATGCACGCCCGGCCATGGACCGTTTTTTCAAACAAGGCACGGACTCAAAAATCCAATCCTTGGTATCGCTCACCGGTTTCTCGCTGGTCGGCGGCCCGGCTTACAACGACGCCAGCGCCGCCGAAGTGGCCCTGAGTGAACTCGACGTGCCCTACATCGCCGCGCACCCGCTTGAATTTCAATCCATTCAAGAATGGGGCAGTTCCACGCGCGGTTTGCTGCCGGTCGAAAACACCATCATGGTGGCCATCCCTGAACTCGACGGCTCGATCTTGCCCATGGTCTACGGCGGCCGCCCCGGCCCGGCCGGTCAAACCTGCACCGGCTGCGAAAAGCGCTGCACATTCCCCTCCGGCCCGCGCAGCCAGGACATGTTCACCTGCAGCGAGCGCACCGAGATGCTCACCGCGCGTGTCGAGCGCCTGGTGCGCCTGCGCGACAAACCCCGCGCCGATCGCAAGCTGGCCATCGTGCTGTTCAACTTCCCACCCAACGCCGGCAGCGTGGGCACGGCAGCTTACCTGTCGGTGTTCCAGTCGCTCTTCAACACCTTGCAGCGTTTGTCGCTTGAAGGCTACCAAGTCACATTGCCGGGCAGCGTGGACGACCTGCGCAACCGCCTGCTGCACGGCAACGCCAGCCAGTACGGCACGCAGGCCAATGTGCTGCACGCCATCGACACCAGCCACCATGTGCAAAACGAGCGCTGGTTGAACGAGATCGAAGCGCAGTGGGGCCCTGCGCCCGGCAAGCACCTGACCAACGGCCAGTCCATCTTTGTGCTGGGTGCAGACTTTGGCCAAGTGGTGGTCACGGTGCAACCGGGCTTTGGCTATGAGGGCGACCCGATGCGCCTGCTGTTCGAAACCGGCTGCGCCCCCACACACGCCTTCAGCGCGTTCTACCGCTACCTGCGCGAGGATTACGCGGCCGACGCGGTGCTGCACTTTGGCACGCACGGCGCACTCGAATTCATGCCCGGCAAGCAGACCGGCCTGTCGGCCCAGTGCTGGCCCGACCGCCTGATTGGGGCGCTGCCCAACATCTACCTGTATGCCGCCAACAACCCGTCCGAAGGCGCATTGGCCAAACGCCGGGGCGCGGCCACACTGGTGAGCTACCTCACACCCTCGCTCACGCATTCGGGCCTGTACAAAGAACTGCTCAGCCTTCAGCAGTCCATCGAGCGCTGGCAGCAGATGGGTCCTGACCAAGCACAAGAACGCGACAGCATGACCACGCTGATCCGCGAACAAGCACAAAGCATCGACTTGTCCGTTCCAGCCCATCAGGCGGCAGACCCCACCGCTTGGATCGAACAACTGCAAAACCAGCTGCTGGAACTCGAATATGCCCTGATCCCCGAAGGCCTGCACGTCATGGGCCAAGCCCCCACCCGCGAGCAGCGCTTGGGTACCCTCAAAGTCATGGCCGAGGCCATGGGTTTGAATGCAGCCCAAAACGCCACGTTGATGGAAGCCTTGGTAGACGGCGCGAGTGAAGCGCAACTGAACGCACAGTTCAGCGCCGACCTGGTGACCGACGACAAAGCCCAAGCCGAGACGCTGCGTCAACTGGTGCGCAGCAACCGCCTGCTGGGCGAAGACCACGAAATGCAAGGCCTGATGCGCGCCCTCGACGGCCGCTATTTGCAACCCGCCCCCGGCGGCGACCTGATCCGCAACGCCAACGTGCTGCCCACCGGGCGCAACCTGCACGGCCTCGACCCCTTCCGCATGCCCTCGGCTTTTGCAGTGCGTGACGGCATGCGCCAAGCCGACAAACTGTTGGCCCGTTACCAGCAAGACCACCAGGCCCTGCCCGAGACCGTGGCCATGGTGCTGTGGGGCACCGACAACCTCAAGACCGAAGGCAGCCCCATGGCGCAAGCCTTGGCCTTGATGGGCGCAGCGCCTCGCTTTGACAGCTACGGCCGCTTGGCAGGGGCCCAATTGATCCCCTTGGCAGAACTCGGCCGCCCGCGCATCGACGTGGTCATCACCTTGTCCGGCATCTTCCGCGACCTGCTGCCCATGCAAATCCGCCTGCTGGCCGAAGCCGCATTTATGGCCGCCAGCGCCGACGAACCGGTAGAACAAAACTTTGTGCGCCAACATGCCCTGACCTACCTGGCCGAGCACGAAGGCAGCACCATGGAGTGCGCCGCACTGCGCGTGTTCGGCAACACCGAAGGCGCGTACGGCGCCAACGTGAACCACCTGATCGACAGCAGCTGCTGGGAAAACGAGAACGAACTCGGCGACGCCTTCACCCAGCGCAAAGGCTTTGCCTATGGCCGTGAAGGTCGCCCGGTGCGCAACACCTCAGTGCTGCAAAGCGCGCTGGCCAGCGTCTCGCTCACCTACCAAAACCTCGACTCGGTCGAGCTGGGCGTGACCAGCATCGACACCTACTTCGACACCCTGGGCGGCATCAGCCGCGCCGTGCTGCAGGCCAAGCACCAGCGCGACGGCAACGCCGCCGAAGCCCCGCCCGTCTTCATTGGCGACCAAACCCAAGGCGAGGGCGTGGTGCGCAGCCTGACCGAACAAGTGGCGCTGGAAACCCGCAGCCGCATGCTCAACCCCAAGTGGCACGAAAGCATGTTGCAGCACGGCTACGAAGGCGTGCGCCAGATCGAAGCCCACCTCACCAACACCATGGGCTGGTCGGCCACCACAGGGCAAGTGCAGCCCTGGGTCTACCAACAACTGGCCCAGACCTTTGTGCTGGACCCCGCCATGCGCGAGCGCATGGCCCAGCTCAACCCCACCGCATCGGCCAAAGTGGCCAACCGCCTGCTGGAGGCCACCCGCCGCCAGTACTGGCAACCCGACGCCGAAACCATGACAGCTTTGCTGCGGGCCGGTGAAGAACTTGAAGACCGCCTTGAAGGCATACACGAAGGACTCCCAGCATGATCGAAACCACCAGCATCCCGGTGAACAGCATCCAGAGGGTACGCGGCGCAGACGGCGAAGGCAGCGTGCAGTTCCAGATGGACCCCACCGTCAAGATCGGCACCGCCAAGGTGTTTGCGGTCTACGGCAAGGGCGGTATTGGCAAGAGCACCACCTCTTCCAACCTGTCGGTGGCTTTCAGCAAGTTGGGCAAGCGCGTGCTGCAAATCGGCTGCGACCCCAAGCACGACTCCACCTTCACCCTGACCAAAAAACTCATGCCCACCGTGATCGACGCGCTCGAAACGGTGGACTTCCACGCCGAAGAGCTGCGCCTCGATGACTTCGTCTTCAAAGGTTACAACGGCGTGATGTGCGTCGAAGCCGGTGGCCCACCCGCGGGCACCGGCTGCGGCGGCTATGTGGTCGGCCAGACCGTGAAGTTGCTCAAAGAGCACCACCTGCTCGAAGACACCGACGTGGTGATTTTTGACGTGCTGGGCGACGTGGT
>DAISXI010000122.1:0-5126 GCA_036825935.1 Hydrogenophaga sp.
GGCGCTGACGACTCCTTGGACGTCTTCGGTGTGCACGGTGTGGGCGGTATCGTCGGCGCCTTGTTGACCGGTGTGTTCTCGGCTGGCTCTTTGGGCGGCATCAAAGGCGAGGACTTCTCCATCCCCGCCCAGTTCATGATCCAGCTCGAAGGCGTGGTCATCACCATGGTGTGGTCCGGTGTGGTGGCTTATGTGGCCTACAAACTGGTCGACATGGTCATGGGTCTGCGCGTCTCGGAAGAAGCCGAACGCGAAGGCTTGGACATCACCTCGCACGGTGAGACGGCTTACAACCGTTAATTTGGTCAAGTTCCAGTGATGGCGGCGGGGGCAACCCCGCCGCTTTTTTTATGGGTGAACGGATATGTAAAACCCTACAAATTCAAAATCCGATTTTGAATTTGCAGGAAATTTGGCTAAACTGCCGATCATGATTCCACGCAACATCGAACCCCATTTGCGCCTGTTGGCCGGTCAATACCCCATCGTGACCTTGGTCGGTCCGCGCCAAAGCGGCAAAACCACCTTGGCTCGCATGGTGTTCCCCAACAAGCCATACGTGACGCTGGAAGACCCCGACGTGCGCCGTTTCGCTGTCGAAGACCCGCGAGGGTTTTTGTCGTCATATCCAGATGGCGCGGTGTTCGATGAAATTCAGCGCGCACCAGAATTGCCCTCGTATTTGCAATCCATGGTCGACGTCAACCCAGCGCCGGGGCGGTTTGTTCTGACCGGCAGTCAGCAGTTTGAGTTGATGACACACGTCAGCCAATCTCTGGCCGGGCGTACCGCCTTGTTGCGTTTGTTACCGCTGACTTTGGCGGAGGTGGCGTCGTTTCGCGCCCCAGAAGTCAACGACCCTTCGGTACTTGCCCAGTGTTTGTTGAACGGCTTTTACCCGCGCGTGCACCACAAAGGCCTCGACCCCTCACAAGCCATGGGCGATTACTTCGCCACGTACGTGGAGCGCGACTTGCGGCAATTGGCCGCCGTTCAAGACCTGCGCTTGTTCGAGCGGTTTGTGCGCTTGTGCGCAGGGCGCACCGGGCAACTGCTCAACCTCAACAATTTGGCCAACGACACAGGGGTGTCTCAACCCACCGCACGCGCTTGGTTGGATTTGCTGCAAACCAGCTTCATCGTGCAGTTGTTGCCGCCGTGGTTTGTGAATTCGGGCAAACGCTTGGTCAAGTCGCCCAAGCTGTACTTTTGTGACACGGGCTTGGCCTGTTGGCTTTTGGGTCTGCGCACGGCAGAGCAAGTTCAACGCGACCCCCTATGGGGTGCGTTGTTTGAGAATTTCGTGGTGATGGAAGCCATGAAAGACCGCTTCAACCAAGGCGAGAACAGCCCACTGTACTTTTACCGAGACTCTGAGGGCAATGAGGTGGACTTGCTCATGCCGGTGGGCCGACAGGTCCACGCCATCGAAATCAAAGCCGGCGGCACGGTCAACCCCGACTATTTCAAAGGACTCAAGCGCTTTGAGGCGAACCACCCGGACATGCTCCAAGGCGGGTGCGTGGTGTTCGGCGGCAGCCAGTCGCAAGCGCGTTCGCCTTGGCCGGTGCACTCGTGGCTGAGTTTGGCCGCCCAGCGCCACCCGTAATTTCTCACAACCCCCGCGTTCAAAAAATTCATCCGCCTCTGTAGGGGTGGGGGGTAACATCCCAGCCCATGGAAGCACAACGCCAACACCTCATCGACGCCGTGCGCGCCGCCGCGGCCGACGGACGCCCGCTGCGCTTGTGCGGCGGTGGCAGCAAAGACTTTTGGGGCGCGCCCCTGACGGGCGAAGTCCTGGACACGCGGGGCTACAGCGGCATCGTCTGCCACGAGCCGAGCGAACTCTTCGTCACCGCCCGTGCTGGCACGCCTTTGGTGGAACTCGAGGCGGCCTTGGCTGCCCACGGTCAGTGCCTGCCGTTTGAGCCACCGCACTTCGGTGCGGGCGCTACGGTCGGCGGCATGGTCGCAGCGGGCTTGAGTGGCCCGGCCCGCGCCTGCGTCGGCTCGGTGCGCGATTACGTTTTGGGTGTGCGCATGGTCAACGGCCGTGGCGAAGACCTGACCTTTGGTGGCCAAGTCATGAAGAACGTGGCCGGTTACGACGTCAGCCGTTTGATGGCCGGCAGCTGGGGCACCTTGGGGCTGATCACCGAAGTCAGCTTGAAGGTCTTGCCCGTGGCCCCGGCCGAAGCCACGCTGATGATGGCGGGCCTGGACCAGGCCACGGCCTTGAATGTGTTGCACCGCTGGGGCGGCCAGCCCCTGCCTTTGAACGCCAGCGCTTGGGTGCGCGACACCACGGCCTCGCCCGTGGCGGACTTTTTGTTTGTGCGTTTGCGCGGCGCGGTGGCGGCGGTGCAGTCGGCCACCACGCGCATGAGCGCGGACGCGTCGGCCTTGGGCGCACAGGTCACGGTCATGGACAACGCCGCGGCTGGGGCCGACTGGCGCGCCAGTGGCGAGCAGACCTTGCCGTTTTTCCAAGCAACGTCGGCCGACCAAGCCCTGTGGCGCTTGTCGGTGCCCCAAACCGCGCCCGTGATCGAGGTGCCTGGCTTGAGCGCGGCGGCGCAGTACATCGAGTGGCAAGGCGCGCAGCGCTGGTTGTGGGCGCCGATGGACGCGGCCCCGGCCATCCACGCGGCGGCCCAACTGGTGGGCGGCGCGGCGCAGTGTTTCCGTTCGGTGGGGCCGCGCGATGGGTCGGTGTTCGCGCCCATGCCCGAGGCTTTGTTGCGCATCCAGCGCGCACTGCAAAAACAATTTGACCCGCAAGGCGTGTTCGCCACGGGTCGCATGGGACATTGAGATGCAGACCAACCTCGCCCCCGAATTTTTGAACACCGCTCGCGGCGAAGCCGCCGAGGAAGTGCTGCGCAAGTGCGTGCACTGCGGTTTTTGCACCGCCACCTGCCCCACCTACCAATTGCTGGGCGACGAGCTCGACGGCCCACGCGGGCGCATCTACCTGATCAAACAGGTGCTCGAAGGCGCCGAGCCCACGCGCAAAACGCAGATGCACCTGGACCGTTGCCTGACCTGCCGCAACTGCGAAAGCACCTGCCCCAGCGGCGTGGACTACGGCCACTTGGTGGACATTGGCCGCGCCATCGTCGACGAAAAAGTGCCGCGCCCCCTGCCCGAGCGCGCCGTGCGTTGGGCGCTCAAAGAAGGCCTGCCTTCGCGCTGGTTCGCGCCCGCCATGAAGCTGGGCCAATTCGTGCGCCCGCTCTTGCCCCGCGTGTTGAAAAACAAAGTGCCTGCGCCCCAAGCCGCGGGCGCTTGGCCCAGCGCCACCCACAGCCGCCGCGTGCTCATGCTCGCCGGTTGTGTGCAGCCGGCCATGGCGCCCAACATCAACAGCGCCACCGCCCGCGTGCTCGACGCTGCGGGTGTCTCGGTGGTCATCCCGCCGTCGGCCGGTTGCTGCGGCGCGGTGAAGTTCCACCTCAACGACCAAGCCGGCGGCATGGTCGAGATGCGCCGCAACATCGACGCGTGGTGGCCCGAGATCGAAGCGGGCGTGGAAGCCATCGTCATGAACGCCTCGGGCTGCGGCGTGAGCGTCAAGGAATACGGCCACTTGCTGCGCGACGACCCAGCCTACGCCGCCAAGGCCGCTCGCGTGAGCGCACTCACCCGCGACCTCAGCGAATTGCTGCCCGACCTCGTGCCGCGCCTGCGCGAGCGCTTGCGGCAAAAGCCCGACGCCAGCCGCGTCGTGGCCTTTCACCCACCGTGCACCTTGCAACACGGCCAAAAACTCAAAGGCGGCGTGGAAACCCACTTGGCCGATTTGGGCTTCACCGTGCAAGTGGCGCGCAACGAAGCGCACCTGTGCTGCGGCTCGGCCGGCACCTACTCGGTGCTCAACCCCGGCATGGCCACCGACTTGCGCGACCGCAAGCTCGGCCACTTGAACGAGCTCAAACCCTCGGTCATCACCAGCGCCAACATCGGCTGCATCACCCACTTGCAAAGCGGCACCGACACGCCCGTGCGCCACTGGGTTGAGGTGGTCGACGAGGCCTTGCACGGCCCCGCATGATCGCCGCGCTCGCCACCCTCTTGGTGTTCCAGCTGGTGGGCGAGGCGCTGGTGGTCGCGCTGCACGCGCCCGTGCCCGGCCCGGTGGTCGGCATGGCTTTGTTGTTGCTGACCTTGATGGCGCGCCCCGCGTGGCTGGCCGCGCTCATGCCCACCGCACAAGGGCTGTTGCAACACCTGTCTTTGTTGTTCGTGCCGGCCGGTGTGGGCGTCATGCTGCACTTGCAGCGCTTGGGTGACGAGGCCTTGGCCATTGGCGTGGCGCTGGTGCTCAGCACCGTGGTGGGTTTGGCCAGCGCGGCCTGGACCATGGCGTGGTTGATGCGCCGAGGCCAACGCCCATGAACACCGGCTTGCCCCTGGCCGCGCTCAGCGATGTCTGGGTGTATTTGTCGGCCACGCCCCTCTTGGGGCTGACGGCGACCTTGGTGGTGTACCAACTGGCGTTCACCGCCTACCAGCGCAGCGGCTTTCACCCCGCGGTCAACCCGGTGGCTTTGTCGGTGGCGATGCTCGGCCTGTTGTTGTGGGCCACCCAAACCCCGTACGCCACGTATTTCGAAGGCGCGCAGTTCGTGCACTTTTTGCTCGGGCCCGCCACGGTCGCTTTGGCCGTGCCTTTGTTTGAGCAGCTCGACAAGCTGCGCCAATGGTGGTGGCCCATGCTCGGCGCGTTGGTGGTGGGCACGGTCAGCGCCACCGTGACCGCCATTGGCGTGGGCTGGGCCTTGGGCGCCACCCGCGCCACGCTGGCCTCGCTCGCGCCCAAGTCGGTCACCACCCCAGTGGCCATGGGCATTGCCGAGCGCATCGGGGGCTTGCCTTCGCTCACCGCTGTGTTGGTGGTGAGCACCGGCATCATCGGCGCGGTGTGTGCCCGCCCGCTGTTCGACGCCATGCGCATCCAAGACCCCGTGGTGCGCGGCTTCGCGCTGGGCACCGCCGCCCACGGCATCGGCACCGCCCGCGCCTTCCAAGTCAGCCCCACCATGGGCGCCTTCTCCGGCCTGGCCATGGGCTTGGCCGCGCTCTTCAGCGCGGTGGTGTTGCCGGCTTTGGCGGCGTTTTTG
>DAISXI010000123.1:0-5106 GCA_036825935.1 Hydrogenophaga sp.
AGATCGTCAAGTCCGACGCGTGGAAAAAAGAACTGGAAACCCGCAAGTGGACCGACGTCTTCTTGGCTGGCGACGACTTCAAACGTGAAATCACCGCCAACATCGCAGACACCGAAGTGGTAATGAAAGACCTGGGTCTGGCATGACCCCCCTGCGCGTTGCACTGATCTTGATGGCCATTTGCGGGGTTGCGGCCTGGCAAGTGACCGTCATTCCAGAATCGGCCATCCAAATGGCTGTGGGGCCCACGCTGGTTCCCGCGGTCATTGTGGGCGCGTTGACGGTGTTCAGCGTGTTGTATGGCCTCAGTGCATGGCGCGGACGTCAAGTGGACGAAAGCCTGGCGCCGGAGCAAACCCCTTTGCCCGGCAGCCAGCGCCGCATGTTGACTTTGCTCATCGGCGGCGTGTTGTTCATGGCGCTGGTGGATCTGATTGGTTTTGTCATACCCGCCACGTTGTGTGGCATGTGCATCGCCAAAGCGTTCGATGCGCCGTTCGGTGTGAAATCTATGGGCATCTGCCTGTCGGTTTCTGCTTTTTTCTGGTGGCTGTTTGCCATCCTCTTGGGTGTGGGTTTGGGTCCAGCGCTGCCCTTCGGTTTTTAAAGGTGGGGTATGTCCTCTTTTGACGCGCTGCTCGGCGGCTTTTCGACGGCCTTGCAACCCACCACCTTGATGTGGGGGTTTGTCGGGTGTTTTGTGGGCACCTTGGTGGGTGTGCTGCCCGGACTGGGCCCGGCATTGACGATTGCGTTGCTGTTGCCGCTGACGTACCACGTGCCCGCGACCAGCATGTTCGTGATGTTCGCGGGCATTTATTACGGAGCGGCTTATGGCGGCTCCACCACCTCCATTTTGCTCAACACCCCTGGCGAAACGTCGTCGGTGGTGACCGCGCTGGAAGGCAACAAAATGGCGCGCAGTGGCCGCGCCGGTCAGGCCTTGGCCACGGCCGCCATCGGCAGCTTTGTGGCCGGCACCATTGGCACCTTGGCTTTGACGTTTTTTGCGCCCATCATCGTTGAGATGGCGCTCAAATTCGGCCCTGCCGAGTACTTCAGCCTGATGGTGCTGTCGTTGGTGGCGGTGTCTGCAGTCCTGGGCAACTCCCTGTTGCGCGGCTTGGTGGCGCTGACTTTGGGTTTGTTGTTGGGTATGGTGGGCATCGATTTACAAACGGGGCAAATGCGCTTTGCCTTCGGTCAGGCCCAGTTGCTTGACGGTATTGAAATCACCATCGCGGCGGTGGGCCTGTTCGCGGTGGGCGAAGCCTTGTATTTGTCTTGGCAAGGCCGCAGCAGCAAAACCAGCGAACTGATGAAGATGTCGGGCAGCTTGTGGATGAGCGCCCAAGACTGGGGCCGATCTTGGAAAGCTTGGATCCGTGGGGCCTTGTTTGGCTTTCCGATTGGGGCGATGCCCGCCGGGGGGGCCGAATTGCCCACCCTGTTGTCTTATTACACCGAGAAAAAACTCTCCAAGCACCCCGAGGAATTCGGTCACGGCGCGATTGAAGGTGTGGCGGGGCCCGAAGCGGCCAACAACGCGTCGGCCGCGGGTGTTCTCATGCCCCTGCTGACCTTGGGCATTCCCACCTCGGCCACGGCAGCGGTGATCCTGTCGGCCTTTGAGGGCTACGGCATCCAAACCGGACCACAGCTGTTCTCCAACAATGGTGGCTTGGTGTGGACCTTGATCGCCAGCCTCTACATCGGCAACGTGATTTTGTTGGTGCTCAATTTGCCCCTCGTGGGCTTGTGGGTCAAGTTGCTGAAAATCCCCCCGCCTTGGCTGTACGCGGGCATCATCGTGGTGTCGGTGATCGGCGTCTACGGCGCGGGCAACTCGGTCTTCAACGTCGGCTTGTTGTTTGTGTTTGGCTTGCTCGGTTACCTCATGCGGCGCTTCGACTTCCCGGCCGCGCCCGTGCTGGTGGGCTTGATTTTGGCCCCCATGGCTGAACAATCCCTGCGCCAAGCTTTGATCATCAGCCAAGGCGATTGGAGCGCGTTTGTGACCCGCCCGATCTCCGCCAGCTTGTTGTTCATCGCTGTGCTGCTCTTGGTGGGCAAGCCCCTTTACAAACGCATCAGAGCGATGTTCTAAGGCCTTTTCAGGCCTGCATCAAAGCTTCAAGCTTGAAGGTGTCCGCCGCAAACGCGCGGATGCCTTCGGCCAGTTTTTCGGTGGCCATGGCATCTTCGTTCATGGCGTAGCGGAATTCAGCTTCGTTGTAAGCCACGGTGGGGATGTTCATGCCGCGCGCGGCTTGCGCATCCAAGGCCAAGCCCAGCGGGGCTTGGGTGGCCGCGAGTTGGGCCAAGAGTTCGGGGCTGATGGTCAACAAATCGCAGCCCGCCAAGGCGGTGATTTGGCCCACGTTGCGAAAGCTCGCGCCCATGACTTCGGTGGCGATGCCGTGTTTTTTGTAGAAGTTGAAAATGCGTCGCACCGACTGCACACCCGGGTCGTTGGGGCCGGCCATGGCGGCCTCGTCCCAGCTGGTACCGGCTTGTTTTTTGTACCAGTCGTAAATGCGGCCCACAAAAGGCGAAATGAGCTGCACCTGGGCTTGGCCACAAGCCACGGCTTGGGCAAACGAGAACAACAGGGTCAGGTTGGTGTGGATGCCTTCGCGCTCCAACTCGCCAGCGGCTTGAATGCCTTCCCAAGTGGCCGCGATTTTGATCAGCACGCGCTCGCGGCCAATGCCCTGCTCGGCGTACAAGGCCATGATGCGGCGCGCCCGCATCAGGGTGGCGACGGTGTCAAAGCTCAAACGGGCGTCCACTTCGGTGGACACGCGCCCAGGCACATGTTTCAAGATTTCGCAGCCAAAGCGCACCAACAAGTGGTCCATGGCCAGAGCCAAATCGGCCTTGCCATGCTTCGCCATGGTTTGTTGTAAGAGTGGCGCGTAATCGGGTTTTTGCACCGCCTTCAAAATCAGCGATGGGTTGGTGGTCGCGTCTTGGGGACGGAACTGGGCGAGCTGCAAAAAGTCGCCGGTGTCGGCCACCACGGTGGTCAGGGGTTTGAGTGCGTCGAGTTGGTTCATGGCCCTCATTATCCGATGTAATAATGTTACAGTTTGTTTCCTCGCTTCAAGGACCTCCCCATGCTCGACCGCATCACCGCGTCCATCTCTTCATTGGCGCCCGCCGAACAGCGGGTGGCCAAGTTGGTGTTGCTCGACCCCCGTGCGTTCGCCTCACTGCCCGTGTCCGAATTGGCCGACCGAGCCCACGTGAGCAAGCCGACGGTGGTGCGCTTTTGCCGCAGCATGGGCTACGACGGCCTGTCGGACTTCAAGCTCAAACTCGCCGGCACCGTCAGCGAAGGCGTGCCCTTCATCCACCGCAGCGTGGACGTGGACGACAAAGTGGGGGACGTCTTGGTCAAGGTGATCGACAACACGGTCGCTGCCTTCTTGCGCTACCGCAACGACGCCTCCACCCACGCCATCGAAAAAGCCGTGGGCGCTTTGGTCAGCACCTACGAAAACCGCGGACGCATTGAGTTTTTTGGTGCTGGCAACTCGGGCATCGTGGCGCAAGACGCGCAGCACAAGTTTTTCCGTCTGGGCATCAACGCCATCGCCTACAGCGACGGCCACATGCAGGTCATGAGCGCGTCCTTGCTGGGCCCCGGTGACTGCTTGGTGATCGTCTCCAACTCTGGGCGCACGCGCGACCTCATGGACGCAGCCGACATCGCCCGCAAACACGGGGCCACCGTCATCACCATCACCGCCAGCGGCTCACCCTTGGCTCAAGTGGGTCACATCCATTTGGCCGCCGACCACCCCGAGGGCTACGACAAATACAGCCCCATGACCTCACGCTTGATGCACCTGATGGTGATCGACGTGGTCGCCACCTGTTTGGCCCTGCGCATCGGTGGCACCAAGCTGCAGCCCTTGCTCAAGGAAATGAAGAACAACCTGCGCAGCAAACGCTACGCTTGATCGTTTTTGAGCGTCGGGATTGGCGCACTTAAAATCTCACTTTTTAGGGGTATTGCTCATGATTCGACTGTTGACCAGCATGGTCTCGCGCCTGCGTACGGGCCTACTGATTACCGGCTGCTTGCTGCCCTTGTTTTCTCATGCCCAAGCACCCACTTGGAGCGATGGTTTTTCTTTTGAGGTCAAGCCCGATGACCGCTTGACGCTCATGTATTCGCCTTATACGTACCACTTCTCCAAGAGCGACGAGCACCGGTATGTTTGGCTGGTGGGTGTTGAGCGCGAACGCGAGGATGGCCGCTTGTCGGGCATCACGTATTTTTCCAATTCGTTTGGTCAGCCCAGCACCTACATTTTCCCTTGGGGGCAAATCTACCGAAACATCGGTGGCATACCAGGTTTGTTTGCCAAGTGGTCGGGCGGCCTGCTGTACGGTTACGTTGAGCCTTATGAAAACAAGGTTCCGCTCAACGTCAATGGTTTTTCGCCCGCCATCATCCCGTCCATCGGCTATGAAAAACAGGGTTATGGCGCTCAATTGAATTTACTGGGAACCGCTGGCCTGATGCTTCAGTTCAATATCCCTTTGGGGCGTTGATCGCCAACGCCACCCGAGGGTGAACCCGAGCGGCGTTTTTTATGGCTTCAGGGTTTTTTGGCGTCCGTCTTTTGTACGGCACCACCATAGGTTTGCCCATTCACCGTCAGTCCGTTGTCCGACAGCTGAGCGGCTTTTTTTGGGCCTATTCCGCCCACGCGCTGGATCAAGTCGGCCCAGTCTTTGAACGCCGATTGCTCGCGGGCTTTGAGCACCTTGGCGCTGGTGCCAGGCCCAATGCCTTTGATGCTGTCCAAGTCGGCCACACTGGCCTTGTTCACATCCACCGCCGCCATGCTCAGGGTGGTCATCAGGGCCAGCGCACCGGCCAATAGGCTTTTGAACATACGAATCTCCTTGTGTTGAGTTTGAGCACCTTCGGGCTTGAAGGCCCTTTGGCGACAAGCCAACGGGCTTGCACGTTCAGTCTAAGAAGCGTGCGGTGGAGAAACCATTTCGTTCATTCAATTTTCTGGTTGGTGCGTGTTCAAACTTTCAGCATCGTTGCGGTCGGACGGCAACGCAAGGTATTGCTTCGCA
>DAISXI010000124.1:0-4979 GCA_036825935.1 Hydrogenophaga sp.
TTGGCTTTGCTGGCCTTGGCCTTGAAGCGGTCGATGAACTTTTGCAGGTGCGCCATCTTGTCTTGCTGGCGCTCAAACGCGGTTTGTTGCAGCGACATTTGTTCGGCGCGCATGGTCTCAAAGCGGCTGTAGCCGCCGCCGTAGCGGTTGAGCTTGGCGCTTTCGATGTGCAGGGTGACGTCGGTCACGGCGTCCAAAAACTCGCGGTCGTGGCTGATCACGAGCATGGTGCCTTCGTAGCGCTTGAGCCAAGCCTCTAGCCACACCAGGGCGTCCAAGTCCAAGTGGTTGGTGGGTTCGTCGAGCAGCAGCAAGTCGCTCGGGCACATGAGCGCGCGTGCGAGCTGCAAGCGCATGCGCCAGCCGCCCGAGAAGCTGTTGACCGGGTGCTCCAGCTCGTCGATGCCAAAGCCCAAACCCAAGATGAGCGCTTGCGCGCGCGATGGGGCGTCGTGCGCGCCCGCGTCGTGCAAGGCCATGTAGGCCATGGCCATGCGCTCGCCGTCGCCGCTGGCATCGGCCGCGTGTACCTCGGCTTGGGCTTGCGCCAAACGCGTGTCGCCTTCGATCACGAACTCGGTGGCGCTTTGGCTGGTCTCGGGCATGTCTTGAGCGACCTGCGCCATTTGCCATTGCGCGGGGATGCTGAAGTCGCCGCTGTCTTCGTGCAGCACCTGGGTCAGCAAGGCGAACAAGCTGGACTTGCCCGCACCGTTGCGCCCAACCAGGCCGACTTTTTCGCCGGGGTTGAGGGTGGCGGTGGCCGCGTCGAGCACGACCTTCACGCCGCGGCGCAGGGTGACGTTTTTGATGGTGATCATGCGCGCTCCCCCAAGGCGTCGGCGGTCAAGAGCAAGACTTGGTCGTCGCCCGCGCTGGTGCTCAGCCACACCGGTTGCAGGTGCGGGAAGGCGGCTTCGAAGTGTTCGCGTTCGTGCCCGATCTCCAGCACCAACACGCCGTGTGCGCTCAGGTGTTGTGGGGCCGCGGCCAAGAGTTGGCGGATGAAGTCCATGCCGTCGCTGCCGCCGGCCAAGGCCAGCGCGGGTTCGGCGCGGAATTCGGCGGGCAGCTCGGCCATGCTTTGGCTGTTCACATACGGCGGGTTGCACAGGACCAAGTCCCATGGGCCGGGGCAGCCCGACCACACATCGCTCTCGCACCAGCGGATGCGCTGGGCCAAGCCGTGGCGCTCGCCGTTGATAGCGGCCACAGCCAAGGCTTCGGTGGACAGGTCCGCGCCGGTGACGCTCACCTGTGGCCAAGCCAAGGCGGCCAACACGGCCAGACTGCCGTTGCCGGTGCACAGGTCGAGCACGCGCTTGGTGCGGTCGCTGAGCCACAGGTCCAGCGTGCCTTCGGCGATCAGCTCGGCGATGAAGCTGCGCGGCACGATGCTGCGCTCGTCCACGTAAAACGACACGCCTTGCAACCAAGCTTCTTGGGTGATGTAGGCGGCGGGGCGGCGCGTGGTGATGCGCTCGCTGATCAAGGCGTCCAAGCGCTGGCACTGCTCGGGCGTGAGTGTGGTGGCGTGTTCGGTGGTGTCGGTGTCGAGTGGCAAACCCAGGCCCCAGAGGACCAACCAGGCGGCTTCGTCGTGGGCGTTGGCGGTGCCGTGGCCGAAGCTGACGCCCGATTGTGTGAGGCGTTCGCTGGCTTGGCTAAGATAGGTACTCAAAGACACGCCTGCGGTGGGCGTGGATGAATCGAAGGATGGGGTCATGAATCGACAGTCAATGGACGGCGCAAGGGCCACAGGGCGCTGGACGCGCAACCCGCTATTGTCGTTGATCGTGGCGGCCTTCTTGGTCGTGGGTTGCGAAAAGACGCCGGTCAGCGCGGACGTCGCCCAGCCCGGCGCCGACGTGGACGCCAAGGGCTGCAAGCCTTCAGCGGGCTACACCTGGTCCGAGATGAAACAGCAGTGCATCCGCATCTGGGAAGAGAGCGTGGCCTTTGAGCCCGTGGACACCACCGACCCCGACCAATGGGCGTTTGTGGTCTTCAGCGACGACAAGCCCCTGGCCGAACTGTATTGGGGCGATCAGCGCGCCGTGCTCGATGTGCAGCCAGCCGAAGAGGGCGACATCAGCCCCGTGGTCATGAAGAACGAGTCCAAGGGCATTGAGGTGCTGCGCACCAAGGACGTTTTCGTGCTGCGCATCAACGGCAAGGCCGCTTACACGCACGAGCCGGATGCCGAGGGGCAGATGGTCGTGGGGCGCAAAGCTGAGGAATAAAAAAGGCCCGTCAGGGCCTTTTTTGTGGGCTGTTCAGGTCTGAGCTGAGAGCAGCGCCAAGGTGCGGCGGTAAATGTTTTTTACCGGCTCGATGTCGGCCACGCGCACGCATTCGTTGATCTTGTGGATGGTGGCGTTGGGTGGGCCAAATTCAATGACCTCGCGACACACCGCGGCGATGAAGCGACCGTCGCTGGTGCCGCCGGTGGTGGAGAGTTGGGTTTGGATGCCGGTCTCGTCGGCAATCGCTTGTTGCACCGCAGTGACCAGCGTGCCCAAGGGCGTCAAAAAGGGCAGGCCACCCACCGTCCACGTCAGGTCAAAGTCCGCGCCGGGCAACAAACCGTGTGTAGCCAAGATTGCGACCACCCGCGCCTGTAAACCCTCGGGCGTGGACTCGGTGCTGAAACGAAAGTTGAAGTCGATGACCACCGTGCCGGGAATGACGTTGCTCGCCCCCGTGCCGCCGTGGATGTTGCTCACCTGCCAGCTCGTGGGCGGGAAGTGTTCGTTGCCGGCGTCCCAGACCTCGGCGGCCAGCGCGGCCAAGGCGGGCGCGGCCATGTGGATGGGGTTTTTGGCCAATTGCGGGTAAGCGATGTGGCCTTGAATGCCTTTGACCGTCAAGCGCCCGCTCATGGTGCCGCGTCGGCCGTTTTTGATCATGTCGCCGGTTCGCTCCACCGAGGTGGGCTCGCCCACGATGCACCAGTCCAAGCGCTGGCCGCGCTGGCGCAGCGCCTCGCACACCACCACCGTGCCGTCTCGTGCCGGGCCTTCTTCGTCGCTGGTGAGCAAAAACGCGATGTCGATGTTGGGCTGCGGGGTCTGCGCCAAAAATTCTTCGCAGGCCACGACCATGGCGGCGAGCGAGGTTTTCATGTCACTCGCGCCGCGACCAAACAGGTGGCCGTCGCGGTGCGTGGGCACAAAGGGGTCGCTGGTCCAAGCGGCCAAGTCACCGGTGGGCACCACGTCGGTGTGGCCAGCAAACACCAAGACCTTGGCGTCCGCACGGCCGCAGTGGCGGATCGCCCACAGGTTGCTCACGCGGGCCTCGTCGGGGCCGCTGTCCATGGCTTCACACACAAAACCCAGCGGCGTCAAACGCTGCGCGATCAGCGGCAAACAGCCGTGGTCGTTGGGGGTGACGGAAGGCCGCGCGATGAGCGCCTCGGCCAGTCGCAGGGTGGTGTGTGGGTCGGACATCTTGGCGGGCCCGGTCAGTCGCGCAGCAGGTCGTTGATGCTGGTTTTGGAGCGGGTTTGTGCGTC
Source organism: Hydrogenophaga sp. (assembly GCA_036825935.1). Lineage (GTDB taxonomy): Bacteria > Pseudomonadota > Gammaproteobacteria > Burkholderiales > Burkholderiaceae_C > Hydrogenophaga. The sequence continues at coordinate 3,518 of DAISXI010000124.1, forward strand.
CACGCGCTTGACGATGATGGCCGCGTACATGCTGTAGTCGGCGCCGTTGGCGGCCTTCTTGGGCAGGTTGCCGCTGACGACCACCGAGCCGCTGGGCACGCGACCGTATGAAATTTCGCCGGTGGCGCGGTCGAAGAGGGGGGTCGATTGGCCGATGTAAACACCCATGCCCAGCACCGAGTTCTCTTCGACGATCACGCCTTCGACCACTTCGGAACGTGCGCCGATGAAGCAGTTGTCTTCGATGATGGTGGGGTTGGCTTGCAGGGGCTCCAAAACGCCGCCGATGCCCACGCCACCCGAGAGGTGCACGTTCTTGCCGATTTGCGCGCAAGAGCCGACGGTGGACCAGGTGTCGACCATGGTGCCGCTGTCCACATAAGCGCCGATGTTCACGTAGCTGGGCATGAGGATGGCGCCCGAAGCGATGAAGCTGCCGCGGCGGGCCACAGCGGGGGGCACCACGCGCACGCCCGTGGCCTTGAGTTCGGCTTCGCTCAAATGGCTGAACTTGGTTTTGACCTTGTCGTAAAAGGCCAAGTCACCGGCGTGTACGGGGACGTTGTCGTTCAAACGGAAGGACAACAACACCGCTTTTTTGAGCCACTGGTGCACCGTCCACTGGCCCACACCGTCGCGGCTGGCCACGCGCAGGTGGCCGTTGTTGAGTTGAGCAATCACGTGCTCAACCGCGTCCATGACTTCTTTGGGCGCAGAGGCGGGCGAGAGTTCGGCGCGTTGTTCCCAAGCGTTGTCGATGATGGTTTGCAGTTGTTGGGTCATAAGAATTGGGGTCAGGTTCAAATTAAAAATCAGGCCATGAAGGCTTGGATGCGCTCAGCGGCTTCGACGCATTCGTCGGTACCGGCCACCAAGGCCATGCGGATGCGGCCTTGGCCCGGGTTGTGGCCATCGACCTCGCGGGCCAAGTAGCTGCCGGGCAAGACCGTGACATTGTATTGAGTGAGCAAGTCCAAGGCGAAAGCCTCGTCGCTCGACAGACCGGGGTGGCGCTGCGCGTGGTGCTCGGGCACACCGGCCCACAGGTAAAACGAGGCATCGGGCAAGCGCACATCGAGGTGCGGCGCGAGCATGGGCGTGACGCGCTCGAACTTTTCGCGGTACAGGCGGCGGTTTTCCACCACGTGCGCCTCGTCGCCCCAAGCGGCCACACTGGCGGCTTGCACCACGGGGCTCATGGCGCTGCCGTGGTAGGTGCGGTAGAGCAAAAAGGGTTTGATCAACGCGGCGTCGCCGGCCACAAAGCCACTGCGCAGGCCGGGCACGTTGCTGCGTTTGGACAGGCTGGTGAAGGCGATCAGGCGCTTGAAGTCGCTGCGGCCGAGTTGTTGCGCGGCCTGCAAGCCGCCCAGCGGGGCTTCGTCGCGGAAGTAAATCTCGCTGTAGCACTCGTCCGAGGCGATGACAAAACCGTGTTGGTCCGACAGCGCAAACAGCTTGG
>DAISXI010000125.1:0-4818 GCA_036825935.1 Hydrogenophaga sp.
GCGGTCGAACTGGGCATGGGCACGCACATCGCATGGGCGTTCGCTGCAGCCATTTGGTTGTTTTTGGTGCTGGGCTTGTTCCGCCCCATCTTGATGGGTTCTTGGGGAGAGGCCGTGCCTTACGGCATCTTCTCTCACCTGGATTGGACGGCGGCCTTCTCGCTGCGCTACGGTAACTTGTTCTACAACCCCTTCCACGCATTGTCCATCGTGTTCCTCTATGGCTCGGCCCTGCTGTTTGCCATGCACGGCGCGACCATTCTGGCCGTCACCCGTTTTGGCGGCGAACGAGAGATTGAGCAGATCACCGACCGGGGCACGGCCTCGGAGCGTGCAGCCCTGTTCTGGCGTTGGACCATGGGCTTCAACGCCACCATGGAATCGATTCACCGCTGGGCCTGGTGGTTTGCGGTGCTGTGTCCCATCACGGGCGGTATCGGCATCTTGCTCACCGGCACCGTGGTGGACAACTGGTACCTGTGGGCGATCAAGCATGGCGTGGCGCCACCGTACCCCGAAATTTTTCCAGCGATGGTTGACCCCGCGCTGAGCACAGGAGTCAAGCCATGAACGCGAGCACCTTCACCTCCTCCACTGTGCGCCACACGCACTGGTTCAAAGCGCTGGGTTTGGTGCTGATCGGTTTCGTGCTGGCCGGCTGCGAACGCCCCAGCCCCGAGTCGGTTCAAAGCGGTTACCGCGGCACCGGCATGCTGCAGGTCTACAACGAGCGCTTGCTCGACGCCAAGACCGAAAACAACCAACCTCCTCCCGTCATTCCTTCGCCCGGCTCCGAAGGCCCCAAAGCCTCTGCGGTGTATCAAAACGTCAAGGTCTTGGGTAATTTGAGCGTGGGCGAATTCAACCGGCTCATGGTCTCCATGACCAATTGGGTCGCGCCCAACGAAGGGTGTGCTTATTGCCATGCACTGCCGAATTTTGCCGACGACAGCAAGTACACCAAGGTGGTGGCTCGTCGCATGGTGGAGATGACGCAGCACATCAACGCCGATTGGCAGCCGCACGTGGCTCAAACCGGCGTGACCTGCTACACCTGCCACCGAGGCGAGCCTGTGCCCAAAGAGATCTGGTTCACGGCCGATGCGCAACCGCAAGGCTCCAATTTCATGGGTGACAAGTCGGGACAAAACGAGCCATCTCCAGTGGTCAACCTGTCTTCCTTGCCCAACGACCCTTTCACCCCGTTCTTGTTGGGCGACCAAAACATCCGATTGAATGGGCCGACCGCTTTGCCATCGGGTAACCGCCAATCCATCAAACAGGCTGAGTGGACGTATGGCTTGATGACACACATGTCGACCTCGCTGGGGGTGAACTGCACGTATTGCCACAACACGCAGTCGTTCCAAAGCTGGGAGATCAGTCCACCGCAGCGCATGACCGCGTGGCATGGCATCCGCATGGCGCGCGATTTGAATGTGAGCTACATGGAACCCCTCACCGAGGTCTTCCCAGCCCACCGCAAGGGACCGTTGGGCGACGTGGCCAAGCTCAATTGCGCGACCTGCCACCAAGGTGCTTACAAGCCACTCAATGGAGCGCAGATGGCCAAAGACTTTCCTGAGTTACAAAAGCCCAATCTGGCCGTGAGCGCCTTGGCGAACAAAGTGGCTGCCAAGCCTGCGGCCCAATAAGCCCGACCCTGTGCTTGGACGCTTTCTGTGTTGGCCAACCCCATGATTCAGGACACGCTCTCGGGCGTGGTCGTGGTGGTCGTGGCCGATTTGTTGCGGCAGCACCAAGGTTGGGGTTGGTTGAGGTTGGTCGCCGGTCCAGGCGCGTACAAGGATGTGCCCGGTTTGACCATGGCCAAGGTCATGGGCAGTGGGCACGGCGGGGGCTTCAGCTTGCGCCCGAGCCCCACCCACCAAGGTTTGATTTGCACCTTCAGTCACCTCGATTTCGCTCTGAAATTCTTGGACAGCGCCGCGGTGCAGGCCTACCGAAACCGGGCACGCGAGTGTTGGACGGGCGTGATGGCGGTGAAGTCGGGCCGTGGACATTGGGACAAGCAGGCTTGGCAGGCCACTTCCGCTGAGGCCTTGGGCGACAGTGCCGCGCCGCAGGGACCCTTGGCGGTGCTCACCCGCGCCAGCATTGTCCCCTCCAAAGCGATGGCGTTTTGGCGCTACGCGCCCGCTGCACAGGCCGACTTGAAACAGTCGCCCGGTTGTTTGCTGGCCATGGGTTTGGGTGAAGTGCCTTTGGTGCGCCAATGCACCTTCAGCCTGTGGAAGGACACGGCCGCGATGCTGGCCTATGCCCAACAAGGCGCGCACCAGGTGGCCAGTGCGGCCGCTTACAAGCACCAGTTTTTTTCCGAATCGCTGTTCGTGCGCATGCAGGTGCTGCAGATGGCTGGGGCCTGGCAGGGGCGCATGTTTGACGCACCCACGGTGTCCAACCTGGAGCTCAGCCATGCCTGAGCACCGCGTCGTCATCGTCGGCGCTGGCATGGGGGGCTTGTGCAGCGCCATCAAACTCGCGCACCAAGGGCTCCATGTCACCGTGGTCGAAGCCTCGGGCGCGCCCGGCGGAAAGGTGCACAGCCGCGAAGTGAACGGCGCACACATCGACAGCGGCCCCACCGTGTTCACCATGCGCTGGGTGTTTGACGACTTGCTTCGCAGCGTGGGTACCAGCGTCGAGGCCGAGATGCGCATCACACCGCTGCAGGTGCTCGCCCGTCATTTTTGGCCCGATGGCAGCCAGCTCGATTTGTCGGCCGACGCGCGTGAGAGCGAGGCTGCTATTGCGGCTTGGTCCAGTGGCGACGAAGCCAGACGATTTCGGGACTTTTGCAAGACCACACGCCAGCTCTACGCCACGCTCGAAGGTCCAATGATCCGCGCCCAACGCCCCAGCATGGGCGGCTTCATGGGCGACTTGGGGTTCAAAGGCTTGGGTGTGTTGGCCCAACTCGGCCCTATGCGCAGCCTGTGGCAGCAGCTGGGCCACCAGTTTTCAGACCCGCGTTTGCGCCAGCTGTTTGCTCGCTACGCCACTTACTGCGGATCATCGCCTTGGCAGTCGCCGGCCACCCTCATGTTGATCGCGCAGGTCGAGATGGACGGGGTCTGGTCGGTGGAAGGCGGCATGGTTGGCATGGCCCAGGCACTGGCCCGTGTGGCTCGCCGCCGAGGCGCGGTGTTCCGCTACCAAAGCACTTGCCAGCGCATCGAGCAGCGCCAGGGCCGTGTGTGCGGTGTGCACCTGCAGTCGGGTGAATTTTTACCGGCCGACCGCGTCATCTTCAATGGCGACGCCGCTGCCTTGCGCCAAGGCTTGCTGGGCGATGCCGTGCGCCGCGTCGTGCCGCCTGACGCACCGCCGCGATCTTTATCGGCCTTGACTTGGTCCATGCACACCCCCGCCGATGGCGTGGTCTTGGACCGACACAACGTGTTTTTTCAGAGCACCTACGCCAGCGAGTTCGAAGACATCTTTGAGCGCCAGCGCTTACCCGAGCAGCCCACGGTTTATGTCTGTGCACAAGATCGGCCTGCGCATTTACCGCACGGCCAAGCCGAGCGCCTGTTTTGTTTGGTCAACGCCCCCGCCTGCGGTGATGGCAACGCAATCACCGAGGAGGCTTTAGAACAATGCCAAACGCACACCTTTCAGCACCTGCGTCAGCTGGGCCTGCACCTGCAACCCACAGCGAACAACAGCCTGCGCACAACGCCGCAGGATTTTCATCGCCGCTTTCCAGCCAGCGGGGGAGCGCTGTACGGGCAGGCGACGCACGGCTGGACCAGTATCTTTCAGCGACCGGGGGCGAACACGCCGATCAAGGGTCTTTATTTGGCGGGGGGCAGCGTGCACCCGGGACCGGGTGTGCCGATGGCGGCCTTGTCTGGGCAGCGGGCGGCCGAGGCGCTGATGGCGAGCCTCGCTTCGACCAGCACGTTCCAGACGGAGGCTACCTTTGGTGGTATGTCGACGCCATGAGTGACGACGGCCAACACGGCATTACCCTCATTGCGTTTGTGGGCAGTGTGTTCTCGCCGTATTACGCATGGGCACGTGGGCGCGGCAGGGCCCTTGCCGACAACCACTGCGCCTTGAACGTGGCCATTTACAGCAAAGGGCAGGGCCGCTGGGCCATGACCGAACGCGGCCAGCGCCACTGCGCCCGCAGCGAGCGCCAGTTCACCATCGGCCCGAGTCAACTCAGCTGGGACGGCGACAGCCTGACCATCGACATCGACGAGCTGTGTGTGCCGCTCCCGCGCCGCGTGCGCGGCCGCATCAAGCTCTGGCCGCAGCAGTTGTTTGCTTACTCCACACCGCTGGATGTGAACGCTCGGCACCGTTGGGGGCCGCTGGCACCCGACTCACGCATCGAGGTGGACTTGGACGCTCCCGATTTGAAGTGGCAAGGGCGTGCGTATTTGGATTCCAACGAAGGTGACGAACCGGTGGACCGGGGTTTTCACACCTGGGACTGGTCACGTGCCCGCACACGCGACGGCAGTACCGTGGTGTTTTACGACATGCAAGCGCCCGGCACCGAAGACCGCGTGTTGTCGCTGCGCTTCACGCCGCAAGGCACGGTCGAGCCCATCGCCGCGCCCCCGGTGCAGCGCCTGTCCAGGACCGGTTGGCGCATCGACCGCCGGATGCGAAGTTCGCAAGCCGTGCGCGTGCACGAACAACTCGAAGACACGCCGTTTTACCAGCGTGCCTTGCTGCAATTTGATCACGCCGGTGAGCCTCTACTCGCCTTTCACGAAACCCTGTCGGTGCCGCGTTTGGTGTCACCGGTGGTTCAAGCCATGCTGCCCTTTCGCATGC
>DAISXI010000126.1:0-4800 GCA_036825935.1 Hydrogenophaga sp.
GGTGGGGGTCGCAGGGGCGGGTGGGCGCAGCACGGTTTCGAGTTGAACGCGTTTGGGGCCAATGGTCACAGCGCTTCGGTCCAAGGATGCAGCCCTTGCGTAGGCTTCACGGGCCAGTCTGACGTAGACATCGCCCAGGTTTTCATGCGCCACCGCGTAATTGGGGTTGAGGCGCACGGCCATTTCCAAAGACTCGCGCGCCAAGGAAAACTTGGATTCTTGCGCGTAAATTGTGGCCAGGTTGTTGTGGGGTTCGGGCAATTCGGGAAACTCTTGGGTCAGGCGAACATAAACCACTTTGGCCTGTTCGAGTTGTCCGTTTTCGGTGTGCGCCACGCCTTGCAACAAGCGCATTTGGGGATCGCGCGGGTTGGTGCTGAGGTTGGTTTCAATGGCCTTGAGTGCCGCATCGAATTGCTTGGCGCGGATCAGGCGGTTCACCGATGCGTAAGGATCGGTTTGGGCCCAAGCCGACACCGACGATAAAAAGAAAACCGCACACAGGGTGGCGAGGGTCAGCGGTCGATGTTTCATTGGCATTTGGGGTGGGTCTGGATATACTGAAGCATTGTATCCCCGAGGCTCTTGACGCCCTCGGAGGGTGTGCTGGGCCCGACCCGTCCTCCTCTTTCTCTCCCATGACCCTGCGTATTTTCAACACCCTGTCCAAAAGGGCAGAGGTTTTCTCGCCATTGCAAGAAGGGCATGTGCGCCTGTATGTGTGCGGCATGACTGTCTATGACCTGTGCCACTTGGGCCACGCCCGATCCATGTTGGCTTTTGATGTGGTGCAGCGCTGGCTCAAGGCCTCGGGCTACCGAGTGACCTATGTGCGCAACGTCACCGATATCGACGACAAAATCATCGCTCGTGCGCTGAAAAACGGCGAAACCATCACCGCCTTGACCAATCGCATGGTCGACGCTTTGCACCAAGACGCCGATGCCTTGGGCATCGAGCGGCCCACGCACGAGCCACGCGCCACCGAGTACGTGCCGCAGATGCTGTCCCTGATTGGCCGTTTGGAAGCCAAAGGCTTGGCTTACCGCGCCGGCAACGGCGATGTGAATTACTCCGTGCGCAAGTTCGAGGGCTACGGCAAGTTGTCTGGCAAGTCCTTGGACGAGTTGCGTGCCGGCGAGCGCGTGTCGGTGAACGACGGCAAACAAGACCCGCTGGACTTTGTCTTGTGGAAGGCGGCCAAAGCCGACGAACCTACTGAGGCTCAATGGGCCAGCGACTACGGCACGGGCCGCCCGGGTTGGCACATCGAATGCTCCGCCATGAGCTGCGAGATGCTGGGCGAGACGTTTGACATCCACGGTGGTGGGGCCGACCTGCAGTTTCCCCACCACGAAAACGAGATCGCGCAGTCCGAAGGCGCCAATGGTGAGCCCTTGGCGCGTGTTTGGATGCACAACGGCTTCGTGCGAGTGGACAACGAAAAAATGTCCAAGAGCTTGGGCAACTTCTTCACCATCCGCGAGGTGCTTGAGCGCTACGACCCCGAGACGGTGCGCTACTTCATCATCCGCACCCACTACCGCAGCGCCTTGAATTACAGCGATGCCCATTTGGATGACGCCCGCACCGCACTGCGTCGCCTCTACACCTGCTTGCAAGCCGTGCCGCCGGTCGCCGTGACCATCGATTGGAGCCAAGGCGCCGCCCAACGCTTTGCGGCCGCGATGAACGAGGATTTCGGCACGCCCGAGGCGATGGCCGTGCTGTTCGACTTGGCGTCCGAGGCCAACCGATCGCGTGACGCTCAAGTCAGCGGCCTGCTCAAAGCCTTGGGTGCTGCGCTGGGCCTCTTGCAAGACGATCCGCAAACTTGGCTGCAAGCCGGGGCGGGTGAGGGGGCTTTGAGTGAAGTGGCCATCCAAGCCTTGATCGAGCAACGCCAAGCGGCCAAACAAGCCAAAGACTTTGCCCAAGCCGATGCCGTTCGCCAGCAGTTGCTCAGCCAAGGCGTGGTGCTCAAAGACGGCCCTCAGGGCACGACGTGGGAGCGCGTGTGATGAGCGGCACCGTGCAGGAGTCCACCACGCCCGCTTACTGGGCCGAGGCCTGCAAGCACCTCATGAAGTGCGACCGGGTGATGAAAAACCTGATTCCGCAGCACCCCGGCGGGAGCCTGCAATCGCGCGGAGATGCCTTTGTGACTTTGGCGCGCAGCATCGTGGGACAACAAATTTCGGTCAAAGCCGCCCAATCGGTGTGGGACCGTTTTGCCGTTTTGCCCCAGGCGCTGACGCCGACCCAAGTCCTCAAACTCAAGGTCGATGACATGCGTGCCGCGGGATTGTCGGCGCGCAAAGTGGAGTATTTGGTGGACTTGGCGCTGCACTTTGCCAACGACCAGGTTCAAGAATCAGATTGGGTCGAGATGGACGACGAGGCCATCATCGCTGAGTTGGTGGCCATTCGTGGCATCGGTCGCTGGACGGCCGAGATGTTTCTCATTTTTCACATGATGCGCCCCGACGTGTTGCCGCTGGACGATGTGGGCCTGATCAACGGCATCAGCCGCTGTTATTTCTCGGGCGATCCGGTCAGTCGCAGTGAGGCCCGCGAGGTCGCCTCACCCTGGGCGCCTTACCGCAGCGTCGCGACTTGGTATATTTGGCGCTCGCTGGACCCCGTACCAGTCGCCTATTGAGTTGGGGCTGAGTCGCAAAGGCTTGAGCTTCGAACACACACAGGAGAGAGTTTTGTCAAAGAAGAATTTTTTGGATTTCGAACAACCCATTGCGGAGTTGGAAACCAAGATCGATGAGTTGCGTTACGTCCAAAGCGAGTCGGCCGTGGACATCACCGATGAGATCGATCAGCTGTCCGCCAAAAGTTTGCAGCTGACCAAAGACATTTACAGCGACCTCACGCCTTGGCAGATCACCAAGATCGCCCGCCACCAAGACCGTCCTTACACACTGGACGTCGTGCGCGAGGTCTTCACCCACTTCGTGGAGCTGCACGGTGACCGCCACTTTGCCGATGACCTGTCCATCGTGGGCGGCCTGGCGCGCTTCAACGGCCAGCCCTGCATGGTGCTTGGCCACCAAAAAGGGCGCGACACCAAAGAGCGTGGTTTGCGCAACTTCGGCATGACCAAGCCCGAGGGCTACCGCAAGGCTTTGCGCCTGATGAAGCTGGCCGAGAAGTTCAAGCTCCCCGTGTTCACGTTTGTGGACACGCCCGGCGCTTACCCTGGCATCGACGCCGAAGAGCGTGGCCAGTCCGAAGCCATTGGCCGCAATATTTTTGAGATGGCCCAGCTCGAAGTGCCCATCATCTCCACCATCATCGGTGAGGGTGGTTCGGGCGGTGCCTTGGCCATCGCGGTGGCCGATCAGGTCTTGATGCTCCAGTATTCGGTGTATTCGGTGATCAGCCCCGAGGGCTGTGCTTCGATCTTGTGGAAAACCGCCGATCGCGCCGAAGACGCCGCCGAGGCTTTGGGCATCACGGCACATCGACTGAAATCCTTGGGCCTGGTCGACAAAATCGTCAGTGAACCTGTGGGCGGGGCCCACCGCGACCACGCGCAAATGGGCGCCCAGCTCAAGCGTGCGCTGACCGAGGCCTACCGACAAGTCTCGGACCTGAAGGTCAAAGAGCTGATCGATCGCCGTCACGCACGCATCAACAGCTACGGCCGATTCACCGACACCAAAGCCGACACCAAGCGTTGAGGTGAGCCACACCGCCAATCCTTGCCATGAGGCCTTGGCGGTTTGGGCCAACGGTGCCGACCTAGAGCGACGGCCGTTGGCGGTTGCCTTGAGTGGTGGTGCCGATTCAACCGCCTTGGCCTTGGCGGCCCAAGATCGTTGGCCCGGAAATGTGGTCGCGCTGCACGTGCACCACGGCCTTCAAGCCGCCGCCGATGGTTTTGAAGCGCACGTCCGTGGGCAATGCCAACGCTGGGGCATGGCCTGCCACGTCCAACGCATCCAAGCCCAACATTCACCGGGGCAAAGCCCCGAGGCCGCGGCCCGCGAAGGGCGCTACCGCGCTTTGGCCGAGTTGGCCCAATCGGTGGGTGCCTCGCACGTGCTGCTCGGTCACCACGCCGACGATCAGGTTGAAACCCTCATGCTGGCCTTGAGCCGAGGCGCTGGTTTGCCCGGCCTGTCGGCCATGCCCTCAAACTTTGAACGCCACGGTGTGCGCTTTGCTCGACCGATCTTGACGGTCGACCCCCAGGCCTTGAGGGATTGGCTGGACGGGCAGGGCGTCACCGTGGTTCAAGACCCCAGCAACGACAACACGGACTTCACGCGCAACCGCATCCGCCACGGTTTGCTGCAGGCTTGGCGCCGCGATTTCCCAGCCTACGCAGGCACCTTGGCGCGCAGCGCCGAACACGCCGCACAGGCCCAAAGCCTGCTCGACGACTTGGCGCACATCGATTTGCAGCGCGTGGGCGTGCCGCCGAGCATTGCCGGCTTGCAGGCCTTGTCGGCGGCGCGGCAAACCAATGTCCTTCGATATTGGTTGCGCAGCGAGCACGGCGTGGCGCCCAGTCAAGCGCAAATGGCGGCGTTGTTGTTGCAAATTCGGGCGTGCACCACCCGCGGTCACCAGATCGAATTGAAGGTTGGCGCGGGCAGGGTTCAGCGCCAGCGTCAGCATTTGCAATACACGGCGCCTCTATAATTGTCGGGCTTTGCAGCTGCGCCGCTGGCTATTTTGGCGGCGCAAACCTCTTTATCCTCAGACATTTCCCCATGGCTTTGATTGTTCACAAGTACGGCGGCACCTCCATGGGGTCCACCGAACGCATCCGCAACGTGG
>DAISXI010000127.1:0-4615 GCA_036825935.1 Hydrogenophaga sp.
TGACCCCCGCCACCGAAAACATCCTCAACCGCGACACGCTCTCGCGCTTGCGCCCCGGCGCGTTTGTGATCAACGTGGCGCGCGGGCGCCACTTGGTGGACGAGGACCTCTTGGCTTTGCTGGCCAGCGGCCACCTGGCCGGCGCCACCTTGGATGTGTGCCGCACCGAGCCCTTGCCCAGCGATCACCCGTTCTGGCGCCACCCCCAGATCCGCCTCACCCCCCACACCTCCGCCCGCACCTTGGTGGCCGACACCATCGCCCAAATCACCCGCAAAATCGCCGCCGTCGAGCGCGGCGAAGCGGTGGTGGGTGAAGTCGATGCGCAGCGCGGTTATTGACGCAGGAGCCACACCATGAGCTTGCCCACACGCACCCGAATCATCGACGTCGGCCCCCGCGACGGCCTGCAAAACGAAGCGCAAGCCGTGCCGGCGGCGGTCAAGGTCGAGCTGGTGCAGCGCTTGCAGGCGGCGGGCTTGCAAGAGATTGAGGTCACCAGTTATGTGTCGCCCAAGTGGGTGCCACAAATGGCCGACAACCACGCGGTCATGAGCGGCATCGCGCGCCAAGCCGGGGTGCGTTACTCGGTGCTCACGCCCAACCTCAAAGGCTTTGAGGCCGCGGTGTTGGACCGGCCCGACGAAATCGTGGTGTTCGGCGCGGCCAGCGAGGCCTTCAGCCAGAAGAACATCAACTGCTCCATGGCCGAGAGCATCGAGCGTTTTGCGCCGGTGGTCGATGCAGCGCGGGCTGCGGGCATCGCGGTGCGCGGCGCCATGAGTTGCACCGTGGGTTGCCCCTACGAGGGCAACATTCCGCCTGAGCGCGTGCGCCAATTGGCGGGGCTCATGAAGGGCATCGGTGTGCAGCGCGTGGACGTGGCCGACACGATCGGGGTGGGCACACCGCTGAAGGTGCAGCGCGCCCTAGAGGCCGCGCTGGCGCATTTCGACATCGACCACGTCTCAGGGCATTTCCACGACACCTATGGCCAAGCGTTGTCGAACACCTTGGCCGCGCTGCAGATGGGGGTGTGGAATTTCCAATCCTCGGTGGCGGGTTTGGGCGGCTGCCCCTACGCCAAAGGCGCCACGGGCAACGTGGCCACCGAAGACGTGGTGTACTTGATGCACGGCATGGGCATCGAAACCGGTGTCGATTTGGACGCCCTGATCGACACAGGGGCTTGGATGTGTGAACAATTGGGCCGACCCAGCGCGTCGCGGGTGGCTCGGGCCGTGTTGGCCCAACGAAAGGGATGACGATGGCTTGGGAAGTGTGGTTGGCGTATGCCGTGGCGTGTGTGGTGATCGCGGTCTCGCCGGGTTCGGGCGCGGTGCTGTCGATGTCGCACGGCTTGGCCTATGGCGTGCAACGCACCACGCCCACCATTGTGGGTTTGCAAATCGGTTTGGTGATCGTGCTCTTGATCGCCGGTGTGGGCGTGGGCGCGGTCTTGGTGGCGTCGGCCACGGCCTTCACGGTGGTCAAGGTGGTGGGGGCGGCGTATTTGTTTTGGCTGGGTGTGCAGCAGTGGCGCGCGCCGGTGTTGGTGGCGACCGCAGAAGCCGGCGAAGCCATTACCGCCAGCAGCGGCCTGCCCTCGGTGCGCCAGCGTTTGGTGATCGGCACCATGACCAACCTCACCAACCCCAAAGGCATCGTGTTCATGGTGGCGGTGTTGCCGCAGTTCATCGACCCCAATCGGCCATTGGCTTTGCAGCTGTTGATCTTGGCGCTGACCATGTCGGTGGTCGACATCGCGGTCATGCACGGTTATGCGTTTTTGGCCTCGCGCGCGCAACGCTGGCTGGCCAGCGCCCGGGCGCGGCGCGCCCAAAACCGCGTGTTCGGTGGCGTGCTCATGGCCATGGGTGCGAGCCTTTTGCTGGTCAAGCGGGCGGCATGAAATGAGTACGCGCCCGAACGTGAACCTGATCGATGCGCAACGCCGCACCGGCCACGCCATGCCTTCGCCCTGTGTGTCGGTGTGCGAGATGGACGAAGCCAGCGCCAGCTGCAAAGGTTGTTTCCGCACGCTGGACGAAATCGCCGTGTGGTCCATCTTGGACGACGCCGAAAAACACGCCGTCTGGACCCAGATCGAGGCCCGCCAAACCGGGGTTTGAAGCGAATGACCCCGGCCGCGCCCGCTTCGGCGCAGGCTCCTAGAATGTTGGGCACCTACCCACAAGGCCCACCATGACCGACGTCTCCAAGACCACCCCCGACGAACACGACGGCACCGGCCTCATCCGCATCCGAGGGGCGCGGCAACACAACCTCAAAAACCTCGACCTCGACATCCGCACGGGCGAGCTCACCGTGGTCACCGGCCCCAGTGGGTCGGGCAAGTCCAGCTTGGTGTTTGACACCTTGTTCGCCGAGGGCCAACGCCGCTACGTGGAAACCTTCAGCGCGTACGCGCGTCAGTTCTTGGACCGCATGGACAAACCCGCGGTGGACCGGGTGGACGGTGTGCCGCCGGCCATTGCCATCGACCAAACCAACCCGGTGCGCAGCTCGCGCTCGACCGTGGGCACCATGACCGAGCTCAACGACCACCTGAAGCTCTTGTTCGCGCGCGGGGCCCAGCTCTTCGACCGCCAGACCGCGGTGCCGGTGCGCCACGACTCGCCCGATTCCATTGCCCAAACGCTGCGCGAGCGCGTGGCGGCCATGCCGGTGGAGCCGCGTTTGGTCATCAGTTTTGCGGTCGAGCTGCCCGCCACGGCCAGCGCCGACGAGGTCACGCAGTGGCTCTCGGCCAGTGGCTTCACGCGGGTGCACGGCCAGCGCATCGAGACGCGCGCCGCGCCCGTGGCCGACGAGGCCAAGCCCAAAGCCAAAGCCAAAACCCCAGCCGCGACCGCGCACACCGAGGTGCAGGTGCTCGACGTGGTGGCCGACCGCTTTCGTTTGAGCAACGCCGAGCCGGCGCGCTTGATCGAGGCCATCGAGGTCGCGCTCAAGCGCGGGGGTGGGCATTTGCAGGTGCACGTGGTGCCCGAGGACGGCCCCGAGCTGAGCTGGAAGTTTTCGGCCGGTCTGCATTGCCCCGAGAGCGGTTTGCGCTACAGCGAGCCTACGCCGTCGCTGTTCTCCTTCAACTCGGCGGTGGGGGCTTGTGAGGCCTGCCGCGGCTTTGGGCGTGTGATTGGGGTGGACTACGGCTTGGTCATCCCCAACGACAAACTCACCTTGCGCGGCGGCGCGATCAAGGTCTTGCAAACCCCGGCTTGGCAAGAAAACCAAGACGACCTGATGCGCCACGCCGAGGCCGCGGGCATTCCCCGCGACACGCCGTGGGCCAAGTTGACCGACGCGCAACGCGATTGGGTGATCCACGGCAGCCCAGAGTGGAAGGGACAGTGGACCAAGCAGTGGTATGGCTTGGCGCGGTTTTTTGAATACCTGGAGAGCAAGGCCTACAAGATGCACATCCGCGTCTTGTTGTCCAAGTACCGAAGCTACACCGAATGCCCCATCTGCGGCGGTGCGCGATTGAAGACCGACAGCCTCTTGTGGCGCGTGGGAACGAAAGCCCAAGCCGACGCCGTTTTGGCCCCCGCCAAACGCCACTTGCCCAAAGGTGTGGCGTGGTCGCGCGAACAGCTCCAAGCCTTGCCGGGCCTGAGCTTGCACGACCTCATGCTCTTGCCGCTGGATGCCTTGCGCCGCTTCTTCGCCTCGCTCTCACCCGAGGTCGACGCCACAGGCGCGGGCGAGCAACAGGCGCTGCGTTTGTTGCTCGACGAAATCAACACCCGCTTGCGCTACCTGTGCGACGTGGGCATCGGCTACCTGACGCTGGACCGCCAAAGCCGCACCCTGAGCGGCGGTGAGGTGCAGCGCATCAACCTCACGACGGCGCTGGGCACCTCCTTGGTCAACACCTTGTTTGTGCTCGACGAACCCAGCATCGGCCTGCACCCGCGCGACATGGCGCGCATCAACAAAGCCATGCTGCGCTTGCGCGACGCGGGCAACACCTTGGTGGTGGTCGAGCACGACCCGGCGGTCATGCTCGCCGCCGACCGTTTGATCGACATGGGCCCCGGCCCCGGTGAGCGCGGCGGTGAGATCGTGTTCGACGGCACCCCCGAGGCCATCCGCCACGCCGACACCTTGACCGGCGCGTACTTGGGTGGGCGCAAACAGGTGGGCATGGGCTTCAAGCGCATGGTCACCGACAGCACCCCGCGCTTGATTTTGGAAGGCGCTCGCGAGCACAACCTGCGCGACGTGACGGTGGACATCCCGCTGCAGCGCCTGGTGGTGGTCACTGGGGTGTCGGGCTCGGGCAAATCGAGTTTGGTGCAAGACATCTTGGCCCCGGCTTTGTTGCGCCACTTTGGCCAGTCTTCCGACACACCGGGTGCGCACGACCGCTTGCTCGGTGCCGATCACTTGGGCGGGGTGGTCTTTGTCGACCAGTCGCCGATCGGCAAAACCGCGCGTTCCAACCCGGTGAGTTACGTAGGCGCGTGGGACGCCATCCGCACGATCTTCGCCAACACCCCAGTGGCGCGCCAGCGCGGCTACACCGGCAGCAAATTCAGCTTCAACAGCGGCGATGGCCGTTGCCCCACCTGCGGTGGTTCGGGCTTTG
>DAISXI010000128.1:0-4579 GCA_036825935.1 Hydrogenophaga sp.
GCCCTGAGCGTATCGGCCAGACGCCGCATCAGCGCCTCGTTGGCAAAGTTGTGCGGCGGGCGGTTCATCGTGATGATGACAACGTGGCCGTCGTGGTCGGTGGTGAGTTCGGTGTCGCGGCTCATGGGGTGCCTCGTTTTTATTGTGGCTCGATCTTCGCGGCAGCCACGTAGCGCCGCCAGCTGGCCCGTTCGGAGCGGCCGAAATCTGCGCACTCCTGCAGGTTCATCGCGGCCGTGGTTGAGCCAAACGACCGTAGACGCGAGCGCATCGGCTCAACCGTGATCGCGTCGTTGCAGACCTTGTTGAGTGCTTGCTTGACGGGCTCCGGCGTGGCGCTGGCCACCGCTATACCCAGAAAACCCAATACCTCAAAACCCGGATAAGTTTCCGACAGTGTCGGCACGTCCGGCTGTTGGGCCAGGCGTTTGGAGTAGGTTCCGGCCAGAGCGCGCAACTGGCCCGACGTGACGAACGAGTCAGCGGCCGCTGTATCGATGAACAGCACTTCGATCTGGCCCGAGATCAGGTCGGTGACGGCGGTGCCGATCAGCTTGTACGGCACTGCCGTCAGCTGCGCGCCGGCAAATGTGCCCATCAACGCGCCGCCCACGTTAGACGAGGCGTTGAAGTGCCCGTAGTTGATGACGCCCGGCTTGGCCTTGGCGGCGGCCACGAGGTCGGCCACTGACTTGTAGGGCGACTCGGGCCGCACGAGCAGATACATGCCACCCGCGGCCAAGATGCCGACCAGCGTGAAGTCGCGTTCGGGGTCATAAGGAAGCTTCTTGAACAGGCTGGGGTTTGCCGCATAGGTTGATGTGGTGGCCAACAGCAGCGTCCTGCCATCTGCGGGCGCAGCACGTACTGCCTCCACGCCGATGATTCCGCTAGCCCCGGGCTTGTTGTCGACGACGACGGTCATGCCCGCTTTGTCGGTCATGTACTGGCCGAGCAGTCGCGCGAGGATGTCTCCCGAGCCGCCGGGTCCGAAGGGAACGATGATCTGCGTCCTGCCCGCACGTTCAAGATGTTGCGCCAATGCGGGCGCAAACAGTCCCGCCATCGGTGTTCCGACCATGGCCTGGATGAGTTGTCTTCTTTGCATGTCGTATCTCCTTTTGGTTTCTAATCTGAAGCGTTACCGGGCTGTTTTTTGGGTGCGCGTAGGTCTGCGGTGTGTTCTCCGATACCGGGTGCGCGGTACCGCACGGGCGGCCTCTCGCCGTTGAATGACAATGGCAGGCCGACGATGCGCAGGTCTTCCCCCGGCACCTCCTGCAGTATCTTCAGGGCTTGCGTTTGCGGCTGGTCCACCATCTGCTGCAGGTCGTGAATGGGGGCGCATGGAACGCCCACGGCTTCCAGCCTGGTGACCCAGTGTTCAGTGGGTTGCTGCATCAAGACGGTCTGCATTTCGGGCAGCAACAATTCCTTGTGCCTCACGCGCAGTTCGTTGCTGGCAAAGCGCTCATCGGTGGCCCATTCGGGGTGCCCGAGTTGGCGGACCAGCTTGGCAAAAAGGCGGTCGTTGGCTGCGGCTATCAACACCTCGCCATCAAGCGTGTCAAAGGCCTGGAACACCACCACGCGCGGGTTGCCGCTGCGGTGCCGCTCAGGTTGTTCGCCCGTGGCGTTGAAGCCGGCGAGGATCACCTGCAGCCAGCCCAACGCGGTCTCCAGCAGCGACGCGTCCACCACGCAGCCGCGCCCGGTGGTGTGGCGCTGGTACAGGCCGGCCAGGCAACCCAGTGCGGCCCACACGCCGGTGCCCAGGTCGAGCACCTGCATGCCCACCCGCGCACCGAGCCCCTCGGCTGTGCCATTGACCGAGAACATGCCCGAGAACGCCTGGATGATCGGCTCATAGCCCGGATGCAACTGCATCGGTCCCTTGTGCCCGAAGGCGCCCAGCGAACTGTAGATGAGCCTTGGGTGTAGCGCGCATAGTGTTTTGGCGCCCAGGCCTAGTTCGTCTACCACGCCGGGCCGTAGGTTCTGGATCAGCACATCGCACTCGCCGATGAAGCCCTTGAGCCATTCGATTGACTCCGGGTCCTTCAGATCAAGCGCGACGCTGCGCTTGCCATGGTTCATGGCCTGGAAGGTGGTGGCCGTGCCACGCCAAAATGGGGGGCCCCAGCCGCGGGCATCGTCGCCGCCATCCGGCCGCTCGATCTTCACCACGTCCGCACCCAGCGAGGAGAGGATGGCGCTGGCATAAGGGCCGGCGATGTTTACGCCAAGCTCGACGACTTTGACGCCGGCCAGGGGCAGGGTGCCGCCGGGGTTCTCGAACTGCAGGTTCATGGCTTGTGGATGATCTGATTGGAATAGGCGCGAATCATTGCCCGGTGAATTGCGGCAAGCGCTTCTCGACGAAGTGGGCCACACCTTCATACAGGTCATCTGTACCCACACAGGCGGCAATTTCCGCGTCGGCAATCTGTGTGGCCTCGGCCAACGACTGCTTCGTCGCATTCCACAGCTGCGCCTTCATGATGCGGATGCTGCGCGGCGAGCACAGGTTGGCCATCTCCGAGGCGCGCTCATGTACCGCCTCGCCAAAGCCTTCGGCAGGCAGCAGTCGGACGAGGCCCATCGCTGCGGCTTCTTCGGCCAGCACGGTGCGGCCCGACAGAAGGAGGTCCGCCGCATTCATCGGGCCGATGAGGCGCGGCAGCATCCACGCGCTGCCATGCTCGGCGACTAGGCCGCGCCGGGCATAGGGCAGGTTCAGCTTGGCTCCAGCGGCCATGAAGCGCATGTCGCAGTAAAGGGTGATGCACCCTCCCACGCCCGACACCGCGCCGTTGATCGCTGCAATGAGCGGCTTGGGCACGGCCAGCAGGAAGCTGTAGCGCTGGTCAAGGTCGCCATCCACCGGCTCGGGCGGCGGTAGAGGTGTGCCAGAGCCGAGCTTCGATAGTTCGGCGCCGGCGCAGAAGGCGCGGCCCGCGCCGGTGAGCACGATGGCACGCACGCCATCGTCCGCAACAGCGGCGCCCACTGCATCGCGCAGTTCGCGCAGCAGCGTCGCCGTCCACGTGTTCATGCGGTCTGGTCGGTTGAAGGTGATGGTCGCAACGCGGTCGCGCACCACGTAGAGTAGTTCTTCGTAGGTCATAATCGGGTGGCCGCTTGGGGCAGCCTTCACTCCGTTGGGTCAATCGGGAATTGGCCGATTATTCGGAACAAGGCCGCGTTGGCGCAAGAGTACAATTTCGCTAACCGAAATTATCAGGAACACCTTTCATGGCCTCGACACCTTGCCTGCCAGCCACCGTCGCCACGTCGAGCCGCCACCGCACGCATCTGCAAGGTAGCTTTATCCGCGACACGGCTGGCAGCCAGTCGCTTGAGCGTGGCCTGCAATTGCTGCGTGCTTTCCGCCTGGGCGCGACGGTGCTGGGCAATGCAGAGCTTGCTGCGCGAACAGGCCTGCCGCGCCCCACGGTCAGCCGGCTGACGCGGTCGTTGGTGGACGCGGGTTTTCTGGCCTATGACCTGCAGCACAAGGCTTACCGGCTCACTGCCGTGTTCCTCAGCCTGGCGCTGGTCTACCGGCGGGAACTGCCGTTGCTCGACGTCGCGTTGCCGCTGATGCGAAAGCTGGCGTGCAGCGAGCAGATCAACGTGGGCCTGGCGGTGGCAGAGCAGCAGGACATGGTTTATCTCGAGTCCATCCGCGAGCAGCAGCGGTTTTTTCGCAACGTTTCGTCGGGCTCGCGCATCCCGATCGAGCAGACCTCACTCGGGCGTGCGGCCCTGTATGCGCTGGGCAAGCAGGCGCGTGACGACATGCTCGCTGCCATCGCACCGCGCTATGGCCGGGGCTGGACAGCCATGCGGGCGGAGATCCGCCGCAGCCTGGCTGACATTGCGAAGAACGGGTACTGCCATTCGTCGTGGCAGGCGGGCATGGTGGCGCTTGCGGCGCCGCTGGTGTTGCCCGACGGCGCGGCGCATGCGCTGAATATCAGCTTCGCGTGGGCGGACGGGGACAGCTTGCCGCTGGTGCGGCGATACGGGCCCTTGTTGCTCAGCCTGGCGGAGGACATCCAGCTGGCGTATGAAAAGAAGGTGCGGGCCACGCCGCTTGCATGAGGTGGAAGAATCGGCGCGGCTGCGCAGTGGCATGGCGTATTGCGCTACGCTTGGGGTCACTTGGCGCAGTATGTCGAACAGGTGTTGGTGGCTCTTGGAAACCGCTCTTATGTGGCTTTCAGATCGCGGTTTTGCGGTGGACTGTGTATTTGGGGGTCCTCAGTGGATGGACCGCGACCGCGTGTTGGCCGCCATCCATGCCGGCCGGCGGATGGCTATCTGAACGGCAGGTCGAGTTAGTCAAGAGCGCCACGGGGCTTGGCGCTGGTGGCGCATTGATCCTCGCGCATGGCCTGCTGGATTTGCGGCCCGGGCAAATCCCAGAGCTGATCGCACAACTTATCGAGAATCTCGAACACGGCCAACACCTGCTGGGGCGTCCAGTGGAGCGACAGCACCGATGCCCGACGCTTTATTTCTTACTGGCCTTGCGCGCCGTGCTGGCGCGCGCTGCTGCCTTTTGTCCGGCGTG
>DAISXI010000129.1:0-3191 GCA_036825935.1 Hydrogenophaga sp.
TGTTCGTTGAAGTTTTGCACCGCAATCGAGCGGCCCGCGCCCATCAGGTTGTGGCCGCGGTGTTGCAGCAAAGCGTTCATGGGCACGACCAAGAAGCCGCCCAAGCCGCCGAGCAAAATCAGGAAGGGCGCGGCCACCCAGACGTTGTCGATGAAGTTCATCAAGATCACCAACAGGCCCATGCCGATGCCCAGCGGAATCACGCCGGTGGCCATGTCCAGGCGCATGCGCATGGACGCCACCACCGCACCCACGGCCGTGCCGATGGCGACCACGCCCACCAAGCTCGACGCTTGCGTGGTGCTGTAGCCCAAAGCCGCGCCGGCCCAAGCCAGCACGATGTAACGCAGGTTGCCCGAGACGCCCCAAAACAAGGTCGTGGTGGACAGGGAAATTTGGCCCAAACGGTCGCGCCACAGGCGCAGGTTGCAGCTCCAAAAATCGGGCAGCAGCACCAAGGGGTTGCGGGGCATGGGGCGTGGCGCCACCCCGGTGGAGGGAATGCGCAGGTTAAAAAACGCCGCGAGCAAATACACCAAGACCAAGCTGGCGATGGCGGCTTTGGCCACCCAGTCGGCGTGCAAGGTCTCGCCAGTGAGTTGACCCAAGGCCGAGGCCATCCAAGGGCCCACCAACTGGCCGCCCAGCAAGACGCCCAAGATGATGGACGCGATGGTCAGGCCCTCGATCCAGCCGTTGGCTTTGACGAGTTGCGAGGGCAACAGCAGCTCGGTCAGGATGCCGTATTTGGCGGGTGAATAGGCCGCTGCGCCCAAGCCGACCAGGGTGTAGGCCAGCAAAGGGTGAACACCCACGAGCATGAGCAAACAGCCCACCACCTTGATCGCGTTGCTGATGAACATGACCCGGCCCTTGGGCATGGCGTCGGCAAAAGCCCCCACAAACGGGGCCAGCACCACATAGAAGAAGGCAAACAGGGGCACCAAGGCGGCGCTTTGCCACAGTGGGGCGCCTTGTGAGCGCAGCAACTCGATGGCCACCACAAACAGGGCGTTGTCGGCCAGCGAGCTGAAAAACTGCGCCGTCATGATGGTGTAGAAGCCGCGCTTCATGGGGATGATTTTCTGGACATGGCCGGGGAGGAGCGGGGGTTGGCGGCTCTTTTTGTGCGAAAGTTGGCGAGTCGTCAATGGGGACGGTGGGTTATAGCATGCTGCCATCCCTTGACAGCCGCCGGTTTTGAGGCGGCGAAATCCATTTCAGGGGTTACCCATGCCACGCCCGATCCTCGCCACCGTTGACCTCAACGCCCTGCGCCACAACCAAGCCCACGCGCGCCTTGCCGCGCCCGACGCCCGCCTGTGGGCGGTGGTCAAAGCCAACGCTTACGGCCACGGCATCGAGCGCAGCTTTGAAGGCTTGCGCGGCGCCGACGGCTTTGCTTTGCTCGACCTAGAAGAAGCCAGCCGCGTGCGCGCCTTGGGTTGGCGCGGCCCCATCCTCTTGCTTGAAGGCGTGTTTGAGCCACGCGACCTGGAGCTGTGTTCGCGCCTGCAACTGTGGCACACGGTGCATTGCACCGAACAAATCGACTGGCTGGCCGCGCACAAAACCCAGCAAGGCCATCGCGTGTTTTTGAAACTCAACAGCGGCATGAACCGCTTGGGCTTTGCCCCGCAGGCCTACCGCTCGGCTTGGTCGCGCTTGCAGGCTTTGCCGCAAGTCGAAGAGATTTCGCACATGACCCACTTCAGCGACGCCGATGGCCCCAAGGGCATCGCCCACCAAGTGGCGCTGTTCGAAGCCACCACCGCCGACCTCAGCGGCGAACGCACCCTGAGCAACAGCGCCGCTACCCTGCGCCACCACTGCAGCGCCGATTGGGTGCGCTTGGGCATCGCGGGCTACGGTAGCGCGCCCGACCACCCTGCCCAAACCGCAGAGGGTTGGGGCTTGCAAGCGGCCATGACCTTGAGCAGCAAAGTTATTGGGCTTCAGTCGCTGCAAGCGGGCGACACCGTGGGCTACGGCTCCACCTTCACCGCGCCCGAGTCCATGCGCATCGGTGTGGTGGCCTGCGGTTACGCCGACGGCTACCCGCGCCACGCACCCACGGGCACGCCGGTGTTGGTCGGTGGCGTGCGCACCCGTGTGGTGGGCCGGGTGAGCATGGACATGATCACCGTGGACCTGACGCCGCTGGAGGCCGCGGGTGTGCCGGTGGGCGTGGGCGCCGAGGCGGTGCTGTGGGGTCGCAGCACCGAGGGCGCGTTGTTGCCAGTGGATGAAGTGGCGCATTCGGCGGGCACGACCGCCTACGAACTGCTCTGCGCCGTGGCGCCGCGCGTGCCTTTTGCGGTGGTCGGCGCATGACTTGACATACCCTAGGGGGTATATGGTAGACTCTCTGTAACCAGGGAGTACGGACCATGTTTTCAATTGTGATGAAACACCAACGCCGCGCCGGCAGCGCAACCGCGGCTTTGTTGTTGGTGGGTGCCTTGAGCGCTTGCTCTGAAACCGAAGCGCCGGTGGCCACCACCGCGGGGCCGCAAGTGTCCGTCATGGCGGCGGGGCAAAGCCGATCGGTCGCGGGCTTGACGCTCGACGGCAGTTTGCAAGCGGTTCAACACAGCGTGGTGTCGGCGCAAGCCAGTGGTCGCGTGTCGCAGTTGCTGGTCAAGGCCGGCGACTCGGTGCGCAAGGGCCAAGCCTTGGCCGTGATCGACGACCGCGCGACACAAGCCGGGGTGTCGCAGTCGCAGGCCAGCGTGGCCCAAGCGGAGGCCGAATTGGCCAACGCACAAGCCAACGAAGCGCGGGTGCGCGATTTGCACGCCCAAGGCTTCGTCGCCAAAGCCGCGCTCGAAATCGCGCAGGCCCAGCTGAAGGGCGCACAAGCCGGCGCCGCCGCCGCCCGTGCCGGTCAAACGCAATCCTCCTTGGCCCAAGGCTTCACCCGCGTGAGCGCGCCGTTCGACGGCGTCGTCATGCAAACCCACATCGAAGCGGGTGCCTTGGCCATGCCCGGCACGCCCATCGTGACCGTGTACGCGCCGCAACCCCTGCGCGCCGAGGTGCACGTGCCGGCCAGCTTCCAAGCGCAAGCCGTCGCGGCCCAGCGCGTGGAGGTGCAACTGCCGGGCACCGACACCTGGGTCAAACCCAGCAACGTGTACAACGCGCGTGCCGCCGATGCGGTGTCGCAAACCGTCTTGTGGCGCATGGCC
>DAISXI010000129.1:3291-4457 GCA_036825935.1 Hydrogenophaga sp.
GCCATGAAGCCCAACACCCCCACCCCCCAAGAACAGCAGGAGCCCTTGGGCTTCTCGGGTTCGATTGCGCGAAGGTTCCAAGCCAACGCCATCACACCCTTGCTGGCCATCGTGGCCCTGTTGCTGGGCGCTTTTGCGGTGCTGGTGACGCCGCGCGAAGAAGAGCCACAGATCAACGTGACCATGGCCAACGTCATGATCCCCTTCCCCGGTGCGTCCAGCGCCGATGTGGAAAAAATGGTGGCCGGTCCAGCCGAGCAGGTGCTCTCTCAAATCCAAGGCATCGAGCACACCTATTCGGTGTCCCGCCCTGGTGTGGCGGTGCTCACGGTGCAATTCAAAGTGGGCGTGCCGCGCACAGAAGCCTTGGTGCGCGTGTACGACGTGCTCAACGCCAACCAAGACTGGTTGCCCAGCGGCTTGGGGGCTTTGCCGCCGATCGTCAAACCCAAAGGCATCGACGACGTGCCGGTGTTGGCGGCCACCTTCTGGAGTCCCGACGCCAGCAGCGCCCAAGAATTGGAGCGCGTAGCGCACGCGGTCGAGGCCGAACTCAAGCGCGTGCCGGGCTCGCGCGAAGTCAAGACCATCGGTGGCCCTGGCCAAGCGGTGCATGTGTGGATCGAGCCCGGTCGCTTGCGCGAGCGCGGCGTGACCGTTCAACAACTGCACCAAGCCATTGGCTCGGCCAACCAAGCCATGCCCTCGGGCACGGTGGTCAACACCGCGCCAGCCGTGGGTGAGCCCGGCATGCTGAGTGTGCAAACCGGCGAGTTTTTGCGCGACGCGCAAGACGTGGGCGACATCGTGGTGGGCGTCAACCAAGGCCGCCCCATTTACCTGCGCGAAGTGGCGCGTGTGGAGACGGGCGCGCAGCAGCCGGTGCGCTACGTCTGGTTCACGCCCGCCGCGGCCAGTGGTTTGGGACCGGACGTTCAGGGCAAGAGCTACCCCGCGGTGACCGTGACGCTGACCAAAAAACCGGGCGAGAACGCGGTCGATGTGGCCGCGGGTGCGGTGGAGCGCTTGGAGCTGCTCAAAAACACGGTCATCCCCGGGAATGTGAAGGTTGAGGTCACGCGCAACTACGGCCAAACCGCCGCGGACAAAGCCAACAAGCTGATCCAAAAACTGATTTTTGCCACCGGCAGCGTGATCATTTTGGT
>DAISXI010000130.1:0-4384 GCA_036825935.1 Hydrogenophaga sp.
GCCTCGTAGAGCGCGTTGCGCGATTGACCGCTGATGTCGACGCACACCTTCACCGCGCTTTTGAGCGGCAGCTCGGCAAGCAAGAGACCCAAGACGCGCAGCGTCTCGGCGTCCAACCCGTTGTCGGTGGCGGGCGCTTCATCGGGGTGCACCACCAACACGAACTCACCGCGCAGGCGGTTGGCATCGGCTTGCAGCCAAGCGGGGAAGTTGGCCGCGCTGAGTTGGGCGATGTCCTCGAACTGTTTGGTCAGCTCGCGCCCCACGGTCAGGCTGCGCTCGCCCAAGGTGGCCAAATCTTGCGCCAGCGCGGCGATGCGGTGGGGGGCTTCGAGCAAAACACAGGCGCGTGGGTCGGCGGCGATGGCGCGCACCTCGCGCAAACGCTCAGCGGCCTTGGTGGACAGGAAGCCTCCAAACACGAAGCGGCCGTCCCAGCCCTTGTGGCCGGTGGCGCTGAGCAAGGTGGTCACGCTGCTGGCGCCCGGAATGGGCAGGGTGCGCAAGCCCGCGGCCTGCACCGCTTGCACCAAGCGCGCGCCGGGGTCGCTGATGCCGGGGGTGCCCGCGTCGCTCACATAGGCCACACGCTCTCCGGCTTGCAAGCGCTCGACCACGGTGAGGGCGGCTTGGCTTTCGTTGTGCTCGTGCACCGCCAACAAAGGCTTGTGCAAACCGTAGGCTTGCAAGAGCGAACCGGTGTGGCGCGTGTCTTCGCACGCCACCGTGTCGGCCAAGCCCAACACATGCAGGGCACGCAAGCCGATATCGGCCAAATTCCCAATCGGGGTGGCGACCATGTAGAGGGCACCCTGCGGATACTGCTGGTGGGCGGCGGCATCTTCGACCGCTTGCATCAGGGACGGGGAAACAGACATGTGGACATCCTCAAAACAACGCGGCGACGCCGCCGAAGACGAGGCCTTGCGCTTCTTGCAAGCGCATGGGCTGCAATTGGTGCGGCGCAATTTCAAAACCCCAGGGCGGGGCGGCGGCGAGGTCGATCTGATTATGCGCGAGCCCGATGGCACCTTGGTCTTTGTGGAGGTGCGCCAACGCGCCAGCGCCACCCAGGGCGGTGCGGCGGCCAGCATCGGGCGCACCAAACAGCGGCGCATCGTGTGGGCGGCGCGGTATTTCTTGCTGCGCTGCACGACCACCCCGCCGTGTCGATTCGATGCGGTGCTCTTGCAAGGCCGACTGGGCGACCCGGCCTGCACGGTGACCTGGATCCCTGCCGCTTTTGACGCTTCGGTGGCTTGAGGGCGCGTGCGCCTGAGGGCCGCTATGATTCGGCCATGCTCTTGCAACGCATCGAACAACAATTCATTGAAAGCGCCGACCTGAAATACCAGTGCGCGCAGTCGATGGCGCCGCGCGTGGAAATGGCGGTGATGGCGGTGATGGCCTGTGTGACCGGGGGCGGCAAGGTGCTGACCTGCGGCAGTGGCATAGGCACGACCTTGGCCCAAAGCTTTGCCTCGTCTTTCCTCAGCCGCTTCGACCGTGAGCGACCTGAGTTGGCCGCCTTGGCCTTGTCCGCCGATGCCACCTTGCTCTCGAGCATCACCAGCGACATCGACGCGGCATCCGTGGTCTCTCGACCCGTGCGCGCCTTGGGTGTGGCCGGTGATGTGTTGCTCATCGTGGCCCGATCTGGTCAGGAACTCCATTTGATTGAAGCGGTCAAAGCCGCACACAGCCGCGACATGACGGTGGTGGCGCTGACCGATGCCCAAGGTGGTGCACTCAAGCTCGCCTTGAGCGACACCGATGTGCACATCGCGGTGCCGCACGAATCGCCTGCCCGCGTGCACGAAGTCCAGCAACTGGTGCTGCACTGCGTGTGCGACGGCGTGGATGCCCAGCTCTTGGGCTTGCCCGAGTCCCCCCTTTCACAAACGGAGTGAACCCATGTCCCTGTCCCCCTTGTTTCGATTGAGCGCCCTTGCCTTGTCCGCTGCGGTGATGGTTGGCGGTCTGAGCGCTTGCGCGCCTTTGGTGGTGGGCGGTGCTTTTTTTGGCACGGTCAACGTGGCCACCGACCGCCGCACCGCCGAGACCCAGCTGGTGGATGAGGCTATCGAGTTGCGTGTGTTCAATCGATTGATCACCAGCACCAACAACAAGGGCCGCGTGAGCGCCGTGAGTTATGGCCGGCGCGTGCTCTTGCTCGGCGAGGTGCCCACCGCAGAAGACAAGGTGATGGCCGAGCGGGTGGCGGCCTCGGTCGACAACGTGCAGCGCGTCATCAGCGAATTGAAGGTCATGCCCAACGCTTCGGCCGGCCAACGCTCGCAAGACGCTTTGATCACCAAGCGCATCCAAACCACCTTGATCGGGACCAAAGACTTGGTCTCCAGCGCGTTCAAAATCACGACCAACCAATCCACGGTGTACGTTTTGGGTGTGGTGACCCAGCGGGAGGCCGATCGCGTGATCGCCATCGCGCGCACCACTTCAGGGGTGAAACAGGTGGTGAACATGGTGGACCTGATCAGTGAGGCCACCCTGCAGGGCTTGCAGCCCAAAGGGGCGACCACAGCACCCGCCACGCCTGCTGTGCCCAGCGTGCCAGCGGCATCCACCTCCAACGCACCGCCCGGGGCGATTCCTGCTCCCCCCACGGTCATCGCGCCCGGTCAACCACTGTGACCGGGCTCGGCCGGGTCAGCGCAAGCGCTTGATCAGGCTGGAGGTGTCCAGTCGGTTGCCGCCCATGGCTTGCACGTCGGCGTAGAACTGATCGACCAGCGCGGTCACGGGCATGCGCGCTTGGATGCGCCGCGCCTCTTCGAGCACCAAGCCCAAGTCTTTGCGCATCCAGTCCACGGCAAAACCAAAGTTGAATTGGTCGTCCACCATGGTCTTGCCGCGGTTGTCGAGCTGCCAGCTTTGCGCGGCGCCTTTGCCGATCACGTCCAAGGCCAGGTGCATGTCCAAGCCGGCTTTTTGACCGAAGGCGATGGCCTCGGACAAGCCTTGCACCAAGCCCGCGATGCACACTTGGTTGACCATCTTGGTGAGTTGGCCCGCGCCGCTCTCGCCCATGCGGGTGAAGGCTTTGGAGAACGCCATGCCCACGGGACGCACGGCATCGAAGGCGGCTGGGTCGCCGCCACACATCACGGTCAAGGCGCCGTTTTGCGCGCCGGCTTGACCGCCCGAGACGGGGGCGTCAATGAAGGCCACACCGAGTTGATTGGCTGCTGCGTACATTTCGCGCGCGATATCGGCTGAAGCGGTGGTGTGGTCCACCACCGTCGCTCCCGCTTTGACACCAGCCAGCACGCCGTCGGCACCCAGCATGACCGAACGCAGATCGTCGTCGTTGCCCACGCAGATGAACACGATCTGGGCACCCTGCGCGGCGTCGCGCGGCGTGGCTGCGTGGCGGCCACCAAAGGTTTGCACCCATTCGGCGGCTTTGGCCGCGGTGCGGTTGTAGACCGTGACCGTGTGGCCGGCTTGCGCCAAGTGGCCGGCCATGGGGTGGCCCATCACGCCCAGGCCCACAAAGGCCACGGATTGGGGAGCGATGGTGTCGTAGGGACGGGGTTTGGTGCTGTTCATGTCTGTCTCTCTGTGTGGGGGGTAAAACGGGGCTCGGTGTGGAGCGGCGTGGCGACATGATAGAGCCCCGGCCAAGACCCAGCGTTGGGCCGGGTTTCGGGTTGGGACCCGTATGATGCCCACCATGAACGAGATTGCCCAACACCGCCAAGCTGTTTTGGCGCGGCTCCAAGCCGCTTGTGCCGCGGCTGGTCGCGAGCCCGGTTCTGTGAGTCTTTTGGCCGTGTCCAAAACCTTCGACGCCGATGCCGTGCACCAGGCTTGGCAGTCCGGTCAGCGCGAGTTCGGCGAAAACTACATCCAAGAAGGGGTGGACAAAATCGCCCGCCTGCGTGAACTGGCGCCCGATGGGGGCTTGGTCTGGCACTGCATCGGGCCGGTGCAAAGCAACAAAACCCGGCTGGTGGCCGAGCATTTCGATTGGTTGCACACTGTTGATCGTTTGAAAATCGCGCAACGTTTGAACGAGCAACGCCCGGCGCACCTGCCGCCGCTCAACGTGTGTTTGCAGGTCAACATCGACGGCGGCGACACCAAGTCCGGCGTGGCCCCCCACGACGCCTTGGCCTTGGCCCAAGCGCTGCTGGAGCTGCCTCGCTTGCGTTTGCGCGGTCTCATGACCATCCCCGATCCGGTGAACAACATGGTGGCGGTGCACTCCCACGCCCGTGTTTTGTTTGAAGACCTGCAGCGCGCCTTGGCATTGCCAGACTTCGATACCCTGTCCATGGGCATGAGCGGCGACATGGACGCCGCGGTGCAAGCCGGCAGCACGATGGTGCGCGTGGGCAGCGCCATCTTCGGCACACGC
>DAISXI010000131.1:0-4291 GCA_036825935.1 Hydrogenophaga sp.
TCATTGAACCAGTCGAGGTAGTACTTGTTTTCCATGACCACGATCAGCGGGCGCAAAGCGCGCGCGATGGCCGCGGGCACGGCCGGGTTGATCAGGTACATGTACCAAGCCATCACCGCACCGGCCAACGCCAAATACAAGGGTGGCGTATGCAAAGCGTGCGAGACCATGGCCACCGGGCCGTGGAAGATCTTGGCGAACTCGGCCAGCGCGGGGTGAGCAGCGCTGTTGACCGTGATGGCGTCTTGCAAGAAGGTGCCAAAGAGCATGGGCTCGATGGTGAAGAAACCGATCAGCACCGAGGGAATGGCCAAGAGCACCAAAGGCACGGTCACGACCCAAGGGGTTTCGTGGGGCTTGCCGTCGCCGTGGTGATCGCCGTGACCATGGTGGTCATCGTGGTGCGCGTCGGGGTTCTGGTCGTAACGCTCCTGGCCGTGGAAGACCAAGAAGTACAAGCGGAAGGAATAGAAAGAGGTGACGAACACACCGGCCAAGACCGCGAAGTAAGCAAAACCAGCGCCGGGCAAGTGGCTGAAATGCACCACCTCGATGATGCTGTCCTTGGAGTAAAAACCCGAGAAGAACGGCGTGCCGATCAGCGCCAAGGTGCCGATCAGCGAGGTGATCCAGGTGATGGGCATGTACTTGCGCACGCCACCCATCCAGCGGATGTCTTGGTTGTGGTGCAAGCCCATGATGACCGAGCCGGCGGCCAAGAACAGCAAAGCCTTGAAGAAGGCGTGCGTCATGAGGTGGAACACCGCCACGGAATAAGCCGATGCGCCGAGCGCGACCGTCATGTAACCGAGCTGCGACAAGGTGGAATAGGCCACCACGCGCTTGATGTCGTTTTGGATGATGCCCAAAAAGCCCATGAACAAAGCGGTGATCGCACCGATGACCATGATGAAGTTCAGCGCAACATCGGACATTTCAAAAATCGGCGACATGCGGCTGACCATGAAAATACCGGCCGTCACCATGGTGGCGGCGTGGATCAGGGCTGAGATGGGGGTGGGGCCTTCCATCGAATCGGGCAGCCAGACGTGCAGCGGAAACTGCGCCGACTTGCCCATGGCGCCGATGAACAAACAAATGGCGATCACCGTGACCAGCATCCAGTCGGTGCCGGGCAAGCTCAAAGCGGCCAGCGCTGGGGCTTTGGCAAAGATCTCGGTGTAGTTCAAGGTGCCGGTGTAGGCCACAATCAGGCCAATGCCCAAGATGAAGCCGAAGTCGCCCACGCGGTTGACCAAAAAGGCTTTCATGTTGGCGAAGATGGCGGTGGGTTTGTTGAACCAAAAACCGATCAGCAAATACGACACCAAGCCCACGGCTTCCCAGCCGAAGAAGAGTTGCAGCAAGTTGTTGCTCATCACCAGCATCAGCATGGAGAAGGTGAACAGCGAGATGTAGGCGAAGAAGCGGTTGTAGCCGCGGTCTTCTTCCATGTAGCCGATGGTGTAGAGGTGGACCATGAGCGACACAAACGTCACCACGCACATCATCATGGCGGTCAGGCCATCGACCATGAAGCCGATCTCCATCTTCAAGCCGCCCACGACCATCCACTCGTAAATGGTTTCGTTGAAGCGCGCGCCGTCCATCACCGACATCAAGGTCATGACCGACAGGATGAAAGACACCAGCACGCCCAGGATGGTCAGGCTGTGCGTGGCGCGGCGGCCCAACACATTGCCACCGAAGGTGGTGCCCAAAATGCCGGCCAGTGTGGCGCCGACCAGCGGGGCCATGGGGACGGCCAGCAGGGTGCTTGCGGATAGGGTGGAGCTCATGGTCTTGTTCGGATCGTGATCGGTTCGATGGGAGGGCCTCAGCCCTTGAGGCTGTTGAGCGTCTCAACGCTGATGGAGGACTTGTTGCGGAACAAGAGCACCAAAATCGCCAAGCCAATCGCCGACTCGGCGGCGGCCACGGTCAGGATGAAGAACACAAACACCTGTCCGTGCATGTCACCCAAGAAGTGCGAGAAGGCCACGAAGTTCATGTTCACGGCCAAGAGCATCAACTCAATGGCCATGAGCAAGACGATGAGGTTCTTGCGGTTGATGAAAATGCCCACCACCGAAAGGGCGAACAAAATCGCGCCCACCGACAAAAAGTGGCCCAGGGTCAAACTGCTGGCGATCATGCGGCGCCCTCCTCTTTGGCAGGTGCTGCGGGCGCAGCGGCTTGTGTGGCGTTCATGGACACCACGCTCAAACGGTCGGCTGCGCGCACACGCACCTGCTGCGAGGCGTCGATGGTTTTGGTGTCCTTTCGCTGGCGCAGGGTCAAAGCGATGGCCGCGACCATGGCCACGAGCAAAATCACCGCAGCGATTTCAACCGGATACAAATACTCGGTGTAGAGCAAGATGCCCAGCTCACGGGTGTTGGAGTAGTCCACGGCGTTGATGCCGGCCAGTGGCAAATCGGGGTTGGCCGACAGGCGTGGGAAACCAGCCCACAGCACCGCAATCAATTCAGCGGCCACCAAACCACCCAAGGCGGTGGCCAAGGGTAAGTTGCGCCAAAAACCTTGGCGCATCGCGTCGATGTTGATGTCGAGCATCATCACCACGAACAAAAACAGCACCATCACCGCACCGAGGTAGACCAGCACCAAGGTGATGCCCAAGAACTCGGCCTTGAGCAAGAGCCACAGGGCGGCGGCTTGCGAGAACGCCAGCATCAAATAGAGCACGGCGTGCACGGGGTTGCGCGCCGTGACGACCCGCAGGGCCGCGAACAACAAGACCGCGGCGAACAGGTAGAAAAATCCGGAGGTGTAATCCATGGGCGTGTCTTTGCGTGTGGAACTCGAAAATCAGCGGTAAGGCGCGTCGGCCGCTTTGGCCGCTGCGATCTCTTTTTCGTAGCGGTCGCCGACGGCGAGCAGCATGTCTTTGGTGAAGTACAGGTCACCGCGCTTCTCGCCGTGGTACTCCAAGATGTGGGTCTCGACGATGGCGTCCACGGGGCAAGCCTCTTCGCAAAAGCCGCAGAAGATGCACTTGGTCAGGTCGATGTCGTAACGCGTGGTGCGGCGCGTGCCGTCCTCGCGCGCATCGGACTCGATGGTGATGGCCATGGCTGGGCACACCGCTTCGCACAATTTGCAAGCGATGCAACGCTCTTCGCCGTTGTCATAACGGCGCTGCGCGTGCAGGCCACGAAAACGCGGCGACAAAGGCGTTTTTTCTTCGGGGAACTGGACCGTGACTTTGCGACGAAACGCATAGCGACCGGTCAAGGCCATGCCTTTGAGCAATTCAACCAGCAGAAAACTTTTGGCGAAATCGCTCCAGGAGAAAGGGGCAACAGCGGTGTGTGACATGGGCTTGACCTGACTCATTTCCAAATGTTCCAAGGGGTCTGCATGAAGGCGCCGACCAACACCAACCAAACCAGCGTCACGGGGATGAAGATCTTCCAGCCCAAGCGCATGATTTGGTCGTAACGGAAGCGGGGGAAGGTCGCGCGGATCCAGATGAACATCGAAACCACCACGAAGGTTTTCAGGCCCAACCAGATCCAGCCCGGCACCAATTCCAGACCGGCCACGGGTGCGTCCCAGCCGCCCAAGAACATCAGGACGGCCAAGACCGAGACCAACCACATGCTGGCGTATTCGGCCAAGAAGAAGATGGCAAAGCCCATGCCCGAGTACTCGACCATGTGACCGGCCACGATTTCGGCTTCACCTTCGACCACGTCAAAGGGGTGGCGGTTGGTTTCGGCCACACCCGAGATCAGGTAGACCATGAAAATCGGCAGCAAGGGCAGCCAGTTCCACGACAGGAAGTTCAAGCCCATGTCGGCGAAAGTGCCGCGCTCTTGCGAAGCCACGATCTCACCCAGATTCAAGCTACCGGCGGTCATGACGACCACCAAGAAACAAAAACCGATGGCGATCTCGTACGACACCATTTGCGCCGAGGCGCGCAGCGCGCCCAAGAACGCGTATTTGGAGTTGGACGCCCAGCCGGCGATGATCACGCCGTAGACCTCAATCGAGGTGATGGCCAGGATCACCAGCAAACCCGCGTTCAGATTGGCCAGCACGGCTTCGGGGCCAAACGGCACCGCCACCCAAGCGGCCAAGGCCGGCATGATGGCCATGATGGGGCCCAAGCGGAACAGGCCGTTGCTCGCGGCGCTCGGGCGGATCAGCTCTTTGGTCAAGAGCTTGATGGCGTCGGCGATGGGCTGCAGCAAACCAAACGGGCCCACGCGGTTGGGGCCCAAGCGCACCTGCATGAAGCCCAGCAGCTTGCGTTCCCACA
>DAISXI010000132.1:0-1116 GCA_036825935.1 Hydrogenophaga sp.
TTGGGCTCTAAAGCCAAGTCTTGTAATTTGCGACCGACTTTGTCGTCAGCGGCCAAGGCATGGATGTCGCCGGTCAGTCCGAGCACGGCCAAGATACGAATGTAGGTCCCCATGGTCACGCCGGCGTCGCCGGCTTCGGCTTTGTAAACCGTTGTGCGAGAAATGCCCGCTCTTTGTGCAATCACCAGGGTGCTGAGTTGACGGCGCAAGCGGGCCAAGCGCAATCGCTCACCCAGGGCCGTGAGCAGGGCTTGTTCTTGTGGGAAAACGGTGGGTGGTCGGCTTGGCATTTGTCTATTATGGACAATTTCTGTTTATTTTGTCCATAATGGTTGAATTCTGTATGGGCTAGCATGACACCATGAAAACCACCTCTACCCAAGACACCACCCGCATCGACGACGTTCGCATCGCTGCCGTTCGCCCCCTGCTCACGCCCGCTTTGTTGCAAGAGTGGCTGCCCGCGCAAGACGCGCACCTGGCGCTGGTGCGCGAGAGCCGCGCCGCGGTGGCGCGGGTGTTGGCCGGGCAAGACGACCGTTTGTTGGTGATCGTGGGGCCGTGCTCCATCCACGACCACGAGCAGGCCATGGCCTATGCGCGTTTGCTCAAGGCGCAGGCCGATGCGCTGGCCGACGATGTGTTGGTGGTGATGCGCGTGTATTTCGAAAAGCCGCGCACCACGGTGGGCTGGAAGGGTTACATCAACGACCCGCACCTGGACGGCAGCTTCGCCATCAACGAGGGTTTGGAAAAGGCCCGCGCTTTGTTGCTCGACGTGGTGGGCTTGGGCTTGCCGGTGGGCACGGAGTTTTTGGATTTGCTCAGCCCACAGTTCATCAGCGACTTGGTGAGCTGGGGCGCCATTGGGGCGCGCACGACCGAAAGCCAGAGCCACCGCCAGCTCGCCAGCGGCTTGAGCTGCCCGGTGGGTTTTAAAAACGGCACGGACGGCAGCGTAAAGAGCGCGGCCGATGTGCAAGCGGCGTGTGATGTGTTGCGCGGCGCGGGCCTGCGCGAAGCGGTGATGGTGGACGTGTCACACGCCAACAGCAGCAAGCAGCACCGCAAACAAATTGAGGTGGCCCAAGACGTGGCGGCTCAGGTGGCGGGGGG
>DAISXI010000132.1:1216-4126 GCA_036825935.1 Hydrogenophaga sp.
GGGGGGTGAGTGTGACGGATGCCTGCATCGGCTTTGAGCAGACGGTGCCGGTGTTGGGGTTTATGGCCGCGGCCGTCAGGACGCGGCGCGCGGCTCACCGGGCTTGAGGCACGGCGCTGGAAACATCAGCGCGGTGTTTTGGGGGGACGTGGCGCCATGGGCGCGCGACCTTCGATGTGGCGGAAGTTGATGCGGCCTTTGGTCAGGTCGTAAGGGGACAACTCCAGCGACACGCGGTCGCCAGCCAAAATGCGGATGTGGTTCTTGCGCATCTTGCCTGCGGAATACGCGATCAGTTGGTGTCCGTTGTCCAGCGTCACGCGAAAACGCGTGTCGGGCAAGACCTCGTCCACCACACCCATCATGTCAATCAGTTCTTCTTTGGCCATCCATGGCTCCTATCTTTCGGCAACCTGTGAATATACCACCCTGTGAGATAACATGCCCGCCATGAGCCACCCCCACACCGAGCCGCAGACGGCTGAGCACAACGAAGAGCGGCTGACGCAGCTGGAGATCAAACTGAGTTTCACCGAGGACTGGGTGGACACGCTCAACCAGCGGGTGATCGAGCAACAAGCCCAAATCGACGACTTGAAGCGGCAACTGCAGGCGATGCGCCTGGATTCGCCCACCGACGGCGCCCAAGCCGCTCGCAACCCCCGCGACGAATTGCCCCCGCACTATTGACGGGAGCCAGGCCGATCACCGGTGGTCGGGCAATTCGATCTTGACCTCCAGCACCTCGAGGTTGTCTTGGCGGTCGAGCTGGACTTTGATGTCGTCCGGATTGATCTTGATGTATTTGCTGATCACGGCCACCAGTTCGCGCTGCAACGCAGGCAGGTAGTCGGGCTCGGCCGCGTTGCGGCCACTGCGCTCGTGCGCCAAGATGATCTGCAAACGCTCTTTGGCAACGCTGGCGGTTTTCTTTTTCTCGCCGAGAAAAAATGAAAAGAAGTCCATCGCTTATTTCTTTCCGAACAAGCGCTTCAAGAAACCGGTTTTTTCGGGCTCCACGAAACGCAAGGGTTTTTCTTCGCCCAAGAAACGTGCAATCACGTCTTTGTAGGCTTCGGACACATCGGTGCCGGTCAGGTGCACGGCGGGTGTGCCCTGGTTGGAGGCGGTCAACACGCTCTCGCTCTCGGGAATGACGCCGATGAGTTGGATGCGCAGGATGTCTTGGATGTCTTCGAGCGCCAACATTTGGCCGTCGGCCACACGAGCGGGGTTGTATCGGGTGATGAGCAGGTGCTCTTTGATCGGCTCTTTGCCTTCGATGGCGCGTTTGGTTTTGCTGCCGAGCATGCCCAAGATGCGGTCGGAGTCGCGCACGCTGGAGACTTCGGGGTTGGTCACTACAAGAGCTTCGTCGGCGAAGTGCATGGCCATGAGCGCGCCGGTTTCAATGCCCGCAGGGGAATCGCAGACGATGTAGTCAAAGCCCATGCCGGCCAAGTCGTTCAAGACTTTTTCAACGCCGTCTTGGCTGAGCGCGTCTTTGTCGCGGGTTTGGCTGGCGGCCAGCACGAACAGGTTGTCGCACTGCTTGTCTTTGATGAGGGCTTGGTTGAGGTTGGCTTCGCCTTGGATGACGTTGATCAGGTCGTACACCACGCGACGCTCGCAGCCCATGATGAGGTCAAGGTTGCGCAAGCCCACGTCAAAGTCGATGACTGCGGTTTTGAATCCGCGCAGGGCCAAACCGGTGGCAAAGCTCGCGCTGGTGGTGGTCTTGCCAACGCCGCCTTTGCCGGATGTGACGACAACAATTTTGGTCATGGTGCAGCTGGTCTTTCTTCAGTTTTTCAAGGGTTCGATGATCAGTTTGTCTTGACCATCGCTGTGGGATTCGAGCCGGACTTGCGCAGCTTTGCCGTGCACCGACGGGGGTAAGGCGTTTTCGCTGGTGCGGTAGACACCGGCAATCGACAAGAGTTGCGCTTCCATGGACAAAGCCATGATGCGGGCCTCGGTGTTGCCGCGCGCACCGGCCATGGCTTTGCCGCGCAGCGGCGCGTACACATGGATGTGGCCGTCGGCAATGACTTCGGCACCGGGGTTGACCATGGCCATGACGATCAGGTCGCGACCACGCGCATAGACCTGTTGGCCGGAGCGCAGGGGTTTGTCGATGACCATGGCGCTGGTCGGCGCCACGGGCGCGGCCGGTTTGGCAGCGGCGCTGCTGGCTGGGCTGGGTGTGGCGGCGGCGGCAGCACGCTGCACGATGGCGTCGGTGGCCAAGACCAAACCCGCGGCTTGGGCCTGGCCGATCAGCTCGGCACGGCCACCGCGCACGGCGATGGGCAACAAACTGTGCGGGCGCAAGGTGTTGACCAACGCGGCGAAGTCAACGGCCGCGACGGTATCGGGCAAAAGCGAGAGGTCGATGAGCAGCGGGTCGTTGTCGAAGAACGCCGGCATGTCACCATATCGTTGCTGCAGTTCTTGGCGAAACAGCGTCAGGTCGGCCGACTTGAGCAAAAGCGCCACCAGTGGCAGGTTGGCACTTTTAATTTCAAAAGTGACAGGGGCGTTTCCTGAAAGGGCAACAGACATGGATGGGTTCAAATAAGTTGTCGAATCTTAACTGCAAAAAGCTGTTGATAAGTTCGGAACAACTGGGCAGTTATCCACAGATTTTGGCTGACCCCTGTTTTTATCCACTTTGCACTTTGGCCGCTTGGTGAAGCTGTTCACAGGGTTTGAAAGTGGCTAAGTGCTTGGTGGCTCAAGGCATAAATGGCTTATCCACACCAAAAGCCGACCCTCTACTACTGCTACTAATTTATATAAAAGAAATAAGAGAAAGACAAAGACAGGCCCTGCGGGCCGAAAACCGGTCGATCAAAGTGACAAAGCCGTCACTGGCCTTATGCTTGAGGGCATGAACGAGCATTTTTT
>DAISXI010000133.1:0-4067 GCA_036825935.1 Hydrogenophaga sp.
TCGGTGGCCAAGATGCCCACGTTGATGCCGACCATGCCGTATTCCAGCGCTTCGCTCACGCGGAAAATGCGCCCCACATCGCGGGTGTAGAAGTAGCTGGCCAAACCGAATTCGGTGTTATTGGCCGCGTCCACGGCCTCTTGTTCGGTGTGGAACTTGAAGACCGGCGCGAAGGGGCCAAACGTCTCTTCCTTGGCGCACAGCATGTCGGCGGTGGCGTCGGCCACGACGGTGGGCTCGAAAAACTGACCGGCCATGCGCTTGCCGCCGACCAAGATGCGCGCACCTTTGGCCACGGCGTCGTCGACATGGCGTTGCACTTTTTGCAGCGCAGCCTCTTCGATCAACGGGCCTTGGTTCACGCCGTCTTCGAAGCCGTTACCGACCTTGGCGGTGGCCACTTTGGCGGCGAATTTCTTCACGAACTCGTCGTACACACCGGCTTGCACGTACAGGCGGTTGGAGCACACGCAGGTCTGGCCCGCGTTGCGGTATTTGCTGGCGAAGGCGCCTTCGACGGCGCTGTCGATGTCGGCGTCGTCGAACACGATGAAAGGCGCATTGCCACCGAGTTCAAGCGACATTTTCTTCACGGTGGGCGCGGACTGCGCCATCAAGATGCGGCCCACTTCGGTCGAGCCGGTGAAGCTGATGTGGCGCACCACGTCGCTGGCGCAAATCACCTTGCCCACGGCAATCGAGTTGTCGGCGTCGGCGGTGATCATGTTGAGCACGCCCGCGGGAATGCCCGCGCGGATGGCCAACTCGGCCGCTGCCAGGGCGGTCAGCGGCGTGAGCTCGGCCGGTTTGATGATGACCGGGCAGCCCGCGGCCAGCGCCGGCGCGACCTTGCGCGTGATCATGGCCAGCGGGAAGTTCCACGGCGTGATGGCTGCGCACACGCCGATGGGCTGCTTCAAGACGAGCAGGCGGCGGTTGTTGTCGAACTGGGGCAGGGTCTCACCGTTGACGCGCTTGGCCTCTTCGGCGAACCACTCCACGAAGCTCGCGCCATAAGCGACTTCGCCTTTGGCCTCGGGCAGGGGCTTGCCTTGCTCGGCCGTCATGATGCGGCCCAAGTCGTCTTGGTTGGCCATGAGCAGGTCGAACCACTTGCGCAAGATGGTGCTGCGCTCTTTGGCGGTTTTGGCTTTCCAAGCGGGCCAAGCCGCGTTGGCCGCAGCGATGGCTTGCTCAGCCTCTTGCGGGCCGAGGTTGGCCACGTCGGCCAGCTTCTGGCCCGTGGCGGGGTCGGTCACGTCAAAACGGCGGCTGCCCTTGACCCATTGCCCGTTGATCAGGGCGTCGGTTTTGAGCAGAGAAGGATCTTTGAGCAGGGCTAAGGGAGTGGTGGTCATGGTGAGTCGGGTTGGGGTTGTGTGGGTATCCATTGTGCCGAGTCGCCGCCCAAGCTGGGTGGGGCTCTGGGCGAGACTGGGCGCTGGCCATCCAGGCGCATGGGGTTGGCGATCATGGGGGGCGCGCCGTCCACGGCGGGCAAGCACAGGCCACGGGCCTGCACCTGCGGGTGTGCCAGCACTTGGTCGATGGCCAAGATGGGCGAGCAGGGCACGGCCGCGGCTTCGAGCTGGTTCACCCATTGCTCGGTGCTGCGCAAGAGCATCCATTGCGCCAGCATGGGCACCAGCACGCTGCGGTGTTGCACCCGCATGGGGTTGGTGGCGAAGCGCTCGTCGCGCGCAACGTCGGGGTGGCCGGCAACGTCACAAAAACGGGCGAACTGGCCGTCGTTGCCCACGGCCAGCACCACGTGGCCATCGGCGCTGGCGAACACTTGGTAGGGCACGATGTTGGGGTGGGCGTTGCCCATGCGCGTGGGCCGGGTCTGGCCCACGAGTTGGTTGCTGGCTTGGTTGGCGAGCATGGCCACTTGAACATCAAACAAGGCCGCGTCGATCACGCGACCACGACCGGTGCGCGAGCGCTCGTGCAGCGCGGCCAAGATGGCGGTGGTGGCGTAGACACCGGTCATGAGGTCGGTCACGGCCACGCCCACTTTTTGGGGCTCGGCGTCGGCCTCACCGGTCACGCTCATCAAACCGCCTTCGGCTTGGATGGCGAAGTCGTAACCCGCTTTTTGCGCCAGCGGGCCGGTTTGGCCGTAGCCGGTGATGGAACAATAAATCAGGCGCGGGTTGAGCGCTTGCAAGCTGGCCGCGTCCAAGCCGTATTTGGCGAGTTGGCCGACCTTGTAGTTCTCCAGCACGATGTCGGCGTCTTGCGCGAGTTCGCGCACCAAGGCAGCACCCTCGGGGCTGGCCAGGTCGATCGCCACCGAGCGCTTGCCCCGGTTGGCGCACAAGAAATACGCCGCCACCCGGTCCGCGCCCTCGCCCCACCACGGTGGGCCCCAGGTGCGGGTGTCGTCGCCCGAGCCGGGCCGCTCGACCTTGAGCACATCGGCGCCGTAGTCGGCCAACAGCTGGCCGGCCCACGGCCCGGCGAGCACGCGCGAGAGGTCCAGCACCCGCACACCGGCCAGCGGCTGAGGGGGGCTGTGGGGCTCGGTGGCGCTCGTCACGTCAGTGGGCATCAAGAGAAGGCTTGAATGCCGGTGATGGCACGGCCCAAGATCAGCGCGTGCACGTCGTGGGTGCCCTCGTAGGTGTTGACCACCTCCAGGTTCACCAAGTGGCGCGCCACGCCGTACTCGTCCGAAATGCCGTTGCCGCCCATCATGTCGCGCGCCAAGCGCGCCACGTCCAGGGCCTTGCCGCAGCTGTTGCGTTTCAAGATGCTGGTGAGCTCGACCGCGGCCGTGCCCTCGTCTTTCATGCGGCCCAAGCGCAAGCAGCCCTGCAGCCCCAAGCTGATCTCGGTGAGCATGTCGGCCAGCTTCTTCTGGATCAGCTGGTTGGCCGCCAAGGGCCGGCCAAATTGATGGCGGTCCATGACGTATTGGCGCGAGCGGAAATAGCAGTCCTCGGCGGCGCCCAAAGCGCCCCAAGCGATGCCGTAGCGCGCGCTGTTCAAGCAGGTGAAGGGGCCTTTGAGGCCGCGGATGTCGGGGAAGGCGTTTTCTTCGGGCACAAAGACGTTGTCCATCACGATCTCGCCGGTGAGCGAGGCGCGCAAGCCCACTTTGCTGTGGATGGCCGGGGCGCTCAAGCCCTTCATGCCTTTTTCCAGAATGAAGCCGCGGATCGCGCCTTCATCGTCCTTGGCCCACACCACGAACACATCGGCAAACGGGCTGTTGGTGATCCAAATTTTTGCGCCGCTCACGCTGTAGCCACCGGGGACTTTTTTGGCGCGGGTGACCATTGATGCGGGGTCAGAACCGTGGTCGGGTTCGGTCAGGCCAAAGCAGCCGATCCACTCACCCGTGGCCAGCTTGGGCAGGTATTTTTGTTTTTGCGCTTCGGTGCCAAAGGTGTTGATGGGCAACATGACCAGTGAGCTTTGCACGCTCATCATCGAGCGGTAGCCCGAGTCCACGCGCTCGACCTCGCGCGCCACCAAGCCGTAGCACACGTAGTTCAGGCCCGCGCCACCGTATTGCTCGGGGATGGTCGCGCCGAGCAAACCGAGTTCGCCCATTTCGCGAAAGATGGCGGGATCGGTTTTTTCGTGGCGAAAGGCCTCGGTCACGCGGGGCAGCAAACGCTCTTGGCAATAGGCGTGCGCAGCGTCGCGCACGGCGCGCTCATCGTCGCTGAGTTGGCTGTCGAGGTTGAAGGGGTCTTCCCAAGAAAAACGGGGGCTGGAGCTCATGCGTTCTTTCCTTGCAATTGGTTGAGGGCGTCGGCAAGCATGTTAAGGCCTTCGTCGATCACCGTGTCGCTGGCGGTCAATGGCACCAAAATGCGCACGACATTGCCGTAGGTGCCGCAGGTCAAGATGATCAGACCACGGTTCATGGCTTCGATCGCCAAAGCCTTGGTCAGGTCGGCGTCGGGTTGGTGCGGGTCGCCGTTTTTGCACAGCTCCATGGCCACCATCGCGCCCAAGCCGCGCACCTCGGCAATGCATTCGTGGTCTTTGGCGAGCGCTTGCAGACGGGTGGTGATGCGCTGGCCAACGTCGCGGCTGCGCTGCAGCAGGTT
>DAISXI010000134.1:0-4041 GCA_036825935.1 Hydrogenophaga sp.
GCGCTGTGCGCCAGGTCCCACACGGTCAAGATGCCTTCGGCGTGCGCGGCGGCCGTCACAGCGGCCATGTCGTGCATGGCGCCGGTGCGGTAGTTCACGTGCGTGAGCATCAGAACCGCCACGTCGGCGCTCAGCGCAGCGGCGATGTCTTCGGTATCGACGAGCACCAGTTCCAGGCCGTGTTGTTGGCACAGCGCCTCGGCGATGTAGAGGTCGGTGGGAAAGTTGCTGCGCTCGCTCACGACTTTGGTGCGTTGCGGCGCATCGGCTCGGGCGATGTGGATGGCCGCGCTCAGCACCTTGAACAGGTTGATGGACGTGCTGTCGGCGGCCACCACCTCACCCGCGCCGGCACCAATCAGGCGAGCGATTTTGTCGCCCACCGCCAGCGGCATGGCAAACCAACCGGCCTTGTTCCAGCTTTGGATCAGGTCTTGGCCCCATTCGCGCGTGACCACATCGGCCACGCGTGCGGGCGTGGTGCGCGGCATCACGCCCAGCGAGTTGCCGTCCAAATAAATGGTGCCCTCGGGCAGACTGAATTGATCACGCAAAGCGCGCAACGGGTCTTGCGCGTCCAGCGCTTGGCAGTCTTGCAAAGTGGTCATGGTCGGTGTGGGGTTCAAAGAGTGCGAAGGATGGCGCGCACCGGCGAAGCATCGGCGGTGGTGAGTTTGAGGGGCAGGGCGATCAGTTCGTAATCGCCCTCGGGCACATCGTCGAGCAAGAGGTTTTCCAGCACGCGCAGGCCGCGCTGGCGCAGCACCTGGTGGCTGTCCAAGGTTTTGCTGTTCGCGGGGTCCACGCTGGCGCTGTCGGTGCCCACCAGCACCACGCCGCGGTCGGCCAGCCAGGTGATCGTCTCGGGCGCGAAGGCGGGCAGCTCAAGGTCGAAGTGGTCTTGCGGCATGCGGGTGTACATGCGCACGAGCAAGCGCTCGGGCAGGCCGGTCATGGCGTGCGCCAAATGCTCGGGCCGAACCAAAGGTCCG
This sequence comes from Hydrogenophaga sp., assembly GCA_036825935.1. Classification (GTDB taxonomy): domain Bacteria; phylum Pseudomonadota; class Gammaproteobacteria; order Burkholderiales; family Burkholderiaceae_C; genus Hydrogenophaga. The sequence goes on from DAISXI010000134.1 coordinate 993, forward strand.
CAGCCCATGGCGTGGATCACCCGGCAAGGGCCGATGAAGGTCTGCAGGTCCACGGCCCCAATGGCCGCGCCCGTGGGGTCGTAGTGCAGCGGTGCATCGGCGTGCGCGCCGACGTGGGGCGATAGGGTGATGGCGCTCACATTGACCGGACAGCCCGGCTCGATGCTGGCGACCCAGTGCTGTTGGTAGGCCGTGTCGCCAGGAAAGACCGGGGCGCCGGGGTGAACGGGTGGGGAAATGTCCCAGAGCAGTTTCATGGTGCGTCGCAGTGGGCACCGGCGAAAAAGCGCGGTGTCGATGATGGGTCACGAGGAATAAACATAGTTTAGAGGTGATGGAAATCAGGAGGGTCATCGGTCACGGTTTTTCGTGGACCTTCTCTTTGCATCGCATCTGCAATACAATCCTTGCATGAAAACCGCCACCCTTCCCCCCATCCGCGTTGCACCCGATTTTCGGCAAGAGCTCGAAGGCGTGTTGGAAGAGGGCGAGACGTTGTCGCAATTTGTCGAGGGCGCTGTTCGCAGCGTGGTGGAAAAGCGCAAGAACCAAGCCGAATTTGTGCAGCGTGGCATCGCAGCCATTCAGCAAACGCAGCGCACAGGCGCCGGCATTCCTGCTGAGCGGGTGCTGGCTCGCCTTGAGGCCCGCTTGCTCGCGGCTCGCCAGGTGCAGGCATCGCGCGGCGAATGACCTACAACGTCGTTTTCAGCGAAGACGCCGCCCAAGATCTGGAAGAGCTGTTTGACTTTGCGCTGCAGCGCGAGCTCAACAGCGAGACGGGTGACTTGGATATGCCCGCGCGTGCTCTGCAAGCCATCCGAGACGGCATAGGCTTTCTGGCGATATCGCCATTCGCCTGTCGCAAAGCGGGCAGCAGCCCTTTTGTGCGTGAGTTGGTTATTCCTTTTGGGCGCAGCGGTTATGTGGTCTTGTTCGACATCGTGGACCAGTCCACGGTGCTGGTGGGTGCCGTTCGCCACCAGCGTGAGGACGATTACCACTGAGCGACTGGCCCCGTGTCCTTGACGGCCTGCGCGCTGTTCACCCTTGACCCTTCACCCTTTACCCAAACCCGGCAGCCGCACCACCAAGACCTTCAGCGCCCGGTCGGGCGAGATGTCGGCGAACACCGCGGGGTTGGGCAGGCGTTGTTCCACCACCAGCTCGGGCGCTTCGCTGGCGAGCAGATCGCGCAAAAACGATTCGGGCAATTCGGGGGCGTTCAAACAGAGCAAGGCCCGTCCATCCGGGCGCAGCAAATCGGGCAAGCGTCGCAAGAGGCGTGGCCAGTCTTTGGCCGCCACGAAGCTGCCTTTCTGAAAGCTCGGTGGGTCGGCGATCACCAAGTCGTAAGGCCCGGGGCGCGAGACCTTACCCCACGAGCTGAAGAGATCGTGGCCGAGGAACTTCGCGCCTTGGGTGATGCCGTTGAGTTGGTGGTTGTGTTGACCCGTGGCCAGCGCGGGGTGGGCCATGTCGATGTTGACCACCGACTTCGCGCCGCCGAGCAAAGCCGCCACCGAAAACGAGCAGGTGTAGGCGAACAGGTTGAGCACGCGGGCTTGCTTGGCGTTGGCTCGAACCCAACGCCGACCTTCGGCCATGTCCAAAAATAAGCCGTGGTTTTGACCGCGCAGCAGGTTGACGCGGTAGCTCGCGCCGTCTTCACGAACCACGTGCGGCTCGGGCACTGTGCCGGCCAGCACCTGCGTGTGGCTGCCACCGGCCACACGGCTTTGCAGCACGGCGTTGAGCGGCTGATCGGGTGCGAGTTGTTGTTGGCGCGCTTGCAGCGCTTGTGTCAGCACGGCCTGTTCTTCGGCCGAGGCCTCACCGAATTTGGTCAGCAGCCACACGGGCGCGTACCAGTCGAGCAGCCAGTCTTCGCAGCCGGGGAACCGGCCGCCTCGGCCGTGGAAGAGGCGCTGCGCCTCGGTGCTGGGCGTGGCGTGGGCGATGGCGTCGAGCAAGGCGTTCATGTCAGTTGCCCAACCATTCGCCCAGGGGCGGCAAGCCGTGTCGAACACGGGCTTTGTTACAGCCATAACTGCCTTCTTCGAGCTCGGCACAAGGGCGCGGGCGCTGCTCGTAAATGCGGCACAGGGCCAGCTGGCCCAGTTCGCCCTCCAGGGCGGTGCAGCGAATCGGCACCTCGCCCGTGCCTTTCATGCGACAGGTCGATCCGTTCACGACCTCGGTTAGGGCTTCGGGCACGGGCCCACCCAAGCTGTCGAGTTCGTAGACCGAAAACTCAACGCGGTAGCTGTGGCAGCAGGCGCCGCAGGTGGTGCAGGCGCTCATGGTTGTGGGGTGTGCAAAGCGGGCAAACCGTGGCGGCGTCGGGCTTGCGCGCAAGCGTCGCTGCCTTCTTCGAATTCGCGGCAGGGGTTGGGGCGCCATTCGTAAATGCCGCAGATCGCTTTCTCGCCGGTCTTGCCGTAGAGCGCCGCGCAGCGAGGTGGGCTGTGGTCGGTGCCGCGCAAGCGAGCGGTGGTCTCGGTCACGGGCACACACAAACCGTCGGGCACGTTGCCGCCTTCGGCTTGGGTTTCAAACACCGAGAAGTCCACACGGAAGCTGACGCAGCACGCGCCGCAAGTGGTGCACGCGCTCATAGGGGCAGGGCTCAGGCCAGCTTGCCCAACAGCAGGTATTCCATCAGGGCTTTTTGTACGTGCATGCGGTTTTCGGCTTCGTCCCAGACCACGCTTTGTGGCCCGTCAATCACCTCGGCGCTGACCTCTTCGCCGCGGTGCGCGGGCAGGCAGTGCATGAAAAGCGCCTGGGGTTTGGCCACGGCCATCATGGCCTCGTCCACACACCATTGTTTGAAGGCGGCGCGGCGCACCTCGTTCTCGGCCTCATACCCCATGCTGGTCCACACATCGGTGGTCACCAGATCCGCGCCGCGACAGGCGTCCATGGGCGAGTCGAACACTTGGTAGCAGCCGTTGCCCGTGATGCCCGCCAACGCCGGGTTGACCTCGTAGCCGCGCGGTGTGCTGATGTGCACTTTGAAGCCCAAGATTTCGGCGGCTTGCAACCA
>DAISXI010000135.1:0-3948 GCA_036825935.1 Hydrogenophaga sp.
AAACGCCGAGCGCTTCATCACGCCCGAGCTCAAAACCTTTGAAGACAAAGCCCTGAGCGCCCAAGAGCGCGCCTTGGCGCGCGAGAAGTTTTTGTTTGAGCAGCTGCTCGACCAACTGCAAACCCACATCGACGCGCTCACCCGTGTGGCCCGCGCCCTCTCGTCGCTCGACGCCACCTGTTGCCTGACCGAGCGCGCACTCAACCTGAACTGGTGCGAGCCACAGTTCGTCAACGAGCCTTGCATCGACATCCGTGGCGGTCGCCACCCGGTCGTGCAAGCGCGATTGAACGAGCAGTCGGCGCAAGGCTTGGGCAGCAGCGGCTTCATCGCCAACGACACCGTGCTCGGCCCTAAGCAGCGCATGCAAATCATCACCGGCCCCAACATGGGCGGCAAGTCGACCTACATGCGCCAAGTGGCGGTGATCGTGCTCTTGGCCAGCATGGGCAGTTGTGTGCCCGCCGAGTCTTGCCGTTTGGGGCCCATCGACGCCATCCACACCCGCATCGGCGCCACCGACGACTTGGCCAACGCGCAGTCCACCTTCATGGTCGAGATGACCGAGGCCGCGCAAATCCTGCACAGCGCCACGCCCAACAGCTTGGTGCTGATGGACGAGATCGGGCGCGGCACCTCCACGCTCGACGGCCTGGCCTTGGCCAGCGGCATCGCCACGCACCTGCACGACAAACTGCGCGCCTTCACGCTGTTCGCCACGCATTACTTTGAGCTCACCGAATTTCCTGCGCAGCACCACGAAGCCGTCAACGTGCACGTGAGTGCGGTCGAAGGCGCGGGCAAAGCCGGCATCGTATTTTTGCACCACATCGAGCCCGGCCCGGCCAGCCGCAGCTACGGCATCCAGGTCGCGCGCTTGGCCGGTGTGCCCAGTGCGGTGGTGCAACACGCCCGCCACACCTTGGCCGCACTCGAGGCGCAGCAGCAAGACAGCCAAACGCAGGTCGATTTGTTCGCCCCGCCACCGCCCAGCCAAGCCCCCGAGCTGCCCGCCGCCTTGGCCGCGCTGCAAGCCATCGACCCCGATGCCCTGAGCCCCCGCGAAGCGCTCGACCAGCTCTACGCCCTCAAAAAATTGGCCGCTTCTTGATCATCTTCTCCCACGGCAACAGCTTTCCCGCCAGCACCTATTCGGTGCTTTTTCGCGCCCTGCGCTCGCGCGGCTTTGCGGTGCGCGCCATCGAACAACTCGGCCACGACCCGCGCTACCCCGTCACCAGCAACTGGCCGCATTTGGTGCAGCAGCTCGCCGATTTCGCCGCGCCACAGATCGAAGAACACGGCCAACCGGCTTGGCTGGTGGGCCATTCGCTGGGCGGCTTTTTGAGTTTGATGTGCGCTGCGCGCCACCCCCAGCTGGGCGGGCACGGCTTGGCCGGTGTGGTCTTGCTCGATTCGCCGGTGCTCGGCGGCTGGCGCGCCAAAGCCGTGGCATTGGCCAAGCACACCCAGCTCGTGGGCTCGGTCTCGCCCGGCAAGGTCAGCCGCGCACGGCGCCACCAATGGCCCAGTGCTGAAGCGGCCTTCGCCCACTTTGAACACAAAAAAGCTTTTGCACGTTGGGAGCCGCAGGTGCTGCGCGACTACATCGAACACGGCACCCACGACGCCGACACACCCAAGGGGCAGATGCGCGTGCTCAACTTCGACCGCGACGTGGAAACCGCCATTTACAACACCCTGCCGCACAACCTGGACCGGCTCTTGCGCCGCCACCCGTTGCAGTGCCCGGTGGGTTTTGTGGGCGGCACACACTCCGAGGAAATGCGCCAAGTGGGCATGACCATGACGCGCAAGGTGGTGGGGCCGCGCCCCGAGCGCCTGCGCATGGTGGAGGGCAGCCACCTGTTCCCGATGGAACAGCCGCTGTTGACGGCGCAACTGGTGGCCGAGGTGATCGAGGACCTGCGCATTTAAGCGCCAGCGCTCAAGAAGCCCAGTCGATCCAGCCGGCCTGGGCCGTGAGCACGATCAAGAGGCCAAAGGCGATGCGGTACCAGGCGAACACCACAAAACTGTGGTCGGCCACAAAGCGCAGCAACCACTTCACGCACACCCAAGCCGACAGGTAAGACACGACCAAACCCACCGCGAACAGTGGGATGTCGTCCGTGCTGAGCAGGCCGTGGTTTTTGTACAGGTCGTAAGCCGCCGCACCGAAGAGCATGGGGATGGCCAAGAAAAAACTGAACTCGGTGGCGGCCTTGCGGTTGAAGCCCAGCCACATGGCGCCGATGATGGTCGCGCCCGATCGGCTCACGCCCGGTACCAAGGCCGTGCACTGGATCAAGCCCACCTTCAAAGCGTCGCGCCAGCTCACGGCGTCCACATCCTCAATGGGGCTGCTCGCGCCCAAACGCTGCAAACGTTCGACCCACAAAATCACCAAGCCGCCCGAGATGAAGCCGAACGCCACCACCATGGGCGAGAACAAAACGCCCTTGATCACGTCGATGAACAAAAACCCGGCCAGCGCCGCCGGGAAAAACCCGATCAACACATTGGCCGTGAAGCGCCGCGCCTGCGGCTGCGTGGGCAAGCCCACCACCGTTTGCCACAAGCGCTGGGCGTACAGCGAGACGATGGCCAAGATGGCCCCGGTTTGAATCACCACCTCGAACAGCTTGACCTTCTCGCCCTCCCAGCCGAGCAAGGACGCCGTCAAGATCAAATGCCCTGTGGACGACACCGGCAAAAACTCGGTCAAACCCTCGACCACGCCCATCACGGCGGCTTTGAGCAACAAGATCCAATCCACAAGCGTTCTCCCAAAATAACTCATGGATTATCGGTGTTGCGCCAACCGCGCCTGCGCTGGCCCAGGCTGCGGCTATATTGGTTCACATGTCGCAGCCCTCCCTCCAAAAAACCACCTTCTACGGCTCGCTCGGCATGGCCGCTGTGTGGCTGGCTTTGGCCGGGGTCTTGTATGTTGTGTTTGAGCGCATCGAACACCAGCGCCAGGCCAGCTTCAAGCCCTATGCGCTGAGCACGGGGGAGTTGGTCATTCCGCGCCAGCGCGACGGGCACTTCCATGTGTTGGGCGAGGTCAACCGACAGCCCGTGATCTTTTTGGTGGACACCGGCGCCAGCCACGTGAGCGTGAGCGAGGCCCTGGCCGCGCAGGCTGGGCTGCCCGAAGGCCAAGCGATCACCCTGAGCACCGCCAACGGTGAACGCCCGGGCCAGCTGGTGCGCGGCGTGCCTGTGCGCGCGGGTCACTTGGTGTTCAACGACACCACCGTCGCCGTGGGCTTGGCCGGCCTGCCGCCCAACCAAGCGCTGCTGGGCCAAGCGTTTTTGAAGCACTTTGATATTGAAATCCGGCGCGACGAAATGGTGTTGCGCCCGCGGCCTTAAGAGCCAAGCGAACGGGCGCAAAGGCCCTAAAATCAAGGGATATGACCACCCCCACCCCAGACACCAGCGCCGACCACAAGGTCAGCAACTTCCTGCGCCAGATCATCGAGAAAGACTTGGAGCAAGGCACCTACGCCAGCCGCCGCTGGGCAGGCAGCCCCGGCGACGCCGCGCACCACGCTGCAGGCCAACCTGACCCAGCGAAGATCCGCACCCGCTTTCCGCCCGAGCCCAACGGCTACCTGCACGTGGGCCACGCCAAAAGCATCTGCATCAACTTTGGCCTCGCCCAAGAGTACGGCGGCGTGTGCCACCTGCGCTTTGACGACACCAACCCCGAAAAAGAAGACACCGAATACGTCAACAGCATCATCGACGCCGTGAAATGGCTCGGTTTTAGCTGGGCACAAATGGATCAACCTTTGGGCCAAGCCGCCGGCAGCGCCGCGCCCTACCAGGCCAGCGACTACTTTGACTTCATGTACCGCGCAGCCGAGGCGCTGATCGAAGCCGGCCACGCCTATGTGGACGAACAAAGCGCCGAAGACATGCGCGCCAACCGGGGCG
>DAISXI010000136.1:0-3939 GCA_036825935.1 Hydrogenophaga sp.
ATGGCGAAAAACAATTCGAAGTGCTGTCCACCAACGGCGACACCTTCTTGGGCGGTGAAGACTTCGACCAACGCATCATCGACTTCATCATCACCGAGTTCAAGAAAGAATCCGGCGTTGACCTGAGCAAAGACGTGCTGGCCTTGCAGCGCCTCAAAGAAGCCGCCGAAAAGGCCAAGATCGAGCTCTCCAGCTCGGCCGCCACCGACATCAACCTGCCCTACATCACGGCCGACGCCTCGGGCCCCAAGCACCTGAACATCAAGCTCACCCGCGCCAAGCTCGAAGCCCTGGTCGAAGAGTTGATCGAGCGCACCATCGCGCCTTGCCGGATGGCCATCAAAGACGCCGGCGTGAGCGTGGACGACATCCACGACGTGATCTTGGTTGGCGGCATGACCCGCATGCCCAAGGTGCAGGACAAGGTCAAAGAGTTCTTCGGCAAAGAGCCGCGCAAAGACGTCAACCCCGACGAGGCCGTGGCCGTGGGCGCCGCCATTCAAGGCCAGGTGCTCTCCGGTGACCGCAAAGACGTGTTGCTGCTCGACGTGACCCCGCTGTCCTTGGGCATCGAGACCATGGGCGGCGTCATGACCAAGATGATCCAGAAGAACACCACCATCCCCACCAAGTTCAGCCAGGTGTTCTCGACCGCCGAAGACAACCAGCCTGCGGTGACCATCAAGGTGTTCCAAGGCGAGCGCGAAATCGCCGCCGGCAACAAAGCCTTGGGCGAGTTCAACCTCGAGGGCATCCCCAACGCCGCGCGCGGCACGCCACAAATTGAAGTGACCTTTGACATCGACGCCAACGGCATCTTGCACGTGGGCGCCAAAGACAAGGGCACCGGCAAAGAAAACAAGATCACCATCAAGGCCAACTCGGGTCTGTCCGAAGCCGAGATCCAGCAGATGGTCAAGGACGCCGAACTCAACGCGGCCGACGACAAGAAAAAAGTCGAACTCGCGCAAGCGCGCAACCAAGGCGAAGCCATGGTGCACAGCGTGAAGAAGTCCTTGACCGAGCACGGTGATAAGCTCGACGCGGCCGAGAAGGACGCCATCGAAGCTGCGGTCAAAGACCTCGAATCGGTGCTGCCCAACGACGACAAAGACGCCATCGACACCAAGACCACCCACCTGATGACGGTGAGCCAGCAATTGGGTGAGAAGGTCTACGCCGCCAGCCAAGCCGCACAAGCCGCACAAGCCGGCGCGGACGGCGGGGCCAGCGGTGGCAACAAAGCCAACGACGACGACGTGGTCGACGCCGAAGTCAAGGAAGTGAAAAAAGACTGATCGCCCTCGCCTTTCGACACGCCGCGTTGAGCCCTTGGGGCCCAACGCGGCGTTTGTGTTCAAACACCTGACCAAACTTCACCATGGCCAAACGAGACTTTTACGACGTGCTGGGCGTGCCCAAAAACGCCTCCGACGACGAGATCAAAAAGGCGTACCGCAAGCTTGCCATGAAGCACCACCCCGACCGCAACCAGGGTGATGCGGCCAAGGCCGCCGAGGAAAAATTCAAAGAGGCCAAAGAGGCCTACGAGATGCTCTCGGACCCCGAGAAAAAAGCCGCTTACGACCAGTATGGCCACGCCGGCGTGGACCCCAATATGCGCGGCCCCGGTGGCGGTGGTGCCGAGGGTTTTGGCGGCAGCTTCGGCGATATTTTTGGCGACATCTTTGGCGGCGGCCGCGGCGGTCAACAGCGCGGCGGTCGTCAAGTGTTCCGTGGCAGCGATTTGTCTTACGCCATGGACATCACGCTCGAAGAAGCGGCCGCAGGCAAAGATGCCCAAATCCGCATCCCCTCGTGGGATTCGTGCGAGACCTGCAACGGCACGGGCGCCAAGCCCGGCACCAGCGTCAAGACCTGCCAAACCTGCCAAGGCCAAGGCGTGGTGCAAATGCGCCAAGGCTTTTTCAGCGTGCAGCAAACCTGCCCGCACTGCCAAGGCGCGGGCAAGGTCATCCCCGACCCCTGCGGCACCTGCCATGGCCAGGGCAAGATCAAGCGCCAAAAAACGCTGGAAATCAAAATTCCTTCGGGCATCGACGATGGCCAGCGCATCCGCAGCACGGGCAACGGCGAGCCTGGCACCAACGGTGGGCCGCCGGGCGACCTCTACATCGAGATCCGCCTGCACAAGCACGACATTTTTGAGCGCGACGGCGATGACCTGCACTGCCAAGTGCCGGTTTCGGTGGTGGTGGCGGCCTTGGGCGGCGAGATCGACGTGCCCACGCTCGCGGGCAAGGCCACCATCGACATCCCCGAAGGCACACAGCACGGCAAAACCTTCCGCTTGCGCGGCAAGGGCATCAAAGGGGTGCGCGCCAGCTACCCTGGCGACCTGTACTGCCACATCTCGGTGGAGACGCCGGTCAAGCTCACCGAGCACCAGCGCAAGCTGCTCAAAGAGCTGGGCGATTCGTTCAAAAAAGGCGGCCACAAGCACAGCCCGAACGACCAAGGTTGGTTTGAAAAGGCCAAGTCGTTTTTCAATTGATGGGCGGTTGACATGCGCGCTTGGACCCCATCTGCTGTGGTTTGGACAGCCCTGTTGCTGAGCCCTATGGTGGCCTCAGCGACGCAGGCACCAACGCCCCGCGATTTGAGCGCTTGTTTGGCCGAGCTTCAAGCCCCGGCCAGGCAAGCGGGCGTGAGTGCAGCCACTTGGCGAACACACACCACGGGCTTGATGTCCGAGCCGCGCGCGGTCGCGGCACTCAACACGCAGCCCGAGTTCAGCACCCCGATTTGGGATTACTTGGCGGTGTTGGTGGACGAAGAGCGCGTGGCGCAGGGCCAAGCCATGCTGGCCACACACGCCGACGTGCTGCGCCGTGTACACGCCCGCTACGGCGTGGACCCCGCCACGGTGGTGGCGGTGTGGGGCGTGGAGAGCAACTACGGCCAAGGCTTTGGCCGCTTCCCCATCGTGCAGGCCTTGGCCACCTTGTCGTGCGAGGGCCGGCGCCAAGCGTTTTTTCGCAGCGAACTCTACGCCGCTTTGCGCATCGTTCAGGCGGGTCACTTCCCCGCCGAGCAGTTCGTGGGCTCCTGGGCCGGTGCCTTTGGTCACACCCAATTCATGCCCACCACCTTTGAGCGCTTGGCCGTGGACTTTGATGGCGATGGCCGCGCCGACCTGATGGGCAACACCGCCGACGCCTTGGCCTCGACCGCCAACTTTCTGCAACGCGCCGGTTGGCAAGACGCTCAGGTTTGGGGCTTTGAAGTGCAGGTGCCCAAAGGTGCCGTACCCGACAGTGGCGAAGGCCGACGTGTGAAGCGCGACGTGGATCATTGGCAACAGCTGAACTTGCGCCGTATCGACGGCAGCGCCCTGCACGCCCAGCTGCCCAAAGCCGGCTTGATGCGCCCCGCGGGCCCACAAGGCCCAGCGTTTTTGGTGATGCGCAACTTCGACGCGGTGTTCAGCTACAACGCCGCCGAGAGTTACGGTTTGGCCATCGCGCACTTGGCCGACCGCTTGCGCGGCGGCCCGCCGTTCGCCACCGCGTGGCCCACCGACGACCCAGGCCTCTCACGCGCCGATCGCCGCAGCCTGCAAACGCTGCTGCTCATGCGCGGGCACGACATCGGTGAAGTGGACGGCGCCTTGGGCGAGAAAAGCCGTGCGGCCATCAAAGCCGAACAAGCCCGTTTGGGCTGGGCGGTGGACGGCCGGGCCGGACAGCGCCTGCTGCAAACGCTGCGCCAGCTCTGAAGGGTCTGAGGCCTCTCAGCCGCTCAAACCGGCGAAGACGTTTTGCACGTCTTCGTTGTCGTCGATGGCGGCCAAGAAGGCTTCGACTTCGGCCAAGGCCTCGGCGCTCAAGCTGGCGGGGTCCACGGGGTTTTTGGGTTGGTAGCCGAGCTTGTTGGACAGCACGGTGAAGCCGTGGGCCGGCAAGGCACGGCTGACCA
>DAISXI010000137.1:0-3899 GCA_036825935.1 Hydrogenophaga sp.
TCAAGCTGCCCAGCGGCGCGGGCCACGACGCCATGAAGCTGCACGAAGTCATGCCGCAAGCCATGTTGTTCGTGCGCGGTGAAAACGCCGGCATCAGCCACAACCCGCTCGAATCCACCACCTGCGACGACATGCAACTCGCTGTCGACGCTTTCGCCCATTTGTTGAACCAACTCGCCACGGAGACCGCATGAACGCCCACCAACAACTCGACGCTTGGGTCGAACAACACTTCGACGAACAGGTCGCGTTTTTGCGCGAGCTGATCCGCGTGCCCACCGACACACCCCCGGGTAACAACGCGCCGCATGCCGAGCGCACCGCCGAGCTGCTCGCGCCCATGGGGTTCGACGCCGAGCGTCATGCCGTGCCGGCCGCTGAAGTGCAGGCCGCGGGCTTGCAAAGCGTCACCAACCTGATCGTGCGCCGCCGCTACGGCGATGGCGGCAAAACCATTGCCCTGAACGCCCATGGTGACGTGGTGCCACCCGGTGAAGGCTGGCGTCACGAGCCTTATGGCGGCGAGATTGAGAACGGACAGATGTTCGGCCGCGCCACCGCGGTCAGCAAATGCGATTTCTCCACTTTCACCTTCGCGGTGCGGGCCCTCGAATCACTGGGTTTGCCTTTGAAGGGTGGCGTCGAACTGCATTTCACCTACGACGAAGAGTTCGGCGGCGAGCTCGGCCCGGGCTGGTTGCTCGACAAAGGCTTGACCAAGCCCGACCTGATGATCGCCGCCGGTTTCAGCTACCAAGTGGTGGTGGCGCACAACGGTTGTTTGCAGCTCGAGGTGACGGTGCACGGCGAGATGTCGCACGCGGCCATCCCCGACAGCGGTGTGGACGCTTTGCAAGGCGCCAACCACATCTTGAACGCGCTGTACGCGCTCAACGCCGATTACCTGAAGGTGACGTCACAGGTCGAGGGCATCACCCACCCCTACCTCAATGTCGGCATGATCCAAGGCGGCACCAACACCAACGTCATCCCCGGCAAGGTGGTGCTCAAGGTGGATCGCCGCATGATCCCCGAAGAGGACCCCACCGAGGTCGAAGCCAGCCTGCGCCGCACCATCGCGCAAGCCGCGGCCAGCTTCAAGCCGCCGCGCGGCGGCCAGCACATCAGCGTCGATGTCAAACGCCTGCTGCTCTCGCGCGCCATGGTGCCGCTGGCCGGCAACCAGCCGCTGGTCAAGGCTTTGCAGCAACACGGCGGCGAGGTGTTTGGTGAGCCCATCCCCGCCATCGGCACACCGCTCTACACCGACGTGCGCCTGTACGTGGAGCGCGGCATTCCCGGCGTGATTTACGGCGCCGGCCCCCGTACCGTGCTGGAGAGCCACGCCAAACGCGCCGACGAGCGCATCGACCTGGCCGACTTGAAGCGCGCGACGCAGGTGGTGTCGCGAACCTTGCTGGATTTGTTGAGGGCCTGAAAACGCACCCCAAGGTGCATTTGTGCACGCATTTGGTGCCAATTTCTAGGGTTTCTCATGATAGGCACGGATTGGGTTCGCATTAAGAATGTATACAAAGATGTGTTCAATCCTGTCCGCAGGGGCGGGGCGATGGCACCGATCTTGCTGAGTTTTCGAGGTGGGTAGCAGCGTTGGCGCTGGCCCATCGAACCTTCGTCGTTGAAATCAACCTGTCCTTAGGAGTCACCCATGAACAAGCGCCAATTGCTTCAAGCCACCGCCCTGCTGTGCACGGTCAACTTTGTGGGCACGGCCCACGCCCAAACCCCTGTGAAGTTCCAACTCGATTGGCGCTTTGAAGGGCCTGCTGCCCTGTTTTTGCAATCCGAAGCCAAGGGCTACTACAAAGCAGCGGGCTTGAACGTCTCCATCGACGCGGGTACCGGTTCTGCCGCCGCCGTCACTCGCGTGGCTTCGGGCACTTACGACATGGGCTTTGCCGATTTGGCCGCGCTCATGGAGTTCCACGCCAACAACCCCGACACGCCCAACAAGCCCGTGGCCGTGATGATGGTCTACAACAACACCCCCGCCGCCGTGCTGGCCTTGAAGAAAAGCGGCATCACCAAGCCCGCGGACTTGAGCGGTAAGAAGCTCGGCGCACCGGTGTTCGACTCGGGGCGCAAAGCCTTCCCCATTTTTGAAAAAGCCAACAAAGTGACCAACGTTGCTTGGACCTCCATGGACCCACCCCTGCGTGAAACCATGTTGGTGCGTGGCGACATCGATGCCATCACTGGTTTTTCGTTCACCTCGCTGTTGAACTTGGAAGCCCGCGGCGTGAAAACCGAAGACGTGGTGATCTTGCCGTTTGCCGATCATGGCGTGAAGCTCTATGGCAACGTGATCATCGCGCACCCCAAGCTGATCCAAGAGAACCCAGCCGCGGTCAAGGCCTTCTTGTTGGCCTTCACCAAAGGCGCCAAAGAAGTCATGGCCAACCCCGCGGCCACCATTGAAACCGTCAAGGCCCGCGACGGCATCATCAACGTGCCACTGGAAACCCGCCGACTGCAATTGGCCATCGACTCCGTCATTGCCAGCCCCGACGCCCGTCGGGAAGGTTTTGGTCAAGTGGACATGCCGCGATTGACCCAGATGGCTTCTGAAGTGACGCAAGCCTACGCCACCAAGTCGCCGGTCAACGCCACGGCCTTGTGGAACGGTTCCATGCTGCCCAGCAAGGCCGAGCTCAACGTGTTGCCGCCCGCCAAAAAATAAACCACCGACCCACCTGCAGAGGAACAGCGGTATGAACAACAGCACCACCGGCGATGCCTTCGTCCATTTCGATCAAGTTTGGTTGGCCTACAACGAAGAGTTGTTGGCCCAGAACACCTTCGCGGTCGAAGACATCAACCTGAAGGTCCGACAAGGCGAGTTCATCGCCATCGTGGGCCCCTCGGGCTGTGGCAAGTCCACGTTCATGAAGCTGACCACGGGTCTGAAAATGCCCAGTCGCGGCACCATCACCATCGATGGCCAAGCCGTGACCGGGCCTTTGAAAATCTCGGGCATGGCGTTTCAGGCGCCGTCGCTCTTGCCTTGGCGCACCACGCTCGACAACGTGCTCCTGCCCTTGGAGATCGTGGAGCCTTACCGCAGCCAGTTCAAAGACCGGCGCAAGGAGTTTGAGGAGCGAGCGCTCAAACTCTTGGCCTCGGTGGGTCTGGGTGGGATGGAGAAGAAATTCCCTTGGGAGTTGTCGGGCGGCATGCAGCAGCGCGCCAGCATTTGCCGGGCTTTGATCCACGAGCCCAAGATGCTCTTGCTCGACGAACCGTTTGGCGCCCTCGATGCGTTTACCCGCGAAGAGCTCTGGTGCACCCTGCGCGACCTGTGGGAAGCGCAGCGTTTCAACGTGATTTTGGTGACGCACGATTTGCGCGAGAGCGTGTTTTTGGCCGACACCGTGTACTGCATGAGTCGCAGCCCGGGTCGATTCGTGGTCAAGCGCGACATCCCGATCCCGCGCACACGCGAACTCGAAGTGACCTACACCCCCGAGTTCACCGAGATCGTTCACGAGTTGCGCGGCCACATTGGCGCCATGCGCAAATCGGGCACCGTGATCAACCAATGAAGGCGAGGACCTCGGCATGAAACGCAAAACAATGGAACGCTGGTCACCGCTGGTGTTGTTGGTCATCATCGTGGCGATCTGGGAACTGATCACCCGTGGCTTCGGTGTCTCGGAATTCATATTCCCCAGCCCCTCGCGCATCTGGAACCAAACGCTGGAGTTCAAAGAGGTCATCATGGGCCATGCTTGGCGCACCTTTTGGGTGACCATGGTGGGCTTTGGCATCGCCATCGCGGTGGGTGTGTTGCTGGGCTTTTTGATCGGCAGCTCTCGCATGGCCTACGCCGCGGTTTATCCCCTGATGACCGCGTTCAACGCCTTGCCCAAAGCCGCCTT
>DAISXI010000138.1:0-3880 GCA_036825935.1 Hydrogenophaga sp.
AAAAGAGCGGCAGCAAGAGCGGGATGGCCTTGCCATCGTCTTCGAGCAACTCGTACTGCAGCGGCAACTTGAGCGCTTGCACCACCGACACCGGGGCGTTACGCAAGAGTGCGCCGAACCAGCTGTGGAAGGTGCGCACCTGCACGGGGCGGCCACTGGCCAAGACCCGGGCGGCGAGTTCGCGCACCGGCTGCACCCACACGCTGGCTTGATGCTCGGGCACACCGCGGTCCTTCAAGGCCTGCAGCGCTTGGGCCTCGCCCATGTCTTCGAACTCGGCCAAGGCTTCGCCCAAACGCTTGCGCATGTCGGCGGCGGCTTTTTTGGTGAAGGTGATCGCCAAGATGTCTTGCGGCTCGCAGCCTTCGAGCAAAGCGCGCACGATGCGCGCGATCAACATCCAGGTCTTGCCCGCGCCCGCACACGCCTCCACGGCCACCGAGCGCTGGGGGTCACAGGCGCGCGCGTAGAACTCGGCCACCGGCACGGCACGGCCATTGATTTGAAATGCGGCGCTCATGCCGGTGTCTCCCAAAAGTCTTTTCGGCACAGGCCGCGCGCGCGGCAGTGTTCACACGCCGCGCCCTCGCCCAAAGCCGGCAAGGCGTGGCCTTGTTCGATGCGGTCCAGATCGGCTTGAACGCCGGCGATCAGTGCGTCTCGGGCCGCTTCGATGTCCTCTTGCTCCACCATGGCGGTGGCCTTCTCGAGCCCTTGTGTGCGTCCGTCGCTCAAGCTGAGGTAGCCCGCGCGCAAAGGCCCGTCGGGCAGCAGCGCGGCGTAAAAGGCAAGCTGCGTGTCTTCAAAAGGATGTTTCACGCGCTGGCGGGTTTTCTCGGGCCGCTCGGACTTGTAGTCCATGACCCAATCGACCATCACCCCGTCGCTGAGCACCCGGTCGATGCGGTCGAGTTCACCCACCATGGTGTAAGGGCCGGCCAAGGCCGTCAGGCGTGTCTCGGCGCGGTCAAACGTGGCCAGCACTTCGTGGCCCGGCAACCAAGCCAAGTAACCCTCCCGCACCGCCGGCCAAACGGCCAGGTACGGCACAAAACCGGGGGTGTGGGCCAAACCCATGTCGGCCAAGGTGGCTTGTGCGCAGCGCTCCAGTGCGTCGCGGTCGGCATCTTTGCCCGGGCGGGCGTCGCCCCGGGACTCGTGGAAGGCCTTGAGCGTGCGGTGCAAAAAATTGCCCCAGTCGCGCGCATCGGGTTGGGCCTCCAGCTCGTCGGGCACGCTCAAGCGCAGCGCACGCAAAGCAAAAAACCGGTAGGGACAGTCGCGCAAGTCTTGGTAGGCGCTGGCCGACAGGGTCTCGGGCAACAGGCCTTGCCCCGTGGGCGTGGGTGGTGGCGCCACGCGCAAGTCGCCCACCCAGGTCACCCGTGGGTCTTCGCCTTCCAGCAACGCAGATTGGCGCTGCGCGGCCAAGACCCACGGACTGGGCAAACGCACGTCGCCCCCGTCTTGGGTGCGCCACAGCACATCCACGTGCGCTTGCCCGAGCACCACCCGCCAAGCGGCCAAGGCCGTCTGCGCCAAGTCGGCGCGTGAGGGCAAACCCAAGGCCTCGCGCTGGGCCAAGGTCCACTGACCGGGCACGTCCGGGCTGGGGTTGAGGTTGAGCTCGTCACAGCCCGGCACCACCACCGCGGCGAAGGTGCGCCCGAGCAACTGGGCCATGGGCAAGACCACCACCGAGGCGTCGGCTTGGCGCGGCGGCGCGAACCGGGTGGACTCCAAGACATCGCGCACCCAAGCCGTGAAGGCCGGAAGAGACAGCGTTTGGTGTCGGCGCTGGGTGCCCGCGACCGCTGCAGCGGCCTCGGCCAACTCCAGCAACTCTTGTCCTGCACCGGGCGACAAACGCAAAGCACGCAAGAGCGACTGTCCCGCACTGTCGTGTGAGAACACCGACCACAGGCCACAGGCCTCCAACGCGCTGGCCAAGTCTTGCAGCCATTGGTCCAAGGCGCGTGGTGCTTGCAAACCTTGCAACAAGGCCATGGCCCCTTCTGGCCAGCGCTCGGGCGCAGCCAGCATGGCCGCATGGGCCGACCCCCAACGGTGACGGCGAGCGCCTTGCTCCAAGACCATGACCTGTCCGGGCGCATAGGCCGGCGCGCTTTTCAACCAATCCAAGGCCTCGTCCATGCGGGCCAGTGGCGCGGCGGCGCGCAAGAGCCCCAAGAGTGCCGCCGCCGACCGGGTGGTCGACAACATCCAACCCGTTTCATCGCGCAACACCACCGACTGGGCTTGGAGCAAAGCGCTGACGCGGCGCGTGAGCAAACGGTCGTTGGCCACCAAGGCCACGGGCAAGCGCCCTGCGTTGAGGTGACGCACCACGCAGGCCGCCGCGCGCTGGGCCTCGTCTTCGGCGTCCTCACACGCGTGGCCTTGGGCTGGGATGACGGCGGGCACTTCTGCCCACAAGGGGAGCTGAGTGGCCCGCTCCCCCCAACGGTGGAGCAAGGCCTCGGTCAAAGGGTCGGGCTGCAAACCGCTGAGCACCACCAAGGCGTCGGTGCACACACCCGGCGCCATGCTCGGCCCCCACAACACATCGGTGGCGTATGAAGATGAGCCAGCCCACAACAAGGCCAATTGCGCCAACCAAGATTCCCATTGCAGACTCGGCGGCAGGGCCGGCCAGCGGGCTTGCACGCCCGGCCCCCAATCGGGTCGCTCCTCAGGCGGCACCGCCGCGGCCAAGGCCGCCACCTGTTGGGTCGACTCCATCAGCCGGCTGGCCATGACCGCGGACATGCCCGAGGCCATGTTCGTTTGGGCTGTCCTCAGGACCCAAGCCTGAGCCACCCAAGCATCTCTGGCCCAATCGCCACTGAAGTCCATGCTGCCGGGCTCAAAAGCTTGCGCGCTGCTGGCCCACTGGCGGGTGGTCACAAACTGGGGCACAAAGCCTGAGGGGTGAACTTGGGCCCAAGCAAGGCGGGCTTCGTTCATGAGTTGTGCGTAAGGCACCAACACCACGGTTCGCGCGGGGTTGATGCCCTTGGTCGACATCCACTCGCTCAAGGCCCGAAGGCAGCGCTGCCATTGACGCTGGGTCGGGTGCGCCAGGTCCAAGGCAAAGGGATCGTGGGCGGGCTTGGCGGCGGTCGTCATGTTCTGGGGGTTTCTGTCACAATGCGGTCATTGCACACTTGGACCTACACGGCTCAAGGTTGAGCGCAAACTGTAACCTCCTTGTTCAACGTTTTTAGGATGAATCATGGCGAGCGACCTGATCAAACACGTATCCGATGCCAGCTTCCAAGCCGACGTGCTGGATGCCACCGCACCGGTGTTGGTGGACTTCTGGGCTGAGTGGTGTGGTCCCTGCAAAATGATCGCCCCCATCCTGGACGAAGTCGCCGGCGCTTACCAGGGCAAGATACAGGTGGCCAAGGTCAACGTGGACGACAACCGTGACGTGCCCGCCAAATTCGGCATCCGTGGCATCCCCACCTTGATCATGTTCAAAGACGGCCAGATCGCCGCGACCAAAGTGGGCGCCCTGACCAAGGCGCAACTCACCGCCTTCATCGACCAACAACTGGCTTGAAGAACAGGTCACACGCACAGCAGGACTGTGTGTGTCCAACGTCCCCTATTTTTTCCTGTCATAATCAATTTTTGTTGGCCCTGTCTCACGGTCGGTCAACCCACAGCGTTTGAGCCCCCACCCAGTGGCCATGAACGCACTCCCCCCCGATTCCTGACTTGACTCCTCCTAGGAGTGATTTAAATGCACCTCAACGAACTCAAGGCACTGCACGTGTCTGAAGTCCTCAAGCAGGCCGAGGCCCTCGAAATCGAGAACACCGGCCGCATGCGCAAACAAGAGCTGATGTTTGCCATCATCAAAAAGCGCGCC
>DAISXI010000139.1:0-3836 GCA_036825935.1 Hydrogenophaga sp.
CCGCCCAAGCCCCCTTGTGAGCTGTCGAACGCGCGCACGCCCACATCGAGCGCAGCCAGCGCATTGGCCAGCCCCAAACCCCGCGTGTTGTGCAGGTGGGCCGCGCCGGCGCGATCACCCAGCTCGGCGAACAAGCGTTGAAACAAACGCCGCACCTGCGCCGGGTGGGCCATGCCGGTGGTGTCGGACAAACCGACTTCGTCCACCCCGGCCTCGGCGCACGCCACGGCCAAACGGATCACGCCGTCTTCGGGCACCCCGCCTTGCAAGGTGCAGCCAAAAGCGGTGGACAGCCCCACCTCCACGCCCACCGCCGCACCAGGGTGCGCCGCGTTGTGCTCACGCACGCGCTGCACCACGGCGCGCAACTCGGCCAGCATCTGCTCATGGGTCTTGCGCACATTGGCCAAGGAATGCGCCTCGCTGGCCGAGACCGGCACGGTGATTTTGTGCACGCCCGCGGCCAGCGCGGCCACTGCCCCTTGCAGGTTGGGCACCAAGGCCATTACGCGCAAACCCGCGTGACGCCTGGCGTGCTGCACCACCTGCGCGGTGTCGGCCATTTGCGGCAGCAGCTTGGGCGATACAAAAGAACCCACCTCGATTTCGCGCAGGCCGGATGCGGCCAGCGCGTCGACCCATCGGCACTTGGCCTCGGTGGGCATGACGGTGCCGATGGACTGCAGGCCATCGCGTGGCCCGACTTCGCTGATCCATACGTCCATGGTGTCTTTCTATGCTTGGGTGGCGGGCCAGGTCATGCGCATGCGGGTGCCGCGCTGCGCTGACACGGGGCTGTGAACCGAACACTCGGCTTGGTGCTGAAGCGCAATCTCTCGCACGATGGCCAAGCCCAGCCCGTTGCCTTTGATGCTGGGGTCCGATGCGCCGCGGTAAAAACGCTCGAACACGTGCGCTTGGTGCTCGGGCGCAATGCCCGGACCGTTGTCTTCCACTTCAAAACCGTCAGCCCCCACGCGCACCGTGATGCGCACGCCAGCGCCGCCGTGCACCATGGCGTTGTCGATGAGGTTGCCCAAGGCTTCGCTGAGCAGCAGCGGCACCCCCTGAACGACGCAGTGGGCCACCGAAGATTCAAAACCCAAATCGTCGCCACGTTCGTGGGCTTGTAGCAACCGGGCCTCGGTCACCGATTGGGCCAAGGCGACCAGATCCACGGGCTCCCAGCGTTGCATCTCGCCCGCGTGTTCCACCTGTGTCAAGGCCAGCAACTGCTCCGACAAACGGGCCGCATCGCCCGCGGTGCGGTGAATGGCCTGAATCAGCGTGGTTTGGTCGGCGCCGCTTTGGCCACGCAGGAGCAAATCGGCTTGGGTTTTCAAAATGGTCAAGGGCGTTCGAATCTGGTGCGCAGCGTTGTCCAGAAAACGCTTTCGAATGCCGATCAAGCGTCCCAGTCGGGCCACATGGGCGTTGAGTGTGTCGATCAGCGGCTGGAGTTCTTTGGGGGTTTGCGGCAGCTCAATGGGGGAGAAATCGTCCTCGGCTCGGTTGGCCAAGCGGCGGCGAAACGCCTCCAGCGGACGAATGCCGCGTTGCACGCCCACGACCACCAAGACGGCCGCGGCCAAGAGCACCAAGGCTTGTCCCACCAAGGTTTCCCGCAACACTTGGGCGATGAGCTGGTCGCGGACCTCTCGGGTTTCAATGACGGTGATTTGCACCACGGGCGGTGATGCGGTCGTGCTGCCGACCACGTGAACCAATCGGGCCACACGAACCGTCTCGCCCTGGTACACACCATCGTCAAAATCCACCAAGGCAAAAAATTTCACCGCTTGGATCGATTTGGGCATCAGCAAGGGCACCTCGGGGTTGCCCGCCAAGAATCGTCCATCGTCGCTGTCGATGCGGTAGAACAAACGAGCGCCCGTGTGGTTCTCAAACAAGTAGCCGGCACCCTTGAGCACATCCAAGCGCAAAGCACCATCGATCCATTGCAACTCTTCGGCCAAGGTGCGGGTGGCGAGGTACAAAGACCGGTCGTGCGCCTCATCGGCCACTTGCACCGCGCGCCCATAGGTCCACCACGCGTTGAGCGCGATCAACACGATCAAAGGCAAGAGCAACCAGACCAACAAGCGTCGGCGCAAGGAGGCCGATGACCAATCCGTGGGTTTCATGTTTTGGACAGGGTCAGCATGTAGCCCAAACCACGAAATGTGGTGATGCACACCGTGGATTGGGTGTGTTGTTCCAGCTTTTTGCGCAGGCGGTGGATCAACACCTCCACCGCGTCCAGGCCCGCGTC
Organism: Hydrogenophaga sp.; assembly: GCA_036825935.1. Lineage (GTDB taxonomy): Bacteria > Pseudomonadota > Gammaproteobacteria > Burkholderiales > Burkholderiaceae_C > Hydrogenophaga. The sequence goes on from DAISXI010000139.1 coordinate 2,273, forward strand.
CTCATCACTGAACACCGCCCGGTGCAGCCGGTCTTTGCTCAAGGTTTTGTTGGCCGAGGTGAGCAATTCGCGCAAGGCAGCCGTTTCGCGTTTGGTCAGGGGCAATGGCTCGGTGCGCCAGCGCACCTCGCCTTGCGCATCCAAACTCAAATCACCCAACATCAACAAACCCGAACGTTGGCGGCCTTGGCGACGCAACAAGGCCGCCAAACGGGCCTCGAGTTCGGCCAGCTCGAACGGCTTGGTCAGGTAATCATCGGCCCCCAAATTCAGGCCTTGCACACGGTCGGGCACCCCGGCGCGGGCGGTGAGGATCAACACCGGCACCTCGTCTCCAGCTTGTCGCAGTTGCTGCAACACCGCCAAGCCATCGGGCCCAGGAATTTGCACGTCTAGGACCACCACGTCAAAACCATGTTGTGGGGTCAACCACTTCTGAGCCTGCCAACCATCTTGGGCAAACGACACATCCATGCCCGCTTGCCGCAAGGCCGTGCCCACCCACAAGGCCAGCTCGGGGGTGTCTTCGACCAACAGCACTCGGGGACTCAGGGTATTTACCAGCATCTTTTGAAAGCCAATTGACAGCCAATGCAGCAGCCCTTGACCAACAATCCCAACACCAATGGCGATGAGCGCCGGTTGGCTGGACTTTCAAATTCTGACACAGGAGACCCTCCATGCAATTCACCAAACGCGACTTCATCAAACTCAGCGCCATGAGCGGCGCCAGCTTGGCTTTGCCCGCTTGGGCACAAGCCAAACCCTTGTTCGACGCCATCAACATGTTTGTGCCCGCAGCCCCGGGCGGCGGTTGGGATGGCACAGCCCGTTCTTTGGAGCGTGCAGCCCTTGCCGCCGGCTTGGTTGGCGCCATGCAATTTGAAAACGTCGGCGGTGCTGGCGGCATGGTGGGCCTGCCCCGTTTCGTGAACCAGCGCAAGGGCCAAGGCAATGCGTTGATGGTGGGTGGTTCGGTCATGGTCGGCGCGGCCATCGCCAACAAGAGCCCCGTGACCATGAAGGACGTGACCCCCATCGCTCGCCTGACCGAAGAGGCTGGCGTGGTGGTGGTCCCCGCCTCCGGTTCGATCAAGACCTGGAAGCAGCTGACCGATGCCCTCAAGGCCAACCCCAAAGCCGTGTCCGTGGCCGGTGGCAGTGCCGGCGGTACCGACCACCTGATCTTGGGCATGATGATCCAAGCCTTGGGCCGCAGCCCCAAGGACGCCGCATACGTCGCATTCGCTGGTGGTGGCCCTGCCAACGCCGCCATTTTGGGTGGTCAGGTCACGGCCGGTATTTCTGGTTACTCCGAATTCGAAGAGCAGATCAAGGCAGGCAAGATGATCGCCTTGGCCACCTCCGGCAGCCGCCGCATCCCAGGCGTGGACGTGCCCACCATGACCGAACTGGGTCTGAAGGTGAACATGGCCAACTGGCGCGGTGTGTTTGCAGGCCCCGGTTTGAGCGCAGCTCAGACGACCGCTTTGACGAACTTGGTGACCCAGATCGTCAAGTCCGACGCGTGGAAAAAAGAACTGGAAACCCGCAAGTGGACCGA
>DAISXI010000140.1:0-3747 GCA_036825935.1 Hydrogenophaga sp.
TGCGGCAGGCCGTCGATCCAAAACTGATCGCCCGGGTGCGGCCCCACGATGGGCAAGCCCAAACGACTGGCCAACTCACCCACGCCACCGGCGTGGTCGATGTGCGCGTGCGTGAGCCAAATGGCCTTGAGCGTCACGCCCAAACGCGCCACCTCGGCCAACAACACATCCAAGTCACCACCGGGGTCGATGACCGCGGCGTCCATGGTTTCGTCGCACCAGACGATGGAGCAGTTTTGGGCAAAGGCGGTGACGGGGACGGTGAGGTATTGGAACATCACACCAGTATAAGTAGGCATTGCGTCGAGACATTCACCATGCGCTACAGTGAGTGACTCCAGCACACCCCGTGCGGGTCGTCGATTGCCCCTGTGCCCGGATACCTCACCCAGCAAACAGCGGTCGCGATTGCCGGCGTGGCCGACTTGCAGATTCGGTCTTTGCTCAACCTTCAACAGTTCCACGACCCGCTGAACTTGGCGGCCGATCGGGGCATTTCGTCGGCCATGTGGCCGCTGTTTGGTTTGCTCTGGCCCTCGGGCCTGTGTTTGGCCGAGCGCTTGGGCCAGCGCGCCGTGCGCCCCGAACGGGTGCTGGAGCTGGGCTGTGGTTTGGGGCTGGCGTCTTTGGTGGGGCACCGCTTGGGGGCCAACGTCACCGCCAGCGATTGCCACCCCTTGGCCGCTGCGTTTTTGGCCGAGAACCTGCGCCTCAATGGCTTAGGGCCGATGCCCTTCGAGCACGGTCAGTGGGGTGCGTTTGAGTCGCGGGTGACGGGGCGTTTTGACCTGGTGATCGCCAGCGACGTGCTGTACGAGCGCGACGAGCAAGGCACCTTGGCGCACTTCATTGACCAGCACTGCGCCGAGAGCGCCGAGGTCTGGGTGGTCGACCCCAACCGCGCCAACCGGCCGGCGTTTCACCGGCACATGCGGCACTGGGGTTTTGAGATGAGTGAGGTGTTTTTGCACCGCTCCAGCCCGACGGGGCAGGCCGATTACCGGGGGCGGATGCTGACCTACCAGCGGCGCTGAGCCGCTGGGCTGACGCTTTAGAACGGGATGTCGTCGTCCATGTCGTCAAAGCCGCTGGCGGGGCGAGCCGCTTGGGCGGGGGCCGCAGCGGGCGCTTGGCGAGGGGCTGCGGGCGCGCGGGGCGCGGCGGCCGCGGGGCGGCTGTAGCCACCGCCATCTTCGCCACCACCGCTGGGGCCGCCCATGCCTTCACGGCCGCCGAGCAGTTGCAGTTCGGTGGCGATGATGTCCACGGTGTTCTTTTCCACGCCGGTGGTTTTGTCGACGTAGGTGCCGTACTTCAAGCGGCCTTCGACGTACACGGGGCGGCCTTTTTTGACGTATTCACCGGCGATCTCGGCCAAGCGGTCATAGAAGGTGACGCGGTGCCACTGGGTGTCTTCGATGGTTTCGCCGCTGTTTTTGTCTTTGCGGCGGCTGGACGTGGCGATGCTGATGTTGGCCACGGCCTGGCCCGAAGGCAGGTAACGGATTTCGGGATCACGGCCACAGTTGCCGACGAGGATGACTTTGTTGACGGATGCCATGGTGGGTGTCCTTTGAAAAGAAGTTGGTTGACATTGTGCCGCAAGTGCAAAGCCGGGCTGGGCGCGCGGCGGTGCTCAAGCGGGGGAGCGAGCGGGGGCGCTCATGGGCCAGGCCACGACCAGCCACAACAAGGCCGCCACCGCGCACACCACAAACAAACCGCTGGGGCCGTGGGCATGGACCAACCAGCCGCCGAGCGCGCCGCCGACAAAAAAGCCCAGCGACTGCAGCGTGTTGTACAGCCCCAGCGCCGCGCCGCGCGCTGCCGCAGGCGCCAAGCGCGAGACCAAGCTCGGTTGCGAGGCTTCCAGCATGTTGAACGACGTGAAAAACAACAGCAGTACCCCGCCCAGGGTCCACACCGAGGGCGCGGCCCCCGGTTGCACCAAGGCCCACAGCGCCAACTGCACCAAGACCAAGAGCGCCACCGCGAACAAAAACGCGCCGCGCAAACGCCCGCGCCGCTCCATCGGGAACAGCAAGCCGCCCATCAACAAGAGCGACACCAGCACCGCGGGCAGGTAGACGCGCCAGTGCTCGGGCTGGCTCAGCCCGGCCTGCACCAGCATGGCGGGCACGGCCATCCACATGGCCAGCTGCACGGCGTGCAACACGAACACGCCCAAGTTCAGGCGCAACAAAGCGGGGTCGCGCAGCACCACGCCCCAATCGGTGCGGGGGCGCTGGGCGCCGGGCGCTTCAATCACCGGCTCGGGCGGGGCCCACCAGATCACCACCGCGATGCCCAACAAGGCCAAGCCCGTGGTCAGGGCAAAGATGCCCGACAAACCCACCAGCGCCGCCAAGAGCGGCGCCAGCACCAAGGAGGTGGCGAACATCAGCGCGATGCTGCCGCCGATGATGGCCATGGCTTTGGTGCGCACGCCGTCGCGGGTGACGTCGGCCAAGAAGGCGGTCACGGCCGCCGAAATCGCGCCCGCGCCCTGCAAGGCACGGCCCACAGCGAGCCAGGTCAGGTCGGGCGCCCCAGCGGCCACGGCGCTGCCCAAAGCAAAGACCAACAAACCCACCACGATGGTGGGCTTGCGGCCCCAGCGGTCCGAGGCCACGCCAAAGGGGATTTGCAGCAGCGCTTGTGTCAGACCGTACAGGCCCATGGCCCAACCCACGCGGGTGGCGTCATCGCCCCCGGGCAGGCGCGAGGCTTCCAGGGCGAAGACCGGCAGCACCAAGAACAAACCGAGCATGCGCAAGGCAAAAATGGCCGCCAAAGAGGCGCTGGCGCGCCGCTCGGTGCCGGTCATGCGGAAATCGTGGGGGTGGGTGGGCTCGGTGGACGCAGACAAGGGCAAGGCAACAAAGACAAAACACCATTGTGCGCCACGGCGGTGCAGGGCTTATCATGCTCGGTTGCCCTGAACGCGCCGGCCCACAGCCGGCCCACACCCCGTGAACCCCATGATGCCCTCGCGCCCTGTGTTGCCCAGCACCGTTTTGTCGGTGCGCGGTGCGCGCACGCACAACCTCAAAAACATCGACCTCGACATCCCCAAACACGCTTTGGTGGTGATCACCGGCTTGTCGGGGTCGGGCAAATCGAGTTTGGCTTTTGACACGCTGTACGCCGAAGGCCAGCGCCGTTACGTGGAGAGTTTGTCGGCCTATGCGCGGCAGTTTTTGCAGTTGATGGACAAGCCCGATGTGGACCTGATCGAGGGCTTGGCACCGGCGATCGCCATCGAGCAAAAAGCCACCAGCCACAACCCGCGCTCCACCGTGGGCACGGTCACCGAAATCCACGACTACCTGCGTTTGCTCTTCGCCCGCGCCGGCACACCGCACTGCCCCGAACACGACCTGCCCTTGGCCGCGCAAAGCGTGGCGCAAATGGTGGACGCCGTGTTGGCCATGCCCGACCAAACCCGTTTGATGGTGCTGGCACCCGTGGCGCGCGAGAAAAAAGGCGAATACCTTGACTTGTTTGCGCAGATGCAAGCGCAAGGCTTTGTGCGCTTTCGGGTCGACGGCCAAGTGGTCGAGGCCGACGCCTTGCCCACGCTGAAGAAAACCGAAAAACACAACATCGACGTGGTGATCGACCGCCTCAAGGTGCGCCACGAGGTGTCCGAAGACGGCACGCCCAACCCGCTGCGTCAGCGCTTGGCCGAGAGCTTCGAGGCCGCGCTGCGCTTGGCCGATGGCCGCGCCTTGGTGCTCGACCTCG
>DAISXI010000141.1:0-3741 GCA_036825935.1 Hydrogenophaga sp.
CGCCTTCGGGACGATCGCCCCAAACGCGAGGCGCGGCGGGACGGCCTTCGAATCGGTTCTCGGTGCGATCGCCGCCACGGCCTTCGAATCGGCCTTCTGGACGACCTTCAAAACGGGGCTTGTCGCCACCGAAACGGGGCTTGTCGCCGCCAAAGCGACGCTCGCCACCGAAGCGGTCGTCACCACGGCCACCGGGCTTGGCGAAGTGGGCGGGCTGGGGTGGGCGTTGTTGCGGCTCCAAACCCGCCACGGTTTCCACGGTGATGCGCTGGCGCGTGAAGTTTTCGATGTCACCGATCTTGCGGCGGTCGCGCAACTCGGCAAAGGTCACGGCCAAGCCATTGCGACCGGCGCGGCCCGTGCGGCCAATGCGGTGGGTGTAGTCCTCGGCCTTCATCGGCAAGCCGAAGTTGAAGACGTGGGTGATGGTGGGCACGTCAATACCACGAGCGGCCACGTCGGTGGCCACCAAGATTTGCACTTGGCCATTGCGCAGGGCCATGAGGCGGCGGTTGCGCATGCCCTGGCTCAAAGCACCGTGCAAAGCAACGGCGGAGAAGCCTTCTTGTTGCAAGTCGTTGGCCAAGCCATCGCACTCGATTTGGGTGCTGGCAAACACAATCGCTTGGTTGATGGTGGTGTCGCGCAACCAATGGTCCAAGAGCTTGCGCTTGTGGTGTGCGTTGTCGGCCCAGAACAGCACCTGCTTGATGCTGGCGTGTTTTTCTTGTGGGCTGTCGATCTGGATTTTCTGAACGTGCTTGCCGTTGTCGTGCATGACGCGCATGGCCAGTTGTTGGATGCGCGGCGCGAACGTGGCGCTGAACATCATGGTCTGGCGGCGGTCGATGGTGAGCTGGTTGACTTCGGCCAAGTCGTCGGAGAAGCCCAGGTCGAGCATGCGGTCGGCTTCGTCAACGACCAAGAAACGCACTTGGTCGAGCTTGAGTTGTTGCGAGCGCTGCAAGTCGAGCAAACGACCGGGCGTGGCCACCACGAGGTTGGCGTTTTGCAGCTTGGCGATTTGCAGCTGGTAAGGCATGCCACCGACCACGCTGGCGATGCGCAGGCCGCGGCAATGGCGCACCAAGTCGATGGCGTCGTTGGCCACCTGTTGGGCGAGTTCGCGTGTGGGGCACAGGATCAAGGCACCGGGCGTGGGTGCTTTGAAGTGGCGGGGGTTGGTGGGGTCTTTGCGCTTGGGGCGCTTGGGGGCTTCTTCGCCGCGGGCCAAAGCCTCGGCGACCAAGCGTTCTTGCTCTTCGCGCACTTGGCGCTCTTCATCTTGCTGCTGCTTGAGCAAGGTGTGCAAGACGGGCAACAAGAAGGCGGCGGTTTTGCCGCTGCCGGTTTGGCTGGAGACCAGCAAGTCGGCGTAACGCTGTTCGCCGCCATCGTCCACCATCGCTTTGGGGATGGTGTTGAGCTGCACGGCTGTGGGCTGGACAAAGCCCATTTCGGCCACGGCGCTGACCAACTCAGGGGCCAGGCCCAAGAGTTCAAAGCCGTTGGGACCTGCGGGCACGGCGGGTGCAGCTTCTTCATCGGTGGCCAAGAGGACCACGGCTTCAGCAGCGTCGGTGATGGGGGTGTGGATCGCCTCGGGGGCGTCGGAATAGATAAGTTCAGTCATGTTCGATCCTTGGGCGTTTTCAAACGCCACAGTTCGAGCAAAGCAGAACGGGCCAGCGCCCCGCGGGTCAACCGGGGGAGCGGGCATCGGGCCGCTTCGTTCGTGGTTCTATCAAAAACATCAACCACAAACGAAGAACGCAACAGCGCGGGACAAGCCGCAGGCCGGGACGCAGGCCCTATATTGATCTTCGACATCACCAGCGGGGTTGTCGAGGGCCGCTGCTTGCATTCGCCAGCGGCATCAGGGCTTCAGAGTATGAGGCGGATGCACAAAAAACGCAGTTGCCTGCGCAGCCTCAGATTATGTCAGGTTTTCAGGGAAAACCCTAGAACTTTTTGACGCTGGGCGTCAAAAGGTTCATCCCACGATGGCCGAGACCAAGAAATACAGGCCCGACGCCATCAGGGCGGTGGCCGGCACGGTGATGATCCAAGCCGCCACGATGCGCAGCACGGTCGAGCGTTTGACGAGTTCTTTTTTGTAGGCTTTCTTCAAGGCCTTGCGCTCGTCTTTGGCCAACACGGCACCCCCGGCTATTTTGTGGGCTTTGGCGCGTTGCTTCATCTCGGCGAGCATGCGCTTTTTCTCACCGACTTCAGCGATTTCAAAACGCTTGAGGTAGGCCTCGACCTCCTCTCGGTCATCTCCGGGGTGACCCGCAAACACCGTTTGCTCCATCTTGGCGTAGTTGACCTTGAGCAATTCGCGCAAAAAGCCCACGCCAAACACCGCACCAATCGTGATGTGGGTGGTGGAAACCGGCATGCCGTAATGCGAGGCCACGATCACCGTGATGGTGGCGGCCATGGCGATCGAGTAGGCGCGCATGTTGTCGAGCTCGGTGATCTCTTTTCCCACCGTGCGGATGAGGCGGCTGCCATACAGCGCCAAGCCCACGGCCAAACCCAAAGCCCCCAGCACCATGATCCACAAGGGCGTGGCGGCCTTGGTGGCCACAGCGCCTTCTTTGACCGCTTCGTAAATCGCCGCCAATGGGCCGATGGCGTTGGCCACGTCGTTGGCGCCGTGCGCAAAGCTGAGCAAGGCGGCCGAACAGATCAGGGGCCAAATGAACAAGGCGTTGACACCCTGTTTGGAGTTTTCCTGCCGCTGGGCCGCAGCAGACACCGGACCGCGCACCAGCCACCAAGTCGCCAAAGCGATCAAAGCACCGGCCAAGATCGCCGTGCCCAAGCTCAGTTTGTAGAGCTGTCCCAAACCCTTGGTGAACATGAAGGTCGCATAAGCCCAGACCATGACGGCGATGAGCACCGGCACCACCTTGGCCGCGGCCTCGGTTTTGCTGTTGCGGTAGGTCACGCTGCGTTTGATGAGGTACAAAAACACGGCCGCGATCGCACCGCCCATGAGCGGAGAGATCACCCAACTCGCCACGATGGCCGTGATGGTGGACCAATTCACCAAGCCCCAACCGCCAGCGGCAATGCCCGCACCCATGACGGCACCGATGATCGAGTGCGTGGTGGACACCGGCGCGCCCAAGGCGGTGGCCAAGTTCAACCACAAGGCCCCGGCCAGCAAGGCCGCGAGCATGACGTTGGCGAACAGGGCCGGGTCGGAGAGTTGTTTGGCATCGATGATGCCGCCCTTGATCGTGCCCACCACCTCGCCGCCGGCCACGATCGCGCCCAAAGCTTCAAAGACCGCAGCGATGGTGATGGCCCAACCCATGGTCAGGGCGCCCGAACCCACGGCCGGCCCCATGTTGTTGGCCACGTCGTTGGCACCGATGTTCATGGCCATGTAGCCACCCACCACCGCAGCCACCACCAGCAAGCCCACCGATGCGGAAGACAAACCCGTCAATGACGCGCCATACACCGATGCGTAGACCGCCACGAGGAGCAAAAACAACAAGGCAGCGCCCAGTTGCAACACGTCTTCATACCGACGAACAAAGGCTGAGGTGGATTTTTTGGTCATGAGGGGGTCTCAAATAAGGGCGCTATTTTGTCACAAAGATGTCACAGCGCCGTCATGAAACCCCGGTGTCACAAGCTCAAAAAATGGGTCCTGTAATGCACCAATTCGTCGATGGATTCGTGCACATCGGCCAAGGCGGTGTGCTTTTGCTGCTTCTTGAA
>DAISXI010000142.1:0-3733 GCA_036825935.1 Hydrogenophaga sp.
GCCTTTGCCGAGACCTACCGCGCAGCCATTGCCGAAAGCCTGGAGGCCAGCGTGTTGCCCGGTTTGCGCGACTGCATCGTGACCAGCAAAGTCAGCACACCACAGGATTTTCAGGACAACTTGTGGTCGTACAAAGGCGCGGGCTTTGGCCTAGAGCCGCTGCTGCTGCAAAGCGCGTGGTTCCGTCCGCACAACCGCAGCGAAGATGTGCCGGGCCTGTTTGTGGTGGGCGCCAGCACCCACCCCGGTGCAGGGGTGCCGGGCGTGTTGATGTCTGCCAAAGCCTTGGAAACGGTGGTTCCCCATGTCAACGCCTGAGCGCGCACCCCACTTGAGCGCTGTGGCCACGCCTGCAGCCAATCAGCCCACGGCACCCGTGGTGCTGCAAGAACTCGACTTCGATTCGCACGACCTGCAAGCCTGCGTGGCCATGATGCAAGGTGGATCCAAAACATTTTTTGCAGCCAGCCGCTTGTTGCCGCTGCGTGTGCGAACCGCTGCGATCGCGCTCTATGCCTTCTGCCGGGTGGCCGACGACTTGGTCGATGAAGCCTCACCCGGCGATACGCCACTGGCTGAACTGCAAGAGCGCTTGGACGCCATTTACGCGAGCACACCGCACGACCACGTTGAAGATCACGCCCTGAGCCTGTTGGTGCAGCAGTACAAGCTGCCCCGCCATTTGCTCGACGCCCTGATCGAAGGTTTTGCTTGGGATGCGGCGGGTCGGACCTACGACAGCATCGAAGACCTGCACGCTTATGGCGCGAGGGTGGCCGGCAGTGTGGGCGCGATGATGAGCTGGATCATGGGCCCGCAAACCATGGACACGCTGGCCCGCGCCTGCGAGTTGGGTGTGGCCATGCAGCTCACCAACATCGCGCGCGACGTGGGGCACGACGCCAGCATCGGCCGCCTGTACTTGCCTCGCCGCTGGTTGCTTGATGCGGGGGTCAATCCCGAAGATTGGCTGGCACAACCCAGGTTCACGCCTGCGATTGCACAGGTGGTGGGGCGTTTGCTGGACGAGGCCGATCGCATTTACAAACAAGCACAATCCGGCATTGCCGCCCTGCCGCCCGATTGCCGCGCCGCGATTTGCGCGGCCAGCATGATCTACGCCGAAATCGGCCACCAGCTGCGCCGCGATGGCTTGGATTCGGTCAACAAGCGCACGGTGGTCAGCACCACGCGCAAACTCATGCTCTTGGCCAGCGCCTGGACCCAGGTGCACTGGATCCGGGTGAGCGCCAACAACCCTGTACCACTTCAGGCCATCGTGAGCTTGGTGCAAGGTTGCCGAAATGCAGCCCAGCACACAGGCTCCATGGGGTATTTTCCCAACCGCGCCATGCCCCAGCGGGTCGCGTGGATGCTGGAGCTGTTCGAGCGCCGCGAAAACGAGCGCTTGGGCCGCAACCCACCAAGAGCCACACCATGATCGTCCGCTTGCTTTACGTCAGCCGATCCAACGGCCCGCAAACCACCACCGTCACGCGCTCCATCTTGGAACAAGCGCAGACCCACAACGCGGCGCAGGGCATCACCGGCGTCTTGTGCCAAGGTCAGGGATTTTTCTTACAGGTGTTGGAGGGGCCGCGAAGCGCAGTCAACGCGCTTTACGGACACATCGCGGTCGACATGCGCCACAAAGACGTGGAACTGCTGATGTTCGAAGACATCGAAGAGCGCCGGTTTTCACGTTGGTCCATGGCCTTGATCAAGCTCTCGGATCAAGACCCGATGGTCAAACTGCAACACCCAGAGTTTGACCCCTACAGCGCCAGCGGGCCCCAAGCCATGCAGCAGCTGTTGCACTGGCTCGACAGCAGCCAGCCCATTGAGCGGCTGGGAGACTGAGTTTATTTGCGGGGGCGGTTGAGCCAGTTGGCCACCATGAACAGGCAGAACACCACGAACATGATGATGAGGATGTGATTGATTTCCATGGTGTCTCCTTGTGAGGCTCAACAGATTTAAACAACGGTAGCGATCTTAAGCGGAAGTGACACGGGTTGTGGCAGGTTGGCGCATCAATGGGCCCATGGCCCATAAGGTCAGCAAAAGCAACAACATTTCCAAGGCGTAGACCGAGGTGTAACCCAAGACCGGCGTGCTGATCAAGGCCACACCGTCCCGGATGATGCCACCCAACGCCACCCCCACGCCTGCGGCCGTCGATTGCACCGCGCCCCAAGCACCCATGGCCAAGCCCACTTGCCCTGGCAAAGCCTGCTGCATGGTGGCGGTGAGGGTGCCATGGGCAAACAAACCCGCGCCCAATCCCACCAAAAACACACCCAGCACGAACAACTCGGCCGAGGCCAAGGGCGCAGCCAAGATGATGGCGGCAAAAGCGGGCAGGCCCAACCAAGCCCCGCTACCAGACATGCGGTAAGGCTCACCCCCACGGCTCAAAATGCGTGAGGCCCAGGCAAAGCCCAACAAACCACCCAAAGCCAAATTGGCCGAGAGCAAAGTGGTGCCTGAGACGCTCCAATTCAAAATCTCGCCACCATAGGGTTCGAGCAAGACGTCTTCCATGGTGAACGCCATGGTGCCCAGCCCCACCGCCAGCAAGCGGCGCAGGGCGTTTGGCCCTTGGCAAAAGGTCTGCCAGGCCTCGGTGAATGTTTGGTCCACGGGTGTACCGGGTTTTCGCAAGGCGCTGCGCGGCTCTTGCTTCCACATGGCCACCACGTTGAGCACCAAGGTGATCACAGCCACGCCTTGCACGACCCGAATCAGTCGGCCTGGGGAGTAGTCGTGCAACCAGTGCCCAAGCACCAAGGCGCTGCCAATCATGCCCAAGAGCTGCATGACGAACATCAGACCCACCACCTTGGGGCGTTTGTCGGGCGCGGCCAAATCGGTGGCCAAGGCCAGACCCGCGGTTTGTACCATGTGCATGCCAAAGCCCACCAGCAAGAAAGCCACCGCCGCCCCAAACGGGCCCACCCACTCAGGGGCTTGGCTGGACTGGCCCGCCCCCGCGAGCACCAGCAAGGCAAACGGCATGATCGAGAAACCACCAAACTGCAACAAGCTGCCCATCCAGATGTAGGGCACTCGGCGCCAACCGAGCTGCGAGCGGTGGTTGTCGGAGCGAAAACCAATGAGCGCACGCAGAGGTGCGATCAACAAAGGCAAAGCCACCATCAAAGAGACCAAGGTGGCCGAGACCCCCAGCTCCACGATCATCACGCGGTTGAGGGTGCCCACCAACATGACCATGGCCATGCCCACCGAGAGTTGAAACAGGGACAAGCGCAGCAAACGCGGCAGCGGAAGGTCCTCGCTGGCCGCATCGGCAAATGGCATAAACCGCGACCCCATGTGGGACAGCGATCTGGCCAAAAGAGAAGGTGTTTTATTCATGAAGAAATGGCCAGGCGCGCAAGCGCCTGGCCGTTCGGCGGACACAGCGCTTATTTGGGTACAGCCGCAGCGGCCGCGGCAGGCGCTGATGCGACCACTTTGTTGCCACCGTTGAGGAAGTCTTTGACCCACGTGGTGTTCATCGTCAGAGCCAAGTGCACGCTGAACGAAGAAATCGCCACCGCCGCAATGAACACTGGGATGCCCACCGAGGGCTTCACCACCAACCACATTTTCGAATAGATCATGTCGTTGCTCCTTTACTTGAGCCAGGGTGAATAGATGTAGGCCAGCAGGTGAGCAAATGCGGCAATCATGCCGAAAATCTGCGTACCCTGGATGAGATTGCGGTGAA
>DAISXI010000143.1:0-3728 GCA_036825935.1 Hydrogenophaga sp.
GTGCTTGGGCGAGCGAGCAATTCGCCGTGCCCGAGGCCTTGTCCAACCAAGACCCGAGCTTCGAGCGCAGCTGAGTTCAGTCGCGCTCTTCGGCCAACCAGGCCAACACCGGCACCGTACCGGGCAACACCGGCGTGACCTGCACCGGCAAGGTTTGCCAAGCAGAGGCTTGACCTTCGCGCATGGTGGGCTCACCGACCCACTGCGTGACGCGGCAAAAATGCAAGCGCACCAGCGCGTGCGGATAGTCGACCACGCTGGTGCGCCACAGCGGCGCAACCCCAATGGTCAACCCAATCTCTTCCTCGAGTTCGCGACGCAGCGCTGCTTCCACACTTTCACCGGCCTCGAGCTTGCCGCCCGGGAACTCCCAATACCCCGCATAGGCTTTGCCGGGGGGGCGTGTGGTGAGCAGGTACTCGTTGGGTCCACGGCACAAAATGCCCACGGCCACCTCAACGATCGGCCGTGTGGCCTCGCTGGTGCCACCGCCATCCACGACCAAGACCGGGTCTGTCATTCGGAGGCCATCAAAGCGCGCTGCGCGAACCGACGTGGTCGCGGGCGAACTGGTGCGCCACACGGCCGCTGCGCGAGCCTCGTTCGAGCGCCCACACCAAGGCCGGGGCCCGTGCTGCTTCTATCTCTTGAGCGTTCAAGCCCATGGCTTGCAGCCAAGCGCCCACGACCGTGAGGTACTCGTCTTGGCTGAAGGGGTAGAAACTGACCCACAAACCAAAACGCTCCGAGAGCGAGATTTTTTCTTCCACCGCCTCACCGGGGTGCACCTCACCGTCTTCGGTGTGGGTGTAGGCCAGGTTTTCCTTGTGGTATTCGGGAAGCAAATGGCGGCGGTTGCTGGTGGCGTAAATCAAGACATTGGGACTGGCGGCCGAGACCGAACCATCGAGCATGGACTTCAAGGCCTTGTAGCCCAACTCGCCGTCTTCAAAACTGAGGTCGTCGCAAAACACGATGAAGCGCTCGGGGCGCGACGAGACCATGTCCACGATGTCGGGCAGGTTCACCAAGTCGGCTTTGTCGACTTCGATCAAACGCAAGCCCTGGTCCGCATACGCGTTCAAGCAAGCTTTGACCAAGGACGATTTTCCGGTGCCGCGCGCGCCGGTGAGCAGGACGTTGTTGGCGGGCAGGCCGCGCACGAATTGCTCGGTGTTGCGCTGAATTTTTTCTTTTTGGCCGTCGATCTCGTGCAAGTCGTCCCAGCGGATGTGGCTGACTTGACGCACCGGCTCCAACACGCCATGGGCTTGACCACGCTGGCGAAAACGAAACGCCACAGACGCGCCCCAATCGGGTTCGACCAGGGGCTGGGGCAGGACGGCCTCCCAACGGGTGAGCACCGCCTCGATGCGGTCGATCAAACGGTCCCAAGGGCCTGCGGCGCTCATGATCGGTAGTCGGCGTTGATGGTGACGTAGTCGTGACTGAAGTCGCAGGTCCACACGGTTTGGCTGGCGGTGCCGCGACCCAAACCGATGCGCACCTCGATCTCGGCTTCTTTCATCACGCGTTGGCCGTCTTCTTCTCGGTAAGCGGGGTTGCGTCCACCGCCTCGAACCACATGCACATCGCCCAAGTGCAGCTCAATCAGGTTCGCGTCCAAGTCGGGGATGCCGGCGTAACCCACGGCGGCCAAAATGCGTCCGAGGTTCGGGTCGCTGGCAAAGAACGCGGTTTTGACCAGTGGCGAATGCGCAACCGCATACGCCACCTTCAAACACTCGTCGTCGTTGCGTCCGCCGTCCACGCGCACGCTGATGAACTTGGTGGCGCCCTCGCCGTCGCGCACGATGGCGTGCGCCAGGTACTGCGCCACCTCGGTCATGGCGGCCATGAGGGCCTGCGCATCGTCGCTGTCCATGTCCGTGATGGTGGGGTTCGACGCTTGCTGAGAGGCGATGACCACGAAACTGTCGTTGGTGGAGGTGTCGCCGTCCACCGTGACGCGGTTGAAGGACACGTCGGCCAAGCGACGCGCCAAACCGTTCATGAGCGCAGGTGCGATGCGCGCATCGGTGGCCATGTAGCCCAGCATGGTGGCCATGTTCGGGCGAATCATGCCCGCGCCTTTGGCGATGCCGCTGATGTTCACCGTGTGGCCCGAGAGGGTCACAGCGCGGCTGCACACCTTGGGCGCGGTGTCGGTGGTCATGATGGCGTGGGCCATGCCCATCCAACGCGCACCGGCCTGCGCATCGGGCATTTGGGCTTGTGCGATGGCCGCTGGCAAACCCGCGAGCAAACGGTCCATGGGCAGCGGCTCCATGATCACGCCGGTGGAAAACGGCAAGACCTGTTCGGGTCGGCACTGAACGGCTGCGGCCACGGCCGCACAGGTGGCCTGTGCATCGGCCAAGCCCGGTGCGCCGGTGCCCGCGTTGGCGTTACCGGTGTTGATCACGATGGCACGCACATCCGAACCGCTGGCCAAGTGGGTGCGACACACCTGCACAGGGGCCGCAGCGTAACGGTTTTGCGTGAAGACCGCGCCAACCGCACAACCCGGGTCGAGCAAGAAGACACTCACATCGTCGCGGTTGGCTTTGCGAATGCCCGCTTGGGTGATGCCCATGCGAACGCCCGAAATGGGCAACAAATCCGCCACTTCGGGCACCTTGAGCAAGACGGGCATGGGGGCTCCTGAAGGAAAAGGGATCAGTTCAACTGGCCGTGGCAGTGCTTGTATTTTTTGCCGCTGCCGCATGGGCATGGGTCGTTGCGGCCCACGCGGGGGACCTCGGCCACGACGGTTTGCGGATCCACGAATTGCTGCACCTCCCCGGTTTCGGTGGGGGCGGTGTAGGTCACGTTGCTGATGGCCTCAGCGCGGTTCTCCAACGCCGCAGCGGCTTCGCTCACCTGCTCTGGCGACTGCAAACGCACCGTCATCAGGGTGCGCGTGACATCGTTCTTGACGCTGTCGAGCAGCTGGCCAAACAAGGCAAACGCTTCGCGCTTGTATTCTTGTTTGGGTTGCTTTTGAGCATAGCCGCGCAAGTGGATGCCTTGGCGCAAATAGTCCAAGGCCGAGAGGTGATCGCGCCAATGGGTGTCGATGGTTTGCAGCAAAACCATGCGCTCGAACTGGGTGAAGTTGGATTCGCCCACCAAGGCCACTTTGGCCTCGAAGACCAATTTGGCTTTGGCCACCACGCGCTCAACGATTTCTTCATCGTCAATGGCTTGGGCTTCTTCTACCCATTGCGACACGGGCGCCACCACCGACCACTCTTCGGCCAAGACGCGGGTCAAGCCCGGGGTATCCCACTGCTCTTCCACACTGCCAGCGGGGATGTATTGGCGCACCAAGTCGGTGAAACAACCATCGCGCAACAAGTCCACTTGGGCGCGCAACTCAACAGCATCGATGATGTCGTTGCGCTGCTGGTAGATCACTTTGCGCTGATCGTTGGACACGTCATCGTATTCCAGCAGCTGCTTGCGAATGTCAAAGTTGCGCGCCTCGACCTTGCGCTGGGCGCTCTCGATGCTGCGCGTGACGATACCCGCTTCGATGGCTTCGCCTTCGGGCATTTTCAGGCGGTCCATGATGGCGCGCACACGGTCACCCGCAAAAATGCGCATCAAAGAATCGTCCAAGCTCAGGTAGAAACGCGAAGAACCTGGATCGCCCTGACGGCCCGCACGGCCGCGCAACTGGTTGTCGATGCGGCGCGATTCGTGGCGCTCGGTGGCGATGATGC
>DAISXI010000144.1:0-3701 GCA_036825935.1 Hydrogenophaga sp.
CGTCGTGGCTCAGTCCAGTTGAGCGATGACGATGCTGGCCTCGTCCACCAAGGCGGTGGCTGCATGCCCCATTTTCAGGCCGTGACCGGCAGCCGCAAAACCGACCATGTGGGTGTGCGCACTCAAGTCCAAGCTGACCTCTCCGCCGGCCACCGAGCGTGAAGCGCGCAGAACCCGGCCACTGAGCTGGTTGACCGTACTGTCCTTTGGCGCGTGGGCCACCACACTGACCGCGGTGGCTTTGCACAAGACCAAGACTTCCAGTTGGGCGCGCAGCCCCAAAAGTTGCGCGCTCTCCCGCGTGATGCGGGCGCGCAAGTTTTGGCCGCCGGGCAGTTGCAGGTGAACGCGCACCTGGCCCTGGTAAGGCTGTGTGCGCAAGACGCGGGCAGGCAATTGGTTGCGCATGCTGGTGCGCAAAGCCATGGCGGCGCGGTCGGTGCCCGAAGCCTGCAGTTGTTGCAAAGCGTGTTGGCGGGCTTGGCGCATGGCGTTCGCTGCTTGCAGCACGGCGTGACCGGCCGCGGTGAGCACCGCGCCGCCCCCACCGCTGCCACCCACGGCTCGCTCAACCAAGGGCGTACCGGCCAAATTGGTCAAGGTTTCCAAGGCTTGCCAAGCGGCTTTGTAGCTCACTCCAGCCGCACGCGCGGCTTGAGAAATGGAGCCCACTTGGTCCAGGCGTTGCAGGATGTCGATGCGTTTGTCGCTGGCTTCGTGGCCCAGAACATCAGCGAAGGGCAGGGGTGGTTTCATGTCACTATGGTAACGAGTGGAGAAACGTTATCCATTTTCGGAATAGCGCAGTGATACACTTCGCTATTCCGAAACCGAATAGCGATCCATCATGGTAAATATTCTGAAAATTCAATCCCGTTGCTTGGGGGTCTTTTTGTTGTTGACGGGTGTGGCCCACGCGGGTGAAGTGACGGTGGCCGTGGCCGCCAACTTCACAGCGCCCATGAAGCTCATCGCGCAACAGTTCGAACGCGATACCGGGCACAAGGCCAGTTTGGCTTTTGGTGCAACAGGGCAGTTGTACGCCCAAATCAAAAACGGTGCGCCCTTTGGCATCTTGTTGTCTGCCGATGCCAGCACCCCAGAAAAACTCGAGGCCGAAGGTGTGGGGGTCAAAGGCTCACGGTTCACCTACGCTGAGGGCAAGCTGGTCTTGTGGAGCAAAAAGCCTGGCTTGGTCGACGCGCAAGGGGCGGTCTTGAAGACGGGCCCGTTCGATCAATTGGCGGTGGCCAATCCCAAGCTCGCCCCGTATGGTGCGGCAGCCATGCAGGTGATCGATAAGCTGGGTTTGCGTGCGGCCTTGGAGCCCAAGCTCGTGGAAGGTGCCAACATCGGTCAAACCCACCAATTCGTCTCGACCGGTAACGCAGCCTTGGGCTTTGTGGCCCTGTCGCAGGTGACCGTCAACGGCAAGATCGCAGAAGGCTCAGCCTGGGTCGTACCGTCTTCGTTTCACAACCCCATCTTGCAAGACGCGGTGTTGTTGGACGGTGCCAAAGCCAATCCGGCGGCCCTGGCTTTGATGCAATACTTGCGCGGCGATCCAGCCAAGGCCGTGATTCGGTCATTTGGCTACGACGTTCCATAACGAGTCCAAACCCATGAGTTTCACTTTGGATCCCAGCGCAGCTCAGGCCATTGGGCTGACCTTGCAGTTGGCGGCGACGACCACGGTGGTGCTCTTGTTGGTGGCCACACCGTTGGCGTGGTGGTTGTCGCAAACGAGCTCCCGTTGGCGCACACCGATCGCCGCTTTGGTGACCTTGCCCTTGGTCTTGCCGCCCACGGTCTTGGGCTTTTACCTGTTGGTGTTGTTCGGGCCACAGGGGTGGGTCGGCATGTTCACCCAGTGGTTGGGTGTGGGCTTGTTGTCGTTTTCCTTCACGGGATTGCTCTTGGGCTCCATCGTGTGCTCTTTGCCTTTTGCGGTGCAGCCCATCCAGTACGCGTTTGAGGCCATGGGGCGTCGACCGATGGAAGTGGCCGCGACTTTGCGCGCCCGCCCTTGGGATGCGTTTTTCACGGTGGCTTTGCCTTTGGCCAAACCCGGTTTGCTCACCGCCACGGTCTTGAGTTTTGCGCACACCGTGGGTGAGTTCGGTGTGGTGCTCATGATCGGCGGCAACATCCCCGGCCAGACGCGCGTGGTCTCAACCCAAATCTTTGGCCATGTGGAAGCCATGGAATATGGACAAGCCCACGCGCTGGCCGCTGGCATGGTGGTGTTTTCGTTTGTGGTTTTGGTGGCCCTGTCCCGGCTCAAGCAGCGCAGCGATCGGGTGCTGACATGAACGCGCAGGTGATGCTGGACCTGCGTTTGGCTCGGCCGGGCTTCGACTTGCGTGTCGAGCTCAGCTTACCAGCGCAAGGGGTCACGGTGTTGTTTGGCCCCTCGGGCTCGGGCAAGACCACGTTGTTGCGTTGTGTGGCTGGCTTGGAGCGTGCGCACGGGCGTGTGCAAGTGGGCGAGGCGGTTTGGCAGGACAGCGAGCGCGGTGTGTGGACGCCGACTTGGGCGCGTGGATTGGGTTATGTTTTTCAAGAGGCCAGTTTGTTTGAGCACATGACCGTGCGCGAGAACTTGCGCTACGGCATGGAGCGCGTGCCATCAGCGGGTTTGCAGGCCACACTGGACGCGGCCATTGCTCTGCTGGGCATCGGTGCTCTCTTGGATCGGCGCCCACAAGCGCTGTCGGGTGGTGAGCGGCAGCGGGTGGCCATCGCTCGCGCCTTGGCCACCCAGCCGCGCATTTTGTTGCTCGACGAGCCCTTGGCTTCCTTGGATTTCGCCCGCCGACAAGAGATCTTGCCTTGGTTGGAGCGCTTGCACCATGGGCTGCAGATCCCAGTGCTGTATGTGACCCACGCCATGGAAGAGCTGACCCGTTTGGCCGATCACGTGGTGCTCATGCACCAAGGCCAAGCGGTGTTGCAAGGGGGTGTGGCCGAGGTCCTGTCCGACCCGGCATTTGCCGCTCGGGCGGGCGGAGAAGCGGGCACGGTGTTGCACGGTCGGGTCGCGGCCATCGACAGCGAGTACCACCTCACGCACATCGATTTGGACGGTTTGGTCTTGCGGGTGCCCGAGCGTGCCATGGCCGTGGGTCGGCTTGTGCGGGTGCATGTGCACGCCAACGATGTGACGGTGACAAGCGCATCGCCGTTGGACAGCTCCATGCAAAACGCGTGGCCGGGGCAGATCGAAGCCATCCACAGCGATGTTCACCCCGCGACCTGTTTGTTGGTGATCCGGCATCGACATCACCGTTGGTTGGCCAGGGTGACGCGCCGAGCGCAAGACAGCTTGTCTTTGCGTGTGGGACTTGAGGTGTGGTCCCACATCAAATCGGTGACGTTCACCGATCAAGGGGTGGGTTCGGGGGACCTTGAAAACCCTTGAGCCAGTGACAGTGTGATCTCAGCCGCGCTCACGGCGCGGCAGCCACTGGTGTTTTGCCCAGCCCACAAGGGTGAGCAGTCGCCCTGGCCTTGGGCCTCGAAATGCGCGCGCAACGGCGCCACCGCGGCGGTGGCCGTTGGGAAGGCGGGTGTGGCTGGGTGGCGTGGGCCCAGGGTGCGCATGAGCCGGTTGACGATGCCGCGCGCGGGGCGACCCGAAAACAAGGTGGTCAGTTCGGTGTGGTGCGATTCGGGGCTGAGCAAGGCGGCGCGGTGCACGG
>DAISXI010000145.1:0-3590 GCA_036825935.1 Hydrogenophaga sp.
TTGGCCACAAAAAAGGCCTTGGGGTCCATGGCGGCCTGCAACGCTTGTTGCAGTGCGGCCACGGCCTGTGTTGGACCCGCTACCCATCGGCATTCCAGCAGGGCGGTTTGTACCGTCACATCGGCGCTGGACTCTTGCACACACTCATCGAGGGTGCGCACGCTCGAGCCAATGTCCAGACCCAAGTCCCAACAAGCACCGATGAATTGCTCCACGCACTGGGCTTGATGCGAGGCGTTGGGCGTGGTGTTGGGCAAGAGCACCAAGACATCCACATCGGACTGAGGAAATTGCTCGCCACGGCCATAACCGCCCACGGCGACCAAGGCGCAGTCGGGTGGCATCTCGCAGGCTTGCCAGAGTTGGCGCAGGGTCTCGTCGGTGTGTTGGGTGATCTGGCGCAACACCGACTTCACGCGGCGCTCCGAGTTGAGCGCACGCAGCTGCGCCAAGACATCGGCCTTGTTGGCGCGAACCTGTTCGCGCAGCGCGGACAGGTCGGGCACGGCCATCAGGCGCTGACGGCGGCGCCGCGCACGAAGTCGGGGGTGGCGGGGCTGCCGGCCGACAAGGTGAGCACCTCGTAGCCGGTGGGGGTGACGAGCACCGTGTGCTCCCACTGGGCCGAGAGCGATCGGTCTTTGGTGACAATGGTCCAGCCATCGCCCATTTCTTTGATGTCGCGCTTGCCCGCGTTGATCATGGGCTCGATGGTGAAGGTCATGCCTTCTTTGAGCACCTGCAAGGTGCCGGGGCGGCCGTAGTGCAGCACTTGGGGGTCTTCGTGGAAGCGCTGACCGATACCGTGGCCACAGAACTCGCGCACGACGGTGAAGCCCAGTCCTTCGGCAAAGGTTTGGATGGCGTAGCCGATGTCGCCCAGCGTGGCGCCGGGTTTGACCACTTCAATGCCTTTCCACATGGCGTCGTAGGTCACCTCGCACAGGCGGCGCGCCTGAACCGAGGCGGCGGCCTCGCCACCGACCATGAACATGCGGCTGGTGTCACCGAACCAACCGTTTTTGATCACGGTCACGTCGATGTTGACGATGTCGCCTTTTTTCAGGACCTTGTCACCGGGAATGCCGTGGCACACCACGTGGTTGACGGAGGTGCACAGGTGGGCGGGGAAGGGCGGGTAACCGTTGGGCTGGTAGCCGATGGTGGCCGAGACCGTGCCTTGCTTGACCATGAACTCGGCCGCCAAACGGTCGATTTCACCCGTGGTGATGCCGGGCTGCACGAACGGCGTCAGGTAGTCCAGGACTTCGGAGGCCAATCGGCAGGCCACGCGCATGGCGGCAACGCCGGCTTCGTCTTTGTAGGTGGTGCTCATGCTCCGCATTATCCCACCGCAAGCCCCAAGGCGCAGGGCTTGGGCAGGTAAAATCCCCAGCTTTCCACCCAGTGACTGGGTCAACGCTATCCCAGGCCCTCAACGTGTCCTTGCACCTGCGCTTTTTTGATGGCGGCAATGCCATCAGCGACTTCAAAGTCCAACAATGGCTGCCGCGTTTGACGGCGATTCACCCCAGCATCACCGGCATCAGCGCCCGTTTTGTGCACTTGGCGGGTTTCACCCAAGCCCCCGATGAGGCTTTGGTGCTGCGTTTGGGCCAATTGCTGACCTACGGTGAACCCGTGTCGGCCGTGCACTCGGCCAAAGAGGTGGCTGGTGAGTGGCTGGTGGTGCCGCGTTTGGGCACCGTCTCGCCTTGGGCGTCCAAAGCCACCGACATCGCCCACAACTGCGGTCTGAGCGTCAAGCGCGTCGAGCGTTTGGTCGAATACCGTGTGCAGTGCGCCTCGGGCTGGCTGCGCAGCGCTTCCTTCAGCGAAGACCAATGGCAAGCCATCGCGACGATCTTGCACGACCGCATGACCGAGAACGTCTTGCGCGAACGCTACCAAGCCGAAGCCCTGTTCACCGAATTGCAAGCCGCGCCCATGGCCCATGTGGACGTGCTCGGCGGCGGACGCGATGCCTTGGTCAGCGCCAACCGCGACTGGGGTTTGGCCTTGGCCGACGACGAAATCGATTACTTGGTCAAAGCCTTTGTGGGCCTGAAGCGCAACCCCACCGATGTGGAGTTGATGATGTTCGCGCAGGCCAACAGCGAGCACTGCCGCCACAAAATTTTCAACGCCCAATTCACCATCGACGGTGTGGCGCAAGACAAGAGTTTGTTTGGCATGATCCGGCACACCCACCAAACCAGCCCGCAGCACACGGTGGTGGCCTATTCGGACAACGCTTCCATCATGGCCGGCCACACGGTCGAGCGTTTGGTGGCCCGCAGCAACCCTCAAGGTGCAGCCTACGTCAAAGAGACCGCCTTGCACCACGTGCTCATGAAGGTGGAAACCCACAACCACCCGACCGCCATTTCGCCGTACCCCGGTGCGTCCACCGGCGCGGGCGGTGAAATCCGCGACGAAGGCGCCACCGGCCGGGGTTCCAAGCCCAAGGCCGGTTTGACCGGTTTCACGGTCTCGCGCTTGTGGGGCGGCCAAAGTGACCAGGCCGGCGGCAAGCCCGAGCACATCGCCAGCCCCTTGCAAATCATGACCGAAGGCCCTTTGGGTGGTGCGGCGTTCAACAACGAATTCGGTCGTCCCAACCTCTTGGGCTATTTCCGCGAATACGAGCAAACCGTGGCCGGTCAGGCCATGGGTTACCACAAGCCCATCATGATCGCCGGTGGTTTGGGTGTGATCGACGCGACCCAAACCCAAAAAATCCTGTTTCCCGCTGGCTCCTTGCTGATCCAACTCGGCGGCCCCGGCATGAAGATCGGCATGGGCGGCAGCGCGGCCAGCTCCATGGCCACCGGCCAAAACGCGGCCAACCTGGACTTCGATTCGGTGCAGCGCGGCAACCCCGAAATCGAGCGCCGTGCGCAAGAGGTCATCAACCACTGCTGGGCCCAAGGTGCGGCCAACCCCATCTTGGCCATCCACGATGTGGGCGCTGGTGGCTTGTCCAACGCCTTCCCCGAGTTGACCAACGATGCCGAACGCGGCGCCCGTTTTGACCTCAACGCCGTGCCCTTGGAAGAAAGCGGTTTGGCGCCCAAAGAGATTTGGTGCAACGAAAGCCAAGAGCGTTACGTCTTGGCCATCGCGCCCGAGTCGCTGCCCCAGTTCCAAGCCTTCTGCGAACGCGAACGCTGCCCCTTCTCGGTGGTCGGTGTGGCCACCGAAGAGCGGCACTTGCGTTTGTCCGCGGATGACGCAGCGGCGGCGGTGGACATGCCCATGAACGTGCTCTTGGGCAAGCCGCCCAAAATGCACCGCGACGTGCAGCGCGTGGCCAAAACCTTCACGCCGCTCAACCTGGATGGCGTGGACTTGCAGCAAGCCGTCATCGGGGTGCTGAGCCACCCCACCGTGGCGTCCAAGCGTTTCCTCATCACCATCGGCGACCGCACCGTGGGTGGCCTGACCCACCGCGACCAAATGGTCGGCCCATGGCAAGTGCCAGTGGCCGATTGCGCCGTGACCCTGGCCGACCACCAAGGCTTTGCCGGTGAAGCCATGGCCATGGGCGAGCGCACGCCGTTGGCCGCGCTGGACGCCCCGGCCTCGGG
>DAISXI010000146.1:0-3583 GCA_036825935.1 Hydrogenophaga sp.
GGAATGTTCCCGTGCTTGCGCCATGGGTTTTCAATCTTTTTGTCTTTGAGCATCACCAACGAGCGGGCGATGCGTTTGCGGGTTTCGTGCGGCTGGATCACGTCGTCGATGAAGCCACGCGCACCGGCCACGAAGGGGTTGGCAAAGCGGGCTTTGTATTCGGCCTCTTTGGCCGCGAGTTTGACGGGGTCGCCCTTGTCTTCGCGGAAGATGATCTCCACCGCGCCCTTGGCACCCATGACCGCGATCTCGGCGTTGGGCCAAGAGAAGTTCACATCGCCGCGCAGGTGTTTGGACGCCATCACATCGTACGCGCCGCCGTAGGCCTTGCGGGTGATGACGGTGATTTTGGGAACGGTGCATTCGGCGTAGGCGTACAGCAGCTTCGCGCCGTGCTTGATGATGCCGCCGTACTCTTGGCTGGTACCGGGCATGAAGCCGGGCACGTCCACAAAGGTCAGCACGGGGATGTTGAAGGCGTCGCAGAAGCGCACAAAACGCGCGGCCTTGATGGAGCTCTTGATGTCCAAGCAACCAGCCAACACCAGCGGTTGGTTGGCCACGACACCCACGGTCTGACCATCGATGCGGGCAAAGCCGATCAAGATGTTCTTGGCGTAATCGGGTTGCAGCTCAAAGAAGTCGCCGTCGTCAACCGTTTTGACGATGAGCTCCTTCATGTCGTAGGCCTTGTTGGGGTTCTCGGGCACCAAGGTGTCCAAGCTCTGGTCCATG
Organism: Hydrogenophaga sp.; assembly: GCA_036825935.1. Classification (GTDB taxonomy): domain Bacteria; phylum Pseudomonadota; class Gammaproteobacteria; order Burkholderiales; family Burkholderiaceae_C; genus Hydrogenophaga. Next base: position 736 of record DAISXI010000146.1, read on the forward strand.
CGATCGATCGGATCACCGCTCTTGCGAACCGGGGCTTTTTCTTTGTTGTTCAGCGGCAGGTAGTTGAAGAGGCGGCGCAGCATGAGCAGCGCTTCCACGTCGTTCTCGAACGCCATGTCGGCCACACCGCTCTTGGTGGTGTGCGTCAAAGCGCCGCCCAACTCTTCGGCCGTCACCTCTTCGTGCGTCACCGTTTTCACCACATCGGGACCGGTCACGAACATGTAGGAAGAGTCTTTGACCATGAAGATGAAATCGGTCAAGGCGGGCGAATACACCGCACCACCGGCCGATGGGCCCATGATCATGCTGATCTGGGGCACCACACCGCTGGCCATGACGTTGCGCTGGAACACCTCGGCGTAACCACCCAATGCAGCCACGCCCTCTTGAATGCGGGCACCGCCCGAATCGTTCAAGCCGATCACCGGCGCGCCGACCTTCATGGCTTGGTCCATGACTTTGCAGATCTTTTCGGCGTGCGTCTCGGACAGCGAACCACCCAACACCGTGAAGTCTTGGCTATACACAAAGACCAAGCGGCCGTTGATCATGCCGTAGCCCGTGACCACGCCATCACCGGGAATTTTGTCCTCGCCCATGCCGAAGTCGGTGCAACGGTGCTCCACGAACATATCCCACTCTTCGAAAGTGCCTTCATCGAGCAGCACTTCAATGCGCTCACGCGCGGTCAGCTTGCCTTTGGCGTGCTGCGCGTCGATGCGCTTTTGACCACCACCCATGCGGGCCGCAACGCGCTTTTTTTCCAGTTGTTCAAGAATGTCTTGCATAAGGCTCTCACTTTGATTCAGGAAGATTTCAAATCACCCGGCGCTTGGTAAGCGCCAAGCAGTTGACGGGCGGCGGTAGAGGCGGCGAGCTCTCCGGCCGCGACCTGCTGGCTAAGTTCGGGCAGCAGCGTTTGCACACGCGGCTGCGCCCGAAAATGGTGTTTGAGCCCAGCGTCGATGCGCTCCCACATCCACGACAGGGCTTGGTTTTGGCGGCGCTGTGCCATACGGCCATTGGCTGACTGCAGGCCACGAAACTCGCTGACCGCGGCCCAAAACCCGTCGACGCCCTGGCCCAGCAGGGCACTCAGCTGCACCACCTTGGGGTGCCACTGCGTGGTGTCGGCCTGCGCATGACCCGAGCCGCCGTGCATGCCCAGCAACTGCAAGGCGCTGGTGATCTGCAACTCGGCGCGGGTGGCCGCGATGGCATCGATGTCGGCCTTGTTGATGACCACCAAATCGGCGATCTCCATCACGCCTTTTTTGATGGCCTGCAAATCGTCGCCCGCATTGGGCAGCTGCATCAGCACAAACATGTCGGTCATGTTGGCCACGGCGGTTTCACTTTGGCCCACACCCACCGTCTCGACGATCACCACGTCGTAGCCTGCGGCTTCGCAGACCAACATGGACTCGCGGGTTTTTTCGGCCACGCCGCCCAAAGTGCCACTGCTGGGGCTGGGGCGGATGTAGGCACGCTCGTGCACGCTGAGCAATTCCATGCGGGTCTTGTCACCCAGAATCGAGCCACCCGACACGGTGCTCGACGGGTCCACCGCCAGCACCGCCACGCGGTGGCCTTGGCCGATCAAATACAGGCCGAGCGCCTCGATGAAAGTGGACTTGCCCACGCCGGGCACACCGCTGATGCCCAATCGGAACGAGTTACCCGAATGCGGCAACATGGTCGCGAGCAAATCGTCGGCCAAGGCTCGGTGGTCCGCACGCGTGGATTCCAGCAGCGTGATGGCTTTGGCCATGGCGCGGCGTTGTGCAGAGGCCGTACCATGCCGCAAAGCCTGAAAAAGCTGATCTGTGCTTGGCATGCTCATAAGATCTCGAAACCGCGCCCATCGGGCAAGCGATAACGCGAAAAGTCACGCACATCCATGGTCATCACGTTGAGCGTGTTCGTGTCTTGCGCTAACCAAACCAAAGAGGCATCGGCCAAATCCATCTCAGTGCGGGGATGCGCGGTGTAGCGAGCCATCAACTCCGCCAAGTCCGGCAGATTCGACACATCCAACGGGAACACGATGACACCACCTTCGGACACCCAGCGCAGAAATCGCTGGACGGCATTGGCACCGAGGAAATGGCACACCTCCACCACACACGGCCAAGTGGTCGTCAACCGCCAGTTGTCGGCCAACAAGCTGGTGTAGTGCCGATGCGCCACATCACTGGCGTCAAACAACGCCACCATGGGGCCCGTGTCGATCAAGGCCACCTTCACGGCGCGTCCGTTTCCTGGTCTGAGCCTGACCACACTTTGCCCTGCTTTTTGGCTTCTTGGTATGCCAGCCAATCGGCTTGATTGGCATCCCGTTTGGTTTTGAGCTTGGACCGAATGGCCGCCTTGGTTGATGAGATCAGTTCGCCACTTTCGGGCAAAGGCTCCCGCACCTCAGCTTGCACCTTGAGCAACAGGTCATAAGGGTTCTTGCGCCCCAATGCCCTCTCCAACGCCGAAACGATGAACTGTGACTTGGTCACGCCCATGCGTTTGGCGGTCAGCTCCAGCTCTTTCTCGAGCAGAGGCTCCAATCGAACGGAAACAGCCATGGCAGACTCCTTGATGATGCTTGAAATACCGTATTACTGTATCACAGACATCAAGCCAAAGCCTTCTTGATCTGCTCCAGCACATCCTTGGCGCTGACCGGGATCGGGGTGCCGGGGCCGTAGATACCTTTGACACCGGCCTCGTAAAGCATGTCGTAGTCCTGGCGCGGGATCACGCCGCCCACGAACACGATGATGTCGTCAGCGCCCTGCTTTTTGAGCTCGGCAATGATGGCGGGCACCAAGGTTTTGTGGCCTGCGGCGAGCGT
>DAISXI010000147.1:0-3571 GCA_036825935.1 Hydrogenophaga sp.
CGCCACACCAATCGGGGTGCAGTGGACGGCATGTTCGGCGTTGCCAGCGGTCAACTGGTCGAAATCATGGGCATCAACCATGTGGAAATCGTCAACGGCAAGGTGCTGCGCGAATGGGTGCTGATCGACGACGTCGCATTGTGGATGCAGGTACTGAGTCCACAGACTTAAATCAGCCATAGATCAAAAAGAGACAAAAAATGGCGCGTATTCAACTCAAAAACATAGTGAAAACATGGGGAACAGCGATCGGCGTCAAGCAAATGACGTTAGAAATTGCCGATGGCGAATTTCTCGTGTTGCTGGGCCCGTCGGGTTGCGGCAAAACGACCACGATGCGCATGGTCGCTGGGTTAGAAGATCCGACCGAGGGCGAAATCTGGATTGGGGATCGTTGCGTCAACGCACTAGAGCCCAAGGACCGAGACGTGGCCATGGTGTTCCAGAGCTACGGTCTTTACCCGAACATGACGGTGTACGAGAACATCAGTTTTCCGCTGCGTATCCGTGGCACGCCGAAGGCCGAGATTCACCCTGCGGTGATGAAGGCCTCGGGGAAGGTCGAACTTGACGACTTTTTGCAGCGCAAGCCCAAAGAACTGTCTGGCGGTCAACGCCAGCGGGTGGCGCTGGCGCGCGCCATCGTGCGTGAGCCTGAGGTGTTCCTGATGGACGAGCCTCTGTCCAACCTGGACGCCAAGCTGCGGGTGAGCATGCGCGCCCACATCAAGCACCTGCACCACGAACTGGGTGTGACGACGATCTACGTGACGCACGACCAGGTCGAAGCGATGACGCTGGCCGATCGTGTGGTGGTGATGAGCAAGGCCGAGATTCAGCAGATTGGTACGCCCGAGCAAATCTACAACGACCCGAACAACCTCTTTGTTGCCGGTTTCATTGGCGCGCCAGCCATGAACCTGGTCAGCGGCGCACTGCGCGATGGGGTGTTCGAATCCATCGGATCGAACTATTCGATTCGTGTAGCGGGTTTTGACAGGCGCAACCAATCCAACGTCGTATTGGGTATACGAGCCGAAGACTTGCAGGTCACTGCAGTCAACCACGGGCAGGTCTGCGGCGAGGTTTTTTCTTTTGAATTAATGGGCGATTCCACGACCGTGACCATCAAGGTTGCTGACAAATTTGTGACGGCGAGAGCCGCTAAAAATTTTCGCATCAACATCGGAGAGCGGATCGAATTCGGGGTTCCAGTGGAACGATGTTACTTGTTCGATGAGCAGTCGCAGAACCGGATGCGGCTGTAAGAAATTCAAATTCCGGGCGCCAAATCATTTATAGGAGACCTTCCATGAAAAACAGCAGTTCCCTGTCCCGCAGAAACATAGTTGCCTTGGCGGCGGTCAGTTTGACCACGGCGGCCTTTCACCTGCCCGTCCAAGCGCAATCGCGGTGTGACACCCTGAGCAACCCCAAAGCGGGTGAGATCAACATCATTGGTAACTCTTTCCCAGCGTTGCAGCACATCGCAAAGGAAATGGAGTCTTGCACCAAGGGCGGGCTCAAGGTCCAGTTCAAGATGACGCCGCAGATCAAGCCTGAGGTCGAGCAAGCCTTTGGTTCGACGGGCAAGTCGGCATTTGACGCGGCCGTGGTGTCCATGGGGGTGTTTGCCGATCTCAACAGCCGTGGTCAGCTGCAGCCCATGACCGATCTCGTCAACAAATACAAGGCCAAGTACAAGATCGAAGACAACATGTTGATCAAGGTCAACGGTGAAGTGATGGCGATTGCCTTCATGCAGAACGCACAGAACTTGTTCTATCGCAAGGACCTGTTCGACAAGCATGGCATCAAGGCGCCGGCGACCTACGCCGATATGTTCTCCGCAGCCAAGACGCTTAAGGAGAAAGAGCCTGGTATCGAGTTCCCGATTGCGCAAACCTTTGCCAAGGGCTGGGACAGCGCAACCGAATTCACCAACATTTTCGCCGGTCATGGCGGTCAGTTTTTCAAGCCAGGCTCGGCTGCGCCCGATTTCAACAGTGCAGCGGGCGTCAAGGCGCTGGAGACCATGAAGGCGATGACGGCTTACATGACACCCAACTACCTGGCATCTAATTCGGACGATGTGATGAACCAGTTCCAACAGGGCAAGGCCGCCATGGGGGTGCTCTGGGCCAGCCGCGCCGCTCGCATGGATGATCCAGCCGCGTCGAAAATCGTCGGCAAGATGGAGTTCGCGGCAGCACCGGCAGTGACGGCGGGCGGCAAGGCAGCGACCCATTTGTGGTGGGATGGTGTGGCGATGCCCAAAAACCTGGCCGGCGATCGTGAGACCGTTTTCCAAGTCTTGATGGAAGCACTCGACGAAGACAACACGCGCAGGGGCAACGACCTTACCATCTGGATCCGATCGGCTTACAAGCCGACGCGATTCGGTAACGGTGTGGCCGCATCGGCCAAAGCCGGTGCTCCTATCTGGCCGACGCAGCCCTACTTCAGTTTGGCGCATGGCGAAATTGGCAAGGTCCTGCCGGAAGTGCTCAGCGGCGCGATGGCGCCCAAGCAGGCGTTGGATGCAGCAGCTGCAGCCTATGTGAAGGTGGCGACCGAAAAGGGCTTCATCAAGTAAGCACGGACTGACGGTCCGGGCTCGGCCCGGACCGTACCGTCAAAAGGAACTGGTCATGAATACCCGGTCGTTTCTGCAGTTTGTGGGCCCCTCAGTGGGCCTGATGCTGCTGTTGCTCGCAGCACCGCTGGTGGTCGTTTTTTTTCTATCGGTGCGCAACTGCTCTTTGGACATGGAAATAGTGACAGTTCAGGAATCCTCGCCATTTGGCGTGACTGAAACCATCACGCAACGTGCACGAATGGACAGTTCGGGGCGACCGATCGAGAAGTGCGAATTCGTCGGCCTGGACTACTACCGAAAAGTGCTTGGTACAGACAAGCAACCAGCGCCATCGACCGACGCACCCCCTGACGCTGGTGGCGAAGTGACCAGCGGTGAAACAACGCAAACTGCACGACCCAATAACGAATTCTTGGGTGCGCTGAAGTTCACGATGATTTACACCTTCGTGACATTGCCATTCGTTTTGGGCATTGGTTTCTTGCTGGCCCTAGCGGTCAATGGCACGACACAGCGTCTCAAGAGTTTTTTCATCTCGGCATCCTTGTTGCCTTTCATCATCACACCGGTGGTCGCAGCCTTGTCGATCAAGTGGCTGTTTCGCGACAACGGACTCATTCCCTATTTGTTGTCTCATGTCGGTATCCAGGTGTTTTGGATGGCCGAGGCCTGGTCGGCCCGGTTGCTGATCATCGTTTACGGCATCTGGCATGTGGTGCCGTTTGCCTTCATCGTGTTGTACGCGGGCTTGCAGTCAGTGCCGCAGGATGCGCTGGAATCTGCAACCATCGACGGTGCCAGCCGTTGGCAGAAATTGCGATACGTCACGGTTCCGCACCTGATGCCCCTGATCGTGTTCATCACCTTGATCCACCTGATGGATGCCTACCGCGTTTTCGAACCAGTTATCGTGCTGACGCAAGGGGCTTTCACGACCAGCGTGCAGTACCTGACCTACTACATCCTTTTGCA
>DAISXI010000148.1:0-3562 GCA_036825935.1 Hydrogenophaga sp.
GCGGTTTTGGCGCGCTGTTTGAAGTGCCCAAGCGCTACCAAGAACCCGTGCTGGTGAGCGGCACCGACGGCGTGGGCACCAAGCTCAAGCTGGCGTTTGAGTGGAACATGCACGACACCGTGGGCATCGACTTGGTGGGCATGAGCGTCAACGACGTGCTGGTGCAAGGCGCCGAGCCGCTGTTTTTCTTGGACTACTTCGCCTGCGGCAAGTTGGACGTGGACACCGCCGCGGCCGTGGTCGGGGGCATCGCCCAGGGCTGCGAGATGAGCGGCTGCGCCTTGATCGGCGGCGAAACGGCGGAGATGCCCGGCATGTACCCCGCGGGCGAATACGACCTGGCCGGCTTTTGCGTCGGTGCGGTCGAAAAGAGCAAGATCCTGACCGGCGCCAACGTGCAGCCTGGCGACGTGGTGCTGGGCTTGGCCAGCCATGGCGTGCATTCCAACGGTTTCAGCTTGGTGCGCAAGTGCATCGAACGCGCCGGCGCCAACACCCCCGCCACCTTGGACGGCATGCCCTTCAAAGAAGCCATCATGCGCCCCACCCGCCTGTACGTGAAAAACGTGTTGGCGGCGCTGGCCCAGCACCCCATCAAAGCCTTGGCCCACATCACCGGCGGCGGCTTGCTGGAGAACATTCCCCGCGTCTTGCCCGAAGGCATGGCCGCGCATTTGGTCAAAGGCAGCTGGCCGCAAACCGAGCTCTTCGCTTGGCTGCAGGCCACCGCCGGCATTGACGACGTCGAGATGAACCGCACCTTCAACAACGGCATCGGCATGGTGGTGGTCATCGACGCCCAACAGGCCGAAGCCTGTGCGGTCACGCTGCGCGGTTTGGGCGAGACGGTGCACACGATTGGCCGCATTGCGCCGCAAGGCAGCGGCGCGGCCGTGGTCGTTGCTTGAGTTCAGCTCATCTCACGGCGCAAGGCCGTGAGGCGCTGCTGCATGAGCTCGCGATCGAGGGTGTCGTCGGTGTGTGCGCAGTAGTGCTCCAAATCGGCCACGGCCTCGCGGGTGTTGCCCAAAGCAGCGTGGGCCAAGCCCCGGTCGCGCCGCTCAGGCAAGTGCTCGGGCAACAAAATGACCAAGCGTTCTTGCACGGCCAACAGGCGTGAGCTATCGGATTGGCTGCGGTGCAGGTCTTTGAGGTTGCGCAGCATGCGCGCCAAGATGTCGCGTGGTGTGGCTGACTGCAAATACAAGCCCATGGGCACCTCGAACTCGCCCACCATGCCTTGGCTCTGCTGGTAGGGCAGCAAGCGTTCGGACAAGGCATCGCGGCTGAGCGACTCACCGCTGAAGGGATCGATCACCACCTGCCCCGCGGGCAAGTTGACTTTGACCAAAAAGTGACCGGGAAAGTTGATGCCGCGCGCCTTCAAGCGCAAGCCCTGAGCGAGCTCCAACCACAGCACCGCCAAACTCACGGGAATGCCTCGGCGCGTGCGCAGCACCACGTGCAAGTAGCTGTTGTCGGGGTCGTGGTAGTGGTTGACGTTGCCCGCAAAGCCCAGGTCTTTGAAGAAAAACTGGTTGAGCATGCGCAAGCGGTGCAAAGGGTCGGCGTCGGGGCTCAAGCGGCGGCGCAGCCGCTGGGCGAGCTGATCGACCGAGTCGAGCACCTGCTGCACATCACCGTCGGGGTATTCGTCTTGGGCCAAGCTGGCCGCGGCTTCGAGCAGCGGGAAGCCCTCGTCCTCGGCCACCAAACTGGCGAAGTACTGCAAAGGCGTGGGGGCGTCAAATTGCATGGCCATGGCTCACTTTCGAATCAAGGCACGCCAAGACACACCCAGCGCGCGCAACAAACCCAAGTAAACCACGACCGCCCCCACCACGCTGGCAGCGACCCAGCCCACGCGAGCCCAACGGCGGCCGTCGGCGTCGACCCAATCAAAGGATTGTTCGACCCACCACAAGCCCGCGGCCATGACCGCGCTGGCCACACCCACCTGCAAAAGCAAGCGACCCCAGCCCGGCAACGGCACAAAAGCCCCGCGGCGCAGCAAGCCCACCAAAAGCCAGCTGGCGTTGACCAAAGCCCCCAAGCCAATGGCCAAAGCCAAACCGGCGTGCGCAAAATGCGGCACCAAAAGCAGGTTGAGCAGCTGGGTGAGCACCAAGACCACGATGGCGATTTTCACAGGAGTGCGGATGTCTTGGCGGGCATAAAAACCAGGGGCCAAGACTTTGATGGCCACCAAACCCAACAAACCGACGCCGTAACCCATGAGGGCGTGGGAAGTCTGCACCACGTCGCGCGCGGTGAAAGCGCCATAGTGATAAAGCACCGCCACCAAGGGCTCGGCAAACACCAAGAGCGCCAAGGCCGCGGGCACGCCCAACACCACCACCAAACGCAAGCCCCAATCGAGCAAGGCGCTGTAGCGATCGCCCTCTTGGGCCGCTTGGGCGGCCGAGAGCTGGGGGAGCAAGACCACGCCCAGCGCCACCCCCAGCATGGCGGTGGGGAATTCCATCAAGAGGTCGGCATACGACAACCAGCTCACGCTGCCGGGTGTCATGTGTGAAGCGATTTGTGTGTTGATCAGCAAAGACAGCTGTGCCACGCTCACACCCAAAAGCGCGGGCAGCATGAGTCGGGTCACGCGCTGGGTGCCCGGGTGAACCCAGGCGGCGCGGATCTCGGACCAGCGCCAAGCCACGCGCGGCAACATGCCGATGCGTTTGAGCATGGGGATTTGCACGCCCAACTGCAACATGCCCCCCACCATCACCCCCACGGCCATGGCGTAAATCGGCTCGATGCCCATGGACGCAAACGCCGGAGCGCCCAGCCAAGCGGCGGCGATCATGGACAGGTTGAGCAAAACCGGCGTGGCCGCGGGCGCGGCGAAATGCTTCCAAGTGTTCAAAATGCCGGCCGACAGCGCCACCAGCGACATGAAACCGATGTAGGGGAAGATCCAGCGTGTGAGCAGCACCGCGGCGTCGTAGCCCGCTGGGCTTTGCTGCAAGCCACTGGCCATGGCCCAGACCAACCAAGGCGCACCCACGACACCGGCGATGCAAGTCAGCACCAAGACCCAAAACAGGACCGTGGCGATTTGGCTGACCAACACGCGGGTGGCGTCGTCGCCCTCCGTGGCGCGCACGCCCGCGAGCACGGGCACAAAGGCCTGACTGAATGCCCCTTCGGCAAACAGGCGGCGAAACATATTGGGAATACGGAACGCGACGTTGAAGGCGTCGGTCATGGGCGTGGCGCCGAACATGGTGGCCATCAGCAATTGGCGCACCAAACCCGTGATGCGCGAGGCCAGGGTCAAGACAGAGACCAAAGAGGCGGATTTGAATAGCGACACGCCGCACAGTGTAGCCCCTGTTCAAGGCCCCCCGGGCCGTGCTAAAATCGCTGGCTTTGCTGGCAACATCTCCAAACATTTAAGGAATATTCACCATGGCAACCAAGCCGAAGAAAAAGAACCCGCGACTGGCCTCCGGTCGTAAACGCGTCCGCCAGGACATCAAAATCAACGCCGCGAACACCTCGCTGCGCTCCAAATACCGCACCGCCGTCAAGAACGTTGAAAAAG
>DAISXI010000149.1:0-3549 GCA_036825935.1 Hydrogenophaga sp.
AAACAAAGGCATGTAACTGTCTTTGCCCAAATACTCCAGGTCCACCACCATGCTGTCCAACACCTCGGGCAAGGCTTCGACCGCGCTGTACAACTCGCTGGTGCCCATGCGCAAACCGTGGCGGTTGATGGTGGCGTCGCTGCGGCCATAAATGATGGCGCGGCCCTCGGGCGTGATCTTGAGCCAATCGCCATGCCGCCACACTGGGCCTGCCTCGGCGGGCAAATCGCCGCCGCCAGGCTGACGGCCGACACCCGCGGGATAGGTGTCGAAGTAGCTGCCCAAATAACGTTGGTTGTCTTTGTCGCCCCAGAAAAACGGCGGCATGCAGGGCAGGGGCTGGGTCACCACCAGCTCGCCCACTTCATCCATCACCGGTTGGCCTTGTTCGTTGAAGGCCTGCACCGACACGCCCAACATGCGGCATTGCATCTCACCTGGCACCATCGGCAATTCGCGATGGCCACCCACATACGCGCCAGCATCGGTGCCACCGGAAATATTGCACCACCAAATATCGGGGCGCTGCACGCCTGCTTTGGCATACACCTGCTGGAACTGCGCCGTGCCCCATTGCTGCACCTCGGGGCTCAAGGGCGAACCGGTGGCCCCCAAGGCGCGGATTTGCTGCAAGCCGGGGATGCTGCCGAGGTCCACGCCCGCTTTCATGCAGTTGCTGTAGAAGGCCGCGCCGCCGCCAAAAAACGTCACCTTTTCTTGTGCGGCATAGCGCCACAACACGCCCCAATCGGGCTTGTCTTTGGAGCCGCCGGGGTTGCCGTCGTAAATGACGCAGGTGGTGCCGCTGAGCAAACCGCTGAGCTGCGCGTTCCACATGACCCAACCGGTGGAGCTGTACCAAATGAAACGCTCTCCCCAAGAGTTGGGCTCGTAACTGCAGGCCACGTCGTAGTGCAGGTTTTTGTGCGTCATGCCATTCACCAGCGTGCCGCCGTGGTCGTGCACCAAGGGTTTGGGCAGGCCGGTGGTGCCACTCGAATACACAATCCACAAGGGGTGGTTGAACGGCATCCACTGCGGCGCAAACGCTTGGGTGGCGGCGTCATGGCGCTGCATCACCGTGGCCCAATCGGTGCTGTCGGCCAAGGCGGCTTGGCCGCCCAGGTTCTGCAACAAGACCACGTGTTCGACGCTGGGCAGGGCGGCACGCAGTTCATTCACCACGCTGATGCGCTCGTGGTCTTTGCCGCCGTAGGTGACGCCATCGACCCCTATCAACACCTTGGGCGTGATTTGTTTGAACCGGTCCACCACGGCGTTGGTGCCCATGTCGGGCGCACACACGCTCCAAATGCCGCCGACACTCACCACCGCCAAAAACGCCACCATGGTTTCAGGGATGTTGGGCAGGTAGGCGGCGACTCGGTCGCCGGGTTGCACACCTTGGGCTTGCAAATGCAGCGCCAGCGCCGCCACTTGGCGTTTCAACTCGGGCCACGACAGCTCGCGGCGTTGGCCACGCTCGTTGTTGCTGATGATGGCGGGCATGCCCGCCGCGTGCGCCGCATCCACATGGCGCAGCACCTGCTGGGCGTAGTTCACTTGAGCCCCCACAAACCAACGCGCACCCGGCATGACGTTGCGCTCGAGCACCACGCTGTGCGGTGTCGGTGACTGCAAGTCCAGGTAGTCCCAAGCGGATTGCCAAAAGTCTTCGAGGTGCGTGACCGACCATTGCCACAAGGCGGGGTAATCGTCGAAATGCAAACCGCGTTCCTTGGCCAGCCATTGCTGGTAGAGGCGGAGTTGCGGCACAAAAGGGGGGTGGGGGTGGGAGACGTTCATGTTGTTGAGGTTATCAGTCTTGCCAGGCCATGCACCTGCGCGTTGCCCCTAAGATGCGGACTGATTTTTCACAGGCGACCCCATGGCCATTTGGACCAAACCCATCAGCATTCAAATCCTCACCGAAAGCCATTACCAAACGGCCTGCGAAAGCCTGGGCATGGAGTTTCTCGAAGTTGGCCCCGATTTCATTCGCGGGCGCCTGCCGGTAGACCACCGCACCCGCCAACCTTATGGCGTGATCCATGGTGGTGCCAGCGTGGTTTTGGCCGAAACCCTGGGTTCTTGCGGCGCTTTTTACTCTTGCCCGGTGGATCACCGTGCCGTGGGTTTGGACATCAACGCCAACCACATCCGCGGTGTGGCCAGCGGTTGGGTCACGGGCATCGCGCGGCCCGTGCACATCGGGCGCAGCACCCAGGTCTGGCAGATCGACATGACGGATGACGAAGGCCGCATCAGCTGCGTGTCGCGCCTGACCATGTCGGTGTTGGCGCCGCGTTCAAGGGACACCACATGACCCCTGACTTGGTCATGCCCTTGCGCCGTGCAGCTGCCCTTGGTTGGCTGCTGGCCTGGGGTTTGGTTGTTGGCTACTTGTTCTTGACGACCCCCGGGGCCCGGGCCAACACCCCTCAACCCGCGAGCATCCAAGGGACGCCGTCCTTGCCAGCCGACCTGAACAAGCTGGACCAAGCGCTGGTGTTTCGAGCCCAATCTCGTTTTTCGCTTTGGGGCTTTGATGTGTATGACGCCAGCTTGTGGACCGCGCCTGATTTCAATCCCGCCTTCTCTGAGAACCAAAGCTTGGCCTTGGAGTTGCGCTACCTGCGGGATTTTTCCGGGCAAGACATTGCCAAACGCACTGTGCAGGAAATGCGCGGCTTGGCAAGCTTTGGCAAGGCGCAAGAACAAACATGGATGAAAGAAATGCAGCGGGTTTTTCCAAATGTGCGCAAAGGCGACCGCTTGCTTGGCGTGCACCGCGTGGGTCAATCCGCTGCGTTTTGGCACAACGGAAAGCCTGTGGGTGAAATCGCCGATGCCGAATTTGCGCGGCTTTTTTTCGGTATCTGGCTGTCGCCCAAAACCTCCGCCCCGACTTTGCGCCAAGCCTTGATTGGCAGCAAGCCTTAAATTGGGCCTTCGGCCGCCCCAGAAGCCATGCGCTCGCTTTTCCAATACACATCGTCCCCGCCATCCATGCGGTTGAGCACCCGCGCCAGCACAAACATCAGGTCGGACAAGCGGTTCAAATACTGACGCGGCGTGTCGTTCAGCGCCTCTTCCGCGCCCAGCGCCACCACCGCGCGTTCGGCGCGACGGGCCACGGTGCGGCAAACATGGGCCAATGAAGCCGCGCGGCTGCCCGCCGGCAGAATGAACTCTTGCAGCTTGGGCAAGGCGGCGTTGTGGTCGGCCAAGGCGTGGTCCAGGGCCAACACCGCGTCGGCTTTGAGCAATTCAAAGCCAGGAATGCTCAGCTCGCCACCCAAGTTGAACAACTGGTGCTGCACTTCCACCAGCAAGCTGCGCACACCGTCGGGCATGGCTTCACACAGCAGCACGCCGATGTGGGAATTGAGTTCGTCCACCTCGCCCATGGCGTGGACACGCAAACTGTTTTTGCTGACCCGGCGGTTGTCGCCCAAGCCGGTGGTGCCGTCGTCGCCGGTGCGGGTGGCGATTTGTGTGAGTCGGTTGCCCATGTGTTTTTCCTGTTGATGCGGCATTCTCTCAGGC
>DAISXI010000150.1:0-3484 GCA_036825935.1 Hydrogenophaga sp.
GGGTGAAGGTTTTGCACAAGGCACAAAAAAAGCCCCGAAGGGCTTGATTTGTATAGAAAAACGGGGTTCGGCGGTGTTGCGCGTACTTCTCGGTTTTCGGTAAGTGGTGCCCGGGGCCGGACTCGAACCGGCACGCCTTTCGGCGGGGGATTTTGAGTCCCCTGAGTCTACCAATTTCACCACCCGGGCAGATCTGTGAAGACCCAAATTATGGCACAGTTTGGGTATGAAATATCCAACCATCGAACAAGCCATCGGAAATACCCCTTTGGTGGCCCTTCAACGCATCGGCGCGACCGATAACCAGCAACGCGGCAACGTGGTGCTGGGCAAGCTCGAAGGCAACAACCCCGCGGGTTCCGTGAAGGACCGCCCCGCCTTGTCGATGATCCAGCGCGCCCAAGAGCGCGGTGACATCCATCCCGGCGACACGCTCATCGAGGCCACCTCGGGCAACACCGGCATTGCGTTGGCCATGGCCGCGGCCATCAAAGGCTACCGCATGGTCTTGATCATGCCGGAGGACCTGTCCATCGAACGTGCCCAAACCATGAAGGCCTTTGGCGCCGAGCTCATCCTCACCCCCAAGAGCGGCGGCATGGAGTACGCCCGCGACCTGGCCGACAAAATGGCCGCTGAGGGCAAAGGGCGCGTGTTGGACCAGTTCTCCAACGCCGACAACCCACGCATCCACTACGAGACCACGGGCCCCGAAATTTGGCAACAGACGGGCGGGAAAATCACCCACTTTGTGAGCTCCATGGGCACCACCGGCACCATCACCGGCGTCTCGCGTTACCTGAAGGAAAAGAACCCCGCCATTCGCATCATCGGTGCTCAGCCCACGGAGGGTTCACGCATCCCGGGTATCCGCAAGTGGCCCACCGAGTACCTGCCCAAAATTTACGACCCCACCAACGTCGACGAGGTGGTGTACGTCAGCCAATCGGACGCTGAAGAGATGTGCCGCCGCATGGCGCGCGAAGAGGGCATTTTTGCCGGCATTTCGGCCGCGGGGGCTTGCTGGGTGGCGCAGTACATCGCGCAACAGGTGCAAAACGCCACCATCGCCTTCATCGTCTGCGACCGCGGCGACCGTTACCTGTCCACCGGGGTATTCCCAGCTTGATGCCCCCAGGGGCTACTCAAGACACTCAGATTCAACCAGACGGCGCCACCATGCACATCGACAAAGAACTGGACGCACGCGGCCTCAATTGCCCCTTGCCCATCCTCAAGGCCAAGAAGGCCTTGGCCGAGATGAGCAGTGGCCAATTGCTCAAGGTGATCGCCACCGACGCGGGCGCGAACCGCGACTTCCAGGCCTTTGCCAAACAAACCGGCAACACCCTGATCAGCCAAGAAACCGTGGGTGCTGAGCACACCACGGTGCTGCAGCGCCGCTGAAGGCTTCAGCGCAGGCGCTGCACCTGTTCGCGCAACTTCAGCAAAGTGGCGCCGAAGTCGCTCACGCGCGTGCGTTCCTGCTCCAACACCGCCGCCGGGGCCTTGGCCACGAAGGCTTCGTTGCCCAGTTTGTTTTGCGCTTTTTGAATCTCGCCTTCCAGTCGCGCGATTTCTTTGTTCAAACGTGCCGTTTCGGCGGCCACGTCGATTTGCATGAACAAGCACAAGCGGGCTTGACCGACCACGGCCACGGGGGCGTTTTGTGCGGCCGTGGCCCAAGCGGCTTCGTCTTCAAACACCTGAACTTCGCTGAGCTTGGCCAAGGCCTGCAGCACCGGCGCGCTGGTGCGCATGAAGTCCGCGTCGCCCAGCACGTACAGGGGCAAGCGCGTGGCGGGTGAAACGCTCATCTCGCCGCGCAGGTTGCGGCAGGCGTCAACCAAGGTCTTGAGCTTGGCCACGTGTGCTTCGGCGGCTTCATCGATGCGCGCGGGCTGGCTCACGGGGTAAGCGGCGATGCTGACCGAGGGGCCAGCACGGCCCGCCAAGGGCGCCACCGTTTGCCACAGGGCTTCGGTGATGAAGGGGATGATGGGGTGGGCCAAACGCAGCAGGGTTTCCAGCGTGCGGATCAGCGTGCGGCGCGTGGCGCGTTGTTGCGCTTCGTTGCCGGTGTTGATTTGCACCTTGGCGATTTCCAAATACCAGTCGCAGAACTCGTTCCAAACGAAGTCGTAAATGGTGTTGGCCACGTTGTCCAAGCGGTACTCGGCAAAGCCTTTGGCCACTTCGGCTTCCACGCGCTGCAGTTGCGACACGATCCAGCGATCGGCTTGGCTGAAGCTCATGTAACCGTGGGCTTTGCCGCCCACCGTGCAGTCGGCTTTGGTGTGCTCCATCAGACCGCAGTCGTGGCCTTCGCAGTTCATCAACACAAAGCGCGAAGCGTTCCACAGCTTGTTGCAGAAGTTGCGGTAGCCCTCGCAGCGCTTGCTGTCGAAGTTGATGCTGCGACCCAGTGTGGCCAGCGAGGCGAAGGTCAGGCGCAGCGCATCGGCGCCGTAAGCAGGTATGCCCTCGGGGAATTCTTTTTCGGTTTGTTTGCGCACCTTCGGTGCAGTCTCGGGCTTGCGCAGGCCTTGGGTGCGCTTCTCGAGCAGCGGCTCCAGGGTGATGCCGTCGATCAGGTCAACGGGGTCAAGCACGTTGCCTTCGGACTTGCTCATCTTCTTGCCCTGCGCGTCGAGCACCAGGCCGTGGATGTAGACATGTTTGAAGGGCACTTGGCCGGTGAAGTGCGTGGTCATCATGATCATCCGGGCGACCCAGAAAAAGATGATGTCGTAGCCGGTCACCAGCACGCTGCTGGGCAGGTACAGGTCGCGGTCGGCCGTTTTCTCAGGCCAGCCCATGGTGCTGAACGGCACCAGCGCCGACGAGTACCAAGTGTCGAGCACGTCTTCGTCGCGCTGGAGCGTTTTGCCGGGGGCTTGGGCTTGCGCTTCTGCTTCGTTGCGGGCCACATACACATTGCCGTCTTCGTCGTACCACGCGGGGATCTGGTGGCCCCACCACAGCTGGCGCGAAATGCACCAGTCTTGGATGTTGTTCATCCACTGGTTGTAGGTGTTGACCCAGTTCTCGGGCACAAAACTCACTTGGCCGGACTGCACCGCATCGATGGCTTTTTGCGCGATGCTCTTGCCAGTCGGGTCTTTGTCGCTGACTTTGTTCATGGCGACGAACCACTGGTCGGTCAGCATGGGCTCGATCACCTGGCCGGTGCGGGCGCAGCGCGGCACCATCAGCTTGTGTTTCTTCACCTCGACCAAAGCGCCAGCGGTCTCCAAGTCGGCCACGACAGCCTTGCGCGCCACGAAGCGGTCCAGGCCACGGTATTTCTCGGGCGCGTTGGTGTTGATGGTCGCGTCCAGGTTCAACACGCAGATCATCTCAAGCTGGTGTCGCTGACCGACTTGGTAGTCGTTGGTGTCGTGTGCGGGCGTGACCTTCACCACGCCGGTGCCGAAGTCTTTGTCCACGTAATCGTCGGCGATCACGGGGATGGTGCGGCCGC
>DAISXI010000151.1:0-3483 GCA_036825935.1 Hydrogenophaga sp.
TGGTGGTGGATAGTTGACTACTTGCGAACTTGCTATTTCGACTACTTAGTAATTAAAAGTAAATGAGAGGGAATGCGCGGTAAGAACTTAACAGCTTAATTGCACCAATATGATGCATTTACTATTTCTGGATTTGAACCCAAGTCCACTCTAACTTTTAAGGTCTGCTCCGCAGCGGTTGCTGCCGTTCGAGTTTTCAACGTGAATGCCCTTGGCGTGCCGGATTGCGATCACTCCTATTCATGC
Organism: Hydrogenophaga sp.; assembly: GCA_036825935.1. Lineage (GTDB taxonomy): Bacteria > Pseudomonadota > Gammaproteobacteria > Burkholderiales > Burkholderiaceae_C > Hydrogenophaga. Next base: position 247 of record DAISXI010000151.1, read on the forward strand.
ATCGTGGTAATGCGCAGAGACAGGTTTCAGGCGCGCAGTTGACATTGCTAGAGAGTTGACAACAGCGTGCAGAGATCTGCAAGCTCGACGAGCAAGACTGCAGCAGCATCAAGCATGGTGCGATCAATCACCTGGGCGTGTCGCCAGCGTTGATGGCTTACCGCGAGCACAAGGCCATGCTGGGCAAGACTTAGGCCGGCGAGAAGTTCCCGGCGGTTGTGATGATGGGGGCTGGCTGGATGGTGGTCCCCGACATCAAACCAGGCAAGTGATGGTGAGTGGCTGACCCGCCCTGGGTCAGCCACTCAGTCGGGATCGCTGTTTGCAGGTGATCCCGTCCTTTTTGTCAGTTGGCGCAACAGCGCTGTGGCCAACCAGCCATCACTTTGATCCACCCGAAGCCTTGGCCACGTAGGCCGCCAGGGCGGCAATTTGCGCATCACTGAGTTTGCCGTTGTAGGACGGCATCTGCCCAATGCCGTTGCGCAGCGCGGTGGCCACGCGCTTGGCATCGGGCTTGAGCTCGTCCAGGCTGGGGCCCACGGCGCCTTCGGCTCCCGCGTCCTTGAGCGCATGGCACAGGGCGCAGGCAGGCACCGCGCCTTGGCCGAACAACACCTTGCCTTGTTGAAGTTGCGCGGCATCGTCGGCGGCGTGCACGGGCAGCACTGTGAATGCCAACGACCACAGGGCAGCGACCAACGCGTGTTTTTGGATTGTGCGCTTCATGCCACGCTCACTTTCACGGCGTGGTCGGCCCAGCTGGTGTTGTTGTAGCCGCCCGCGTTTTCCATGCGTTGTTCGGGCTGCACGTTGCCTGCGGTGTCGGTGGCTCGGCTCGCCAGGGTGAACTGGCCCGCCGGCAGGCGCGCCGCAAAAACAAACTGCCGCCACGCAAAGCGGCCGAGGTCGGGCCCCACCATGCGCGCGAGCTGCCAGGTTTTTCCGCCGTCCAGAGAAACCTCGACCTTGGCCACCGCGTTCATGCCGCCAAACGCCACGCCATGGATCTGTGTGTCACCCGCTTTAAGCGGGGCGCCGTCCGTGCCGGGACCGTTGATCCACGACTTCACCGTCATTTCCTGCACCGATGGCTGCGACGGGTCGCCCTTCGCGCCGGGCGGTGAAATGCGGTAGCCGTGCGACATGATGCGTGCGTCGGTCTCCTGAGCGGTGAAGGCCAGGCGTTTGACGTACTTGATGTTGTTCACGCCCGTGTAACCCGGCACGATCAAGCGCAGTGGGCCGCCGTGGGCCAGCGAAATCGGCACACCGTTCATTTCCCAGGCCAGCAGGGCATCGGCGAGTGCGGCAGCAGGCACCGAGCGTTCCACGATCACGCTCTTGGGGTCCAGTCCATCGGGGAGTTTTTCGCCGCCTGTGCCGGTGAGGTAGGCCATGCCGGCCTCCACGCCGCCCAGGGCATCCACCACCCAGCGCACCGGCACACCGCTCCACACCACACAGCCTGCTGCGCCCACTTGCCAAGGCGTTCCACTGGGCTTGTTGGGGAAGTAGCCGCGTCCGTTGCCAGAGCATTGCAACACCATCGCCGTGGTCTCGATGCCTATGCGCTTGAGGTCGCCCAGCGTGAGTTTGCGCGGGTTCTTCACCCCCTCGATGTTGATCTCCCAGGCATCGCGGTTGCCCAGGATCGAGGCGTCGGGCGCGGGCAGGTTGTTGCGGATGTAGAGCTGCTCGGACGGCGTGATTACGCTGGTGCCGAACACACTGCGCTTGGTCTCAATGGTGGTGCTGCTGTGCACGATCAGGCTGGCCGGGTCCTTCCAGCCCACGTACGCTGGCAGAGGCTTGGCAGCACCGGCCAAGGCGACGGGCGCGGTCTCACCAGCAGCGGCTGCGGTGCGGCCAAAGCTGGCCAGACCAACGGCAGCCAAAGCAGCGCCGCTGCCGGCCAGCAGGTGGCGCCGGGGGAGCGAGGTGGGTTGTTGGTTCATTTCTGGGGTCTCCGGTGGTTGGGCGTCGTGCGCCGGTTGGGGTGAAAGGGGTGAGCGGTTGATTCGTTGACAGGGACGCGGTGCCTCAGCCTGGCCCGGACACGGGAGGTGCCTGCAGTGCCGTCTGCGCGACCGCCAGTGCCTTCTTTTTCTGGGCCACCAGCAACAAGGGCTTGCCCTCGCGCGAGCGGATCACCTTCCAGTGCACGTTGCTCCACCAGCCGCTGGCCTCGCGCAGGTCCACAGACTGGTCAAAGGCATACACCGTCACCATGCCGCCCTTCTCGAAGAACGTGGTGAGGTGGTAAGCGAGGTGACCTTCGATATCGCATGGCCGCATGAGTTGGGGAAACCCGGGCACCACGTTGGCGTCCCGCATGCCCAGGTGCATGAGCAACTGGCGCTGCTCCATGAAACTGCCCCGCAAGCTGCGCTCGTGGTATTCGTGGTCGATCGCGTCGCGCACCATCGCTGGCGGTCGCACGGCGAGCACCCCGCCGCTGGTGCCACCGGCCAGCAAAAGCGCAGCCAGAAAACGCTGCAAGCCGCGTCGCGCCAGCAGCGGCTGCGGCTTTCGGTACAGGTGTGCCGGTGCGTCGCTGGCCTCGAAGGCGATCGCCAACTTGGCGCGCGCGCGCAAATCGAATTCGCTGTCGGGCAGGAAAGGCGCGTCGGTATCGGGGCTCATGTCTTGGTCCTGCGAAACGGGGTAACGTTGACATCGGCCTTGGGTGTCGCAGGTACCCCCATGGCCAGCTTCAAAGCGTCGCGCGCACGGGCTAGGCGCGACAACACCGTGCCGGGCGCGATCTCCAGCGCCTCGGCCATCTGGGCGGTGGGCATGTCGTCGAAATAAAACAGCACCAGCACCTCGCGGTGGATGGGCGCCAGGCGCGCGAGCGCCTTGACGACATCGAGTTTGTCGTCCAGCCCCGCGTCGGGCGCCGCTTGCTCGGGCTGCTCTTCATCGTCCAGCGACTGCATGCTGGGTGCGGCCTGGCGAAAGGCGGCGCGGCGCATGATCTGAAAGAGCCAAGCCCGTGCCAGCGCAGCGTCGCGCAGTTGCTCCCGGTGCTTCCAGGCGTTGGCAAAACAGTCTTGCACCACGTCTTCGGCAATGGCGCGCGAACCAGTGAGCGCCCACGCACTGCGCAGCAAAAAACGGTAGTGCTCACGCACCCATTGGTTATAGCGGGACTCGGCAGACTGGAACAGCATGGTGATCAAGAGCGCTGCATGGCTTGGTTCATTCCGTGGCGCTCATTGGTACTTTCCCTAG
>DAISXI010000152.1:0-3472 GCA_036825935.1 Hydrogenophaga sp.
CGCAAGGGGCTTTCACGACCAGCGTGCAGTACCTGACCTACTACATCCTTTTGCAGGAGAACAACCCCTACAAGGCCAGTGCCGCCGCAGTGCTGACGCTGGGGGGCATCCTGGTATTGCTGGTGCCCTTGCTGGTCAAGACCTGGCGTGAACAAAAGAGTGGTGTGTGAACATGGTCAACCAACGCAGTGTTTCCCTATCCGTTTTGCTGTATGGCGGACTGATTTTTTGGCTCATCCTGGCCTCGTTACCGGTGGTGTGGACGACCATCATTTCGTTTCGCCAGTATGTCGACGCGTTCTCCGCACCCATCAAGTGGGTGGCGCCATTCACCTTCGAAAACTACAGCCGTCTGTGGATCGAGAAAGAGTTTTACCGCAATTTTTTTAACACGGCGCTGGTAACGGTGTTCACGGTGACCATTTCGCTGACCGTGGGTTGCCTGGCGGGTTATGCCCTGTCTCGCTACCGGGGTTCTCTGGGCTTCTGGCTGCTGCTGGTGGCGCTGGTGTTTCGGGCCATTCCACACTCCAGTCTGCTGCCATCGTTCTTCACCATCTTCGACGCACTGGGTATTCGCAACAGCTATTTCACACTGATCTTCGTGCTGGTAGCGATCAACCAGCCGTTCACCATCTGGATGTTGCGTTCGTTTTTTGTCAATATTCCGAACGAGCTCGACGAGGCCGCATTGGTCGACGGATGCACTCGGTTTCAAGCGTTCAGACGCGTCATCATTCCGGTCATGTGGCCTGGCGTTGTGACCACTGGCCTGTTCAGCTTCCTGCTGGCGTACAACGACTTCCTGCTCAGTTCGGCGCTGACGAACGCCGACAAGATGACCATGCCTGCGGCCATTGCCAATTCGATCACCGCCGAGAGCGAGGCACTGCTGATGCAAGGGGTTGCAGGCGCCGTCAGCATCACGATTCCGCTGATCATCTTGGTTGTGGTGTTTCAAAAGCAGATCGTTGGCGGACTGACCCAGGGAGCTGTCAAGGGTTGATGTTCCAATGGCAGAAGACATCCACCACCACAACAAGGCGGCGCTGACGACGCTGCGGCAAGCCTTGTACGACTACGAGCCCAACGCGGTTTACGCTGCACTGAATGCCGTGTTCGAACCGGATGCGATCGTGCATCTGGCAACGCCCTTCGACGATCTGGAGGGACCGCAAGGCCTGTACCGCGACGTGTTTGAGCCACTGCAACGCGCCATCCCTGACCTGGAGCGGCGCGACACCATCGTCATGGCCGGCCCGGGCGCTATTGGCGGGGATTGGGTCGGCTGTTGCGGTTACTACACCGGCACCTTTGTTCGGCCCTGGATGGACATACCGCCGACCGGCCATCAGGTTTCTTTGCGTTTCCACGAGTTCTTCCGCATGGAGGATGGCAAGGTCGTCGAGATGCAGGCCTTGTGGGACATTCCCGAGTTGATGTTGCAGGCGCGCGCGTGGCCGATGGTGCCCAGCTTGGGTCGGGAATGGCACGTGCCTGGCCCGGCGACCCAGGATGGGCTGGTGGACGGTCCATACAACGAAGCGCGTTCGCAAGCCAGCCGGCAATTGGTGCAGGACATGCTCGCCGGTTTGTCAAGGTTTGCCAGCGGCGGGGTCGCTGCGATGGAGTTGGAGAAGTACTGGCATCCGCGCTTCAGTTGGTACGGTCCCTCTGGCATTGGAACGGGGCGCGGTATCTCTGGCTTTCGCAACTGGCACCAGATTCCTTTCCTCAATGGCATGCCCGACCGGCGTGGCTCTGGCGGCACAGGTCATTTCTTCGCCGATGGCAACTATGTTGGCTTCACCGCCTGGCCCGGCATGATGGCCACCATCAGCGGCGACGGTTGGATGGGCATAGCGCCCTCAGGGCAGAAAATCACCATGCGCAGCTTGGATTTTTGGCGATGTGAAAATGGCTTGATCCGCGAGAACTGGGTCTTGGTGGACCTGCTGCATGTCTACCGGCAGATCGGTGTCGATGTGCTGGCGCGTATGCGTGAGTTCAACCAGACGCGGCGCTATGTCTGAAAAGAAATCAAAACTCCAGCCCAATGCTGAGGGCAAAAAGCGCTCAGATGGCGGACCCAGTGAATTGCCTTGCGTGGTCATGATTCCAGGTACGTTATGCGATGAGCGAATTTTTCACCGTCAAAAGCATGCATTGCGAGGCATAGCCAATGTGAAAATCGTCGGATACCGTGACTTGGGCCGAAACGTTGACTGGGCAGCGGCTTTGTTGGCCCAACTTCCGCAACGCTTTTGTTTGGTTGGGTTTTCACTGGGCGGCTTGTGGGCGTTGGAGTTGCTACGCCGGGCACCCGAGCGCATAGAGCGTTTGGCCATGGTGGCCAGTAATGCTTTGGGCGCAGGTGTGACTATCCAACGTAAGACGTCACGACTTTGGAGATTGTGGAGAGTGTTGGGCCCAGGGGCTGTGGCCCAGCGTGTCAAGCCCGAATATTTTCACCATGAGATGCAGCGCAGGCGTCACGCCAGGATGGTGCACGACATGGCGCTGTCAACTGACAGCAAAGTTGCACATGCCGAGTTCAATTGGGCAGCCTCAAGGCCCGATGGTCATGCCGACTTGGCCCGCTTTCCCGGTCCACTATTAATTGTCAGCGGTGCAAAGGACCGCTTGTGTACGCCTGCGATGCAACGGTCAATGGTCATGACACAACCGAATGCGCAATGGGTGGAGTTGCCTCGAGTGGGGCATTTTGTCCCACTTGAAGCGAGTCCACGGTTGAGCGATGCCCTGCGGCAATGGATTTCTCTACAAACCAAGAGCTTTAATGATGATGACTCAAGAAGAACTGCTCCAGCGATTCATTCCCTTTGACGGCCTGCGCTACAGCACCGATGCCTTCATAGACTACAGAATTCCGGGTTGTGCGCCGAAGAAGAACTTTGCCTTGATAGGGCCTGGGGTGTCGCAAAACCCGAACCAGCCTGTGAGCTTGCGCGAAAAGCACGGTTTTCAGGTGGGAGGGGTGTCCATGCCAGCGGGCACCATCAACCCCCCGCACATGCACTTCACCGCCGAGGTGTTTATTTGCACCAAAGGCCGATGGCAGATGCATTGGGGCTTTGATCCGGACACGCACACAGCCGAGGTTGGCGAAGGCGATATCTTTACCGTTCCCACCTGGATTTACCGGGGGTTTCAAAGCTTGGGTCCACAAGATGCCTTTATGTTCACGGCCTTGGGCCGTGACGACACCGGCGGCATTCTGTGGGGGCCTTGGACCTTGGACGCCGCGCGGGAGCAAGGCGTTCACCTGACCGAGGACTACCGCATCATCGACGAACAACTGGGCCAGCAATGGACCGACAGCGACAAGCGCCTGCAACCGATGAGCATTCAAGACATCGCTGCTTTGCGCAAATGGACACCTGCTGCCATGGGAAAGCGGGCGGTGCGCTTTGCCGATTTGGACTGGTCCAGCGAGGCTTTGCTCGACAGT
>DAISXI010000153.1:0-3423 GCA_036825935.1 Hydrogenophaga sp.
CCACCTCGTCGGGGGCAATCCCGGCCAAGGCGTCGGTGGTGATGTTGCGGATGCAGTTGCCCGAGGTCTGGATGCCGTGCATGTTGACCTCGGCCAAGAGGTCCATCACATCGGCGGCACGCGACAGGGGAATCCAGTTGAATTGCACGTTTTGGCGCGTGGTGAAGTGGCCGCAACGATCGGGCAAGGTCGGGACTTCGCTCAGACCCGCATTGGCTTGGCTGGTGTCGTGGTCTTCCTTGTGGTCGAAGTCGCGGGCGATGCGCGCCAAGGCGCGCAGCTGTGGGCTGCTGATTTCGCCATAAGGCACGGCCACGCGCAGCATGGGCGCGAAACGCTGGACGTACCAGCCGTTTTGCAAGCGAAGGGGCTTGAACTCAGCCTCCAGCAATTCGCCGGCTTGCCAGCGGGTGAGTTGGTCGCGGAATTGGGCGGCACGCTGGCGCACCAGTTGACGGTCAAAGTCGTTGTATTGGTACATGGTCGGGGTTCGAGGTATCCAGAAGAACCCGGATTCTCAAAGCCCCAACCCATTTGGCAAACGACTTTCTTGTCATACGCGTATGACTTCTGGTTATGAAGGCACCAGCGCCTGGAGAAATCAACTCGAAACGAAAGCCCGTTCGATCACAAAGTCGCCCGGCGTGCTGGTGTTGCCTTCCGCAAAGCCCAAACCTTCGGCCATGGCTTTGAGGTCGCGCAGCATCTCGGGGCTGCCACAAATCATGATGCGGTCTTCTTCGCGGTTGAGCATGGGGATGCCCAAATCGCGCGCCACTTGACCACTGGTCAAGATCTCGGGGATGCGGCCTTGGTGCTCAAACGGTTCGCGGGTGACCGTGGGGAAGTAGAGCAGCTGTTGCGTGACCATTTCGCCCAACAGCTCATGCTGGGCCAACTCTTGGGTGATGTACTGGCGGTAAGCCAACTCCTTGACCTCGCGCACGCCATGGATCAAAACCACTTGCTCGAAACGTTCGAAGGTTTCGGGGTCGCGGATGATGCTCAAGTAAGGCGCCACACCGGTGCCGGTGCCCAGCAAATACAAGCGCTTGCCGGGCAACAGATAGTCGATCAGCAAGGTGCCGGTGGGCTTGCGGCCCACGATGATGCTGTCGCCGACTTGAATATGTTGCAAACGCGAGGTGAGTGGGCCGTCGGGCACCTTGATGCTCAAAAACTCCAGGTGCTCTTCGTAATTCGGGCTCACGATACTGTAGGCGCGCAGCAAAGGTTTGTCGTTCACGCGCAGGCCGATCATGGTGAAGTGGCCATTGGAGAAACGCAACGCGGGATCGCGGGTGGTCGTGAAGCTGAACAGGCGGTCGGTCCAGTGGTGAACGCTCAAAACGCGTTCTTCGGCAAAAGCACTCATGGCAAGTCGTGGGGAGGTGAAAGGGTTTGCGGGGTATCGCAAAAGGCCCTTCATTCTAAACACGCGCTTTTTCTTCGGCCCGTGATCCCGCGCAAACCTTGCTAAAGTTCGCACCATTGACATCCACTTTTGAAAGACCCCCATGGCACGCACCGTTCAATGCATCAAGCTCGGCAAAGAGGCCGATGGCCTGGACTTCCCGCCCTACCCTGGCGAATTGGGCAAGCGCATTTATGAGTCGGTGAGCAAAGAGGCATGGGCCGCTTGGCTCAAACACCAAACCATGTTGCTCAATGAAAACCGGCTGAACCTGGCCGATGTGCGCGCTCGCCAATACCTGGCGCGCCAAATGGAAAAGCACTTCTTCGGCGAAGGTGCAGACGCCGCCGCCGGCTACGTCCCCCCCAGCGCTTGAGTCCACAAAGACATGCCATGGTGATCGGCGCTGGCTTGGCCGGCGCGGCCATGGCCCAGTGTCTCACGACCCGCGGCTGGCGGGTCGATTTGTTTGACGCGGCCAGTGGGCCTGCGCAAGCCGCATCCGCCCTGCCGGTGGGCATGCTCAGCCCCCACGTGACCCGCGCGCCCACGCCGTTGTCCGAGTTGTCGGCCCTGGGTGTGGCCCACACCCGCGCAGAGCTGCAACGCCTGCTGACGCCTGGTCGCGGCTGGCAAGCGTGTGAGGTCGACAACTGGGGGCACGACCCCGGGCGTTGGCCCGCCGCCCTCGTGCGGCCTTCCGCCTTGGTGCAAGCGTGGTTGGCCGAGGCACAAGCCACGGGCCACTTGACTTGCCACTGGAACAGCCACGTGCACGCGCTGCAAGCCCGCAATGGGGTTTGGTGTTTGCAGGATGCCTCGCAACATACGCTGGGCGAAGCCCCCGCCGTGGTGCTGGCCGCGGCTTTGGGCAGCGCCGCCCTGCTGCAAGCCTTGAGCGGTCCGAGCGACTGGCGACCCTGGCCCTTGCACCCGGTCAAAGGACAAATGAGTTTGGGGGCGCAGCAGGGTGAGCCCTTGGCCCCTCGACCTCAGCGCAACAACGGCGTGTTCGTGCCGCGATACGAGGACGCCAACATGCCCGCGCCGTGGCCGCAACGCCTGTGGTCCATGGGCTCGACCTACGACCGCGGCCAAGCAAATACCGAGGTCACCGAAGACGCTCACGCACGCAACGCCAAGAGCTTGCGGCTCCTTTTGTCGGCGCACGAAGCAGGGCCGGCGCCGGCTTTGGACGATGCGCCTTGGCAGGGCTGGGCCGGGGTGCGCTGCGCCAGCTTGGACCGTTTGCCCATAGCCGGTGCGGTGCCCGATGTGGCGGCTTTACTAGCACAGGTCAACCAGCTGGGTGCGCACCGCACGCGCTTGGACTTGTCGCAGGTGCCACGTTTGCCCGGTGTGTATGCCTTGACCGCACTGGGCTCGCGGGGCCTGACCTTGGCGCATTGGTGCGCGCAGCAACTCGCTTTGCAAATGGACAATCAAACCCACCCTGCACCACACGATCTGTGGCGGTGCGTTGATCCAGCGCGTTTCGTTTGGAAACAATCGCGTCGACAGGAGGGCCACAAACCTGCACCCGCATCAGTGGCTTCGACTAAACTTTAAAATGCCCTATTTACTCACTGCCCGACCCACACCATGACCCACGTTGTCACCGAAGCCTGCATCCGCTGCAAATACACCGATTGCGTTGACGTTTGCCCCGTTGATTGCTTTCGTGAAGGCCCCAACTTCTTGACCATCGACCCCGATGAGTGCATCGACTGCGCCGTCTGCATCCCCGAGTGCCCCGTCAGCGCCATCTATGCCGAAGAAGACCTGCCCAAAGACCAGCTGCACATGACGGCCCTCAACGCCGAACTGGCCGCCCTGCCGGGCTGGAAAAGCATCACCAAGCGCAAACAGCCTTTGGCCGACGCCGACGACTGGAAAGACCAAACAGGAAAACTCGGCCAACTCGTTCGCTGACCGGTGTTGAACACGGCCCACCCCATCCGAACCGACGCCTTGGTCATTGGCGCGGGCCCGGTGGGCTTGTTTGCGGT
>DAISXI010000154.1:0-3237 GCA_036825935.1 Hydrogenophaga sp.
AGCGCGGTCAAAAATGCGTCTTTATCGAATGCCATTTTGATTTCCTAACAAATTGATTGAACAAGGGACTGCGGCGCATCAAGCGGCTGCAGCTTCGCCCTTTTTGGCGGCCAAGGCACCCAACACCACGGCGGTGCGGGACATGGGCGACATCAGCAAGCCACACAGCTGCGCCAGCAACACTTCTTTCGAAGGGATGTTGGCCAATTGCTTCACGCCATTGACGTCCAGGACTTTGCCAGCGTAGACACCACCGCGAATGACCAACTTGTCGTTGGTTTTCGCGAAATCGGCCACCACTTTGGCGGCGGCGACGGGGTCTTCTGAGAAGCCATAGATCAAAGGACCGGTCATTTGGTCGACGGCTACTTCAAACTGGCCACCGGTCACAGCGCGGCGGGCCAAGGTGTTTTTCAACACGCTCAGGCTCACACCGCTCTTGCGAGCGTTGACACGAAGTTTGTCCATAGCGGCGACCGTGATGCCACGGTACTCTGCCATCACGAGCGTTTGAGCTTTTGCTGCGAGGCTGGTCACTTCGGTGATGACCGCTTCTTTCTCACTGCGATTCAGACTCAAGGTCTACTCCTTAAAAGCGTTGTCGGGACCATGCCCTTCAACGCGTCTCACTGCAGCGACCAACTGTTCAGGATTCGTATCCATCTGCAGCGGGATCGCCATCTGCGTTGGCTTGTCACAATTAAGTTGGCCCGCGCCCTTGCGGGTTTTGGCCAACACCAACGGTCTTGGATGGCCCCCCTAGACGCGACGTGCACATCCGAGGGCCCACCACACCCAGGCCGCCCGAAGGCGGCCCAAATTCTTTGCGGTTACGCGCCGATGGATTGGGTGTCCACGCGAACCCCCACGCCCATCGTCGACGACACGGCCACTTTGCGCAGGTAAACACCCTTGCTGGTGGCGGGCTTGGCTTTGTTCAAAGCGTCGATCAAAGCGGCCAAGTTGCCTTGGAGCTTGTCGGCGTCGAACGAGCGGCGGCCGATGGTGCCGTGCACGATACCGGCTTTGTCCACGCGGAACTGCACCTGACCGGCTTTGGCGTTCTTCACGGCCGTGGCCACATCGGGCGTCACGGTGCCGACCTTGGGGTTGGGCATCAGGCCACGGGGACCCAAGATCTGACCCAAAGTACCCACGATGCGCATGGCGTCGGGGGAAGCGATCACCACATCAAAAGGCATGTCGCCCGCCTTGATCTGAGCGGCCAAATCGTCCATGCCCACCACGTCGGCACCGGCGGCCTTGGCTTCTTCGGCCTTAGCGCCTTGAGCGAACACCGCCACGCGAGCGGTTTTGCCGGTGCCGTGAGGCATGACGACGGCGCCGCGCACCACTTGATCGGATTTCTTGGCGTCGATGCCGAGCTGGATGGCCACGTCGATGGACTCATCGAACTTGGCGGTCGCGCACTCTTTGACGATACCCAAGGCAGCGGTCAGGGCGTACAGCTTGTTGCTGTCGACTTTGCCTTGCAGGGCTTTTTGTTTTTTGGTCAATTGGGCCATGTCACACGCCCTCCACGATCACACCCATGGAACGGGCGGAACCAGCGATGGTGCGCACAGCGGCGTCCACGTCAGCAGCGCTCATATCGGGCATTTTGGTTTTGGCAATTTCTTCCAGCTGAGCGCGGGTGATTTTGCCGACTTTGTTCTTGTTGGGCACCGAAGAGCCCTTGTCGAGCTTGATGGCCTTCTTGATCAAGGTGGTCGCTGGAGGCGTCTTGATGATGAAGGTGAAGCTCTTGTCGGCAAAAGCAGTAATGACCACAGGCAAAGGCAGACCTGGCTCAACACCTTGGGTCTGGGCGTTGAACGCCTTGCAGAATTCCATGATGTTCAAACCACGTTGACCCAATGCTGGGCCAATCGGTGGCGATGGATTGGCTTTACCAGCTGGCACTTGCAGCTTGATGAAGCCGACGATTTTTTTCGCCATGCTTTGCTCCTTGCGGGTTCAAACGCTCCAAAGAGCTCCCCGGGGGTTAACGACTCGTTTCATGATCGCGGGGCACCGAGTCGGTCCATGCCCTGCGAGGCTTCTGACAGGTGGCCGGCTTAGGCCTTTTCCACCTGGCTGAATTCCAACTCCACGGGGGTGGCACGACCAAAGATCGTGACCGACACGCGCAGCTTGTTCTTTTCGTAGTTGACTTCTTCGACTGTGCCGTTGAAGTCGGTGAAGGGACCTTCTTTAACGCGGATGTATTCGCCGGTGACGAATTCGACTTTGTGGCGCGGCTTGTCAGAGCCCTCTTGCATTTGGTTGACGATTTTTTGCACATCGGCTTCGGAGATGGGTGCGGGGCGATTTTTCGCGCCGCCGACAAAACCGGTGACCTTGTTCGTGTGCTTGACCAAGTGCCAGGTGTCGTCGTCCATGACCATCTCGACCAAGACGTAGCCCGGGAAGAACTTGCGCTCGGTCGTGCGCCGCTGGCCGTTTTTCATCTCAACGACTTCTTCGGTCGGCACCAAGATGCGGCCGAATTTGGCCTCCATGCCAGCGCGGTTGATGCGCTCAACGATGTTTCGCTCAGCGGCCTTCTCCATGCCAGAGTACGCATGCACGACGTACCAGCGCATGCCATTGGCAGCCGCCGCGTCCACCACAGGGGTTGTTTGCTCGGTCATGCTTATCTCCAGCCCAAAATCAAATCGAAGAAGACCCATTGCAGGGTTTTGTCGGTGAGCCACAAGAACAAAGCCATGACCACCACAAAGGCAAACACATAGCCCGTCATTTGGGTGGCTTCCTTGCGCGCAGGCCACACCACTTTGCGCACCTCACGAACGCTGTCTTTGCCGAACGCGACCAATCGGCGACCCGCATCGGACGTCAGAAAGCTCACCACCGCCAACGCGATGCCCGCGACCAAGGCGCCCCACTGCGCCAAAGCCCCTTGGGACTTCAACGAGAAAAAGGCCGCAAAGGCACCAACAAACAAAACCACCGACAAGAGCAACTTGGCTTTGTCGGCGCCTGTGTGGACGGTTTCAACATCGGTCGATGACATGGGCTTCCAAACAATCAATTCAAAACACAGGCCCAAGGCCAAATGGCCCTAGACACGCAAGCCCACCAGAGGTCTTTCGACTTCGGCGGGCTTGAAAACCACCTCAAAGGGCAGAGCGGAATCAGATTCCGGAACCATCCCATCGGGTGGCAGGGGCAGTAGGAATCGAACCTACAACCTTCGGTTTTGGAGACCGACGC
>DAISXI010000155.1:0-3157 GCA_036825935.1 Hydrogenophaga sp.
GTGAAGATCGCGATGACCGCACCGGTCACGCAAAACGCCAGCGGCGACGGTGCGGGTTTTGTGATTCGCTTCACCATGCCCGCGTCTTACACGCTGGCGACCCTGCCCAAACCCCTGGACGAAAGAATCCGCTTGGTGGCCCAGTCCGCGGCGCGTTATGCGGTGCTGCGCTTCACTGGCTTTTGGACGCAAGCCAATTACGACAAGCACCTGCGCCAGCTGCAGACGCTCATGGCCGAGCAAGGCCAAAGCCCCGTGGGCGATCCGGTCTACGCCCGCTACGACGCGCCGTTTGTGCCGTGGTTTTGGCGGCGCAACGAAATCTGGATGCCGGTTCGCTGACCCCCATCCGCTGACGGTGTTCATCCTGGGGTGCCCGCGGCAGTCACCCCCAGCACGGTTGTTTTTGTCGCACCCTTCGGGAGGCCGAGCGCATTCGAACCGTATAATTTGTTCATATGGGCGCTTAAGCGAACATAAACGAACATAAAAAACCACGGTACCGATGGCATGAGTCGACTTGAGCTTCACGAATGGGCGCGTCCCCTGCACGAACATCCCTTGGATGTGTTCGTGGTGGGTGGTGGCGCGACCGGTTTGGGTGTGGCCGTGCAGGCCGCGCTGGAGGGCCGTCGAGTGGCTTTGGTGGACGCGGGCGACTTTGCCGGGGGCACCTCTTCGCGCTCGACCAAGCTGTTGCACGGCGGCGTGCGTTACTTGGCCCAAGGGCGCTGGCGCATGGTGCGCGAGGCACTGCGCGAGCGCGCCATCGTCATGCGTTTGGCGCCCCACTTGGCCCAGCCGCTGCCCTTTGTGGTGGCGCAGCGGCACTGGCTCCCGTGGGCCTTGGCCGCGGTGGGCCTGAAGTTTTACGAGACATTGGCGGGTCGCCTGAGCCTGGGCAAAACCGAATGGCTCGGCGCGGCCGCGCTGCGCCGCTTGCTGCCGACGTGGGCGGGCGTGGTGGCGGGCGTGCGCTATTGGGATGGGCAGTTTGACGACGCCCGACTGGCCTTGGCCCTGGCCCGCACGGCGCAAGACCATGGCGCTCAGGTGCGCAACCACACCCGCGTGGTGGGCTTGACCGCTGTTGCGCAAGGATGGCGCGTGCGTTTGCAAGACAGCTTCTCGGGCATGGAGCACGAGGTGATCGCCAAGTCCGTGGTCAACGCCGCTGGGGTGTGGGTCGACGCCTTGCGCAGCTTGGCTTTGGGCTCGCCCGGGCAGCACGATGGGTGCCCGCCTTTGGTGCGCGCCAGCCAAGGCGTTCACTTGGTGGTCAGCCGGGACGTTTTGCCTTTGAGCGAAGCGGTGTTGGTGCCGCGCACGAGCGACGAGCGCGTCTTGTTTGCGGTGCCTTGGCTGGGCGCCACGGTCATCGGCACCACCGACACCCCGCGCGACGATGCGCCCATGGAGCCCCGCCCGATGGCGCAGGAATTGGCGTTTTTGTTCGACGAGACGCGGCGCTTTTTGGGTGTGAACCTGACCCCAGCCGATGTGCGCAGCGTGTGGGTGGGCCTGCGGCCCTTGGTGGGTTCAGGGGAAGCCGACAACACCGCCGGGCTCTCCCGCGAACACGTGGTGTTGCAAGAAGCACCCGGTTTCCTCACGGTGACCGGTGGCAAGTGGACGACCTACCGCGCCATGGCCGAAGAGGTGATGGCGGCCTTGGTGGATGCGGGAGATCTGCCCGCGGCGACGCGCGAGGCCCACACCGATCGCCAAGCCTTGCATGGCGCGGCCTCGTCGGGTGACCGCCCCGTGAGTTTGACGGCGCCGCCGGGCCTGCATTTGTTTGGAACCGAGGCAACCCATTTGGCCCAAGCCCCCGGCGCCGAACGCTCGTTGGGCCTGGGCTTGACCGAGGCCATGGTGCGCTTTTGTGCCCGCCAAGAATGGACCGTCACGGTCGAGGATATGCTGGCGCGTCGTTGGCGCGTGTTGTTCCTCGATGCGCGTTTGGCCGAGCAAATGGCGCCCGCTGTGGCCCAATTGCTTCAAGATGAAACCGGCCTAGACCCCCAGTTGGCGGGGTTCTTGGCCTTGTGCAAACAATACCGACTCACCGATTGAGTCAACACCTACGGAGATCCGCTTTGAACCAAGCATCCAACACCGTTCGTTACGGCATCATCGGCTGCGGCATGATGGGCCAAGAGCACTTGCGCAACATCGCCTTGTTGCCTGGCGCCAGCGTCACGCGCATTTTTGAGCCCGACGACACCATGGCCCAAGGCAGTTTGGTTCTGGCGCCTGGCGCCCAGCGCGCCGCGAGTTTGGAAGAGGTCGTCATGTCGCCCGACGTCGATTGCCTGCTGATCGCCAGCCCCAATTTCTGCCACGCTGAGCAATTGCAAGCGATCGCGGCCTTGCGCCCCTTGCCCCTGTTGTTGGAAAAGCCCGCGTGCACCACCTTGGAAGATGCACACGCCTTGGCCGAGTTGGGTCGCTACTACCCCGCACCCATTTGGGTCGCGATGGAATACCGCTACATGCCGCCCGTCACCCGTTTGGCCGAAGAAGTGCACAGCCAAGCCCACACCGGCCCTGTGACCATGCTCACCATCCGCGAACACCGGTTTCCTTTCTTGGTCAAGGTCGGTGACTGGAACCGCTTCAACCGCTACACCGGCGGCACCTTGGTCGAGAAGTGCTGCCATTTCTTTGATTTGATGCGCCACCTCACCCAAAGCGAGCCGGTGCGGGTGTACGCCTCGGCCTCGGTCGCGCACAACCACCGCGACGAGCGCTACCCCGACGGCACCCCCGACATTTTGGACAACGCCTACGTGTTGGTGGACTTCGCCAGCGGCCAGCGCGCCATGCTGGAGCTGTGCATGTTCGCCGAAGGCGCGCGCTACCAAGAGGAAATTTCGGTGGTCGGGCCGATCGGCAAGGCCGAGTGTTTTGTGCCCGGGCCGGGTCGTTTTTGGCCCGAGCACCTGGGCGAAGCGCCGGTGCCCAAAGTCGTCATCAGCCCGCGCCACCCCAAAGGCCCACGGGAGTTGGACGTGCCGGTCGACCCCGTGGCCTTGGCCGCGGGCGACCACAACGGCTCCACCCTCTACCAACACCAGCGCTTCAACGCCGTGGTGCGCGGGCAGGGCCAGGTCGAGGTGGCGTTGCGCGATGGTTTGGCGGCGGTGATGATCGG
>DAISXI010000156.1:0-3146 GCA_036825935.1 Hydrogenophaga sp.
CCGCGAGCTGCTGCATCAAATCGGGGTTTTGGGCGGGCCACAAAAAGCCGATCAGGGTCTGGCCTTCGTGCATCAGGGCCACTTCTTGCGCTGTGGGCGCGCGAACCTTGAAAACAATGTCGCTGCCGCTCCACAGCGCCACGGCGTTGGGGGCGATGGTCGCGCCGGCTTGCAAGTAAGCCGCGTCCGACAGATCGGCCAGATCGCCCGCACCCTGCTCAACCACCACCGCAAAGCCAAGTTTGACCAGTTTGGTCACCACATCGGGCACGGTGGCCACGCGTTTTTCGCCAGGGAAAACCTCTTTGGGCACGCCGATGCGTTGCGACTGGGGGGCGTGATCGCCTGCTTGCATGAATGTCTCCTCACTCAATCCACAAAAAATGGCCAATGTTCCAGCTTAACCGAAGTCGGCATCCCCCCTTTTGGGGCCAGCCCGCACAGCCCAACGCCAAGCCCAATCCGCGCTCAAACATCAGCAGGCCCTGATATTTACCACGCTCACCCCCCTGTCAGCTGACAAAGTTTCTCACGCGCTCATAATCGCGCCCATGAACACCCGTTGGACACCCAGCACCACTGTGGCGGCCATCATCGAGCACGATGGCCGTTATTTGATGATCGAAGAGCACACGCCCGAGGGCTTGCGCTTGAACAGCCCCGCCGGCCACCTCGACCCCGGCGAAAGCCCGCTGCAAGGCGTGGTGCGCGAGACGCTGGAAGAAACCACCTGCGACTTCACCCCCAGCGCCTTGCTCGGCGTCTACCTCTCGCGCTTTCAGCGCGCGAGCACGGGCGAAGACATCACCTATTTGCGCTTCGCGTTTTGTGGCACGGTAGGCGAGCCGCACCCTGAGTTGACGCTGGACACCGGCATCGTGCGCACCCTGTGGATGACACCCGAAGAGTTGCGCGCCTGCCCAGAGCGGCACCGCAGCCCCTTGGTGATGCGCTGTGTGGACGACCACGTGGCCGGTCGGCGCTTCCCGCTGGACACCATCATCACCGACGACTCGGTCTTCGCCGCGCAGCGCCTTTAAGCCTCCGAACCCCCGATGCGACCGCGCCCTTGTTTGACTTGGGCGCGATTGGCCTTGCCGGCCAAACGCCGCTTGGTTGAGGCAAAGGTTGGGCGTGTGGCTTTGCGCGCCTTGGGCACGTGCGCGGCGGCATCCACCAAGGCCTGCAAACGCGCCAGCGCATCGGCCTTGTTGTGCTCCAAGCTGCGGCTGGTCTGCGCCTTGATGACCACCACACCCTCCTCGGTGATGCGCTGATCGGCTTGTGCCAACAAACGCTCCTTGACCGCCGCCGGCAAGGAAGAAGCCCCCACGTCAAAACGCAGGTGAACCGCATTGGAGACCTTGTTGACGTTCTGCCCACCCGCGCCTTGGGCGCGGATGGCGGTGAACTCGACCTCGGTCGGGTCGATGCGCGGCGTGTGGGGTGGGCGGGTTTGCATGGGGTGACTGTACTGCGGCACTTGGCGTGGCCCGGGGATAATGCGACCATGAGCGCAAAACAACGGGTGGTGGTCGGTTTGAGTGGCGGGGTGGACTCCGCGGTCACGGCGCACCTGCTCAAACAACAAGGCCATGAGGTCATCGGCATCTTCATGAAGAACTGGGAGGACGATGACGACGCCGAGTTTTGTTCCAGCCGCCAAGACTGGCTGGACGCCGCTTCCGTGGCCGATGTGGTGGGCATCGACATCGAACACGTGAACTTCGCGGCCGAGTACAAAGACCGCGTGTTCGCCGAGTTTTTGCGCGAATACCAAGCTGGGCGCACGCCCAACCCCGACATCTTGTGCAACGCCGAGATCAAGTTCAAAGCCTTCCTTGACCACGCGGTGCGTTTGGGTGCCGAGAAGATCGCCACCGGCCACTACGCCCGGGTGCGCCACAACACCGCCACCGGCTTACACGAATTGCTCAAGGGCCTGGACCCGCTCAAAGACCAGAGCTATTTTTTGCACCGCTTGAACCAATCGCAATTGGCCAAAACGCTGTTCCCGGTGGGCGAGTTGCCCAAGACCGAGGTGAGGCGCATCGCCGCCGAGATTGGCCTGCCCAACGCCAAGAAAAAAGACAGCACCGGCATTTGCTTCATCGGTGAGCGGCCGTTTCGCGACTTTTTGAACCGCTACATCGCCAAAGCCCCCGGCCCCATCAAAGACGCCAACGGGCGCACGATCGGCGAACACGTGGGGCTGTCCTTCTACACCTTGGGCCAACGCCAAGGCTTGGGCATAGGCGGCCTCAAGGCCAAGGGCGTACAAAAAGGTGGCAACGAGCACGAGCCTTGGTTCGTGGCGCGCAAAGACCTCGAACACAACACCTTGTGGGTAGTGCAAGGCCACGACCACCCGTGGTTGTTGTCCTCGGCTTTGACCGCACAAGACCTGAGTTGGGTGGCTGGTGCAGCACCAGCGCATAGCGACATCGCCGCCAAAACCCGTTACCGTCAAGCCGATGCGCCGTGCGCACTGAACACCACCGCCAGCGGTATCACCTTGCGCTTTGATGAAGCGCAGTGGGCGGTCACACCCGGACAAAGCGCGGTGCTGTACGACGGCGAGGTGTGTTTGGGCGGTGGCATCATCACCAGCGAAGCCGCCACGGCGAGCGACATCGCATGAGCCCCCGATGGGGTGACGCATTCCCCATATTGCGCTGGGCGCCGGGCTATTCACGCCATGACGCGGGCAACGACCTCACGGCCGCAGCCACCGTCATGCTGCTGCTCATCCCACAAAGCATGGCCTACGCGCTCTTGGCTGGCCTGCCCGCGGTGACCGGCTTGTACACCAGCATGTTGCCGCTGGTGGTCTATGCGCTCATGGGCAGCAGCCCGGCGCTCAGTGTGGGGCCGGCGGCGCTGCGCTCCATCATGTCGCTGGCGGCCGTGGGTGCCGTGGTGACCCAAGGCAGCGCGGACTTCATGGCAGCGAGCTTGTTACTGGCCCTCATGGTGGGCGCCCTGCTCTTGATCATGGGTGCTTTGCGCATGGGCTTTGTGGCGGGCTTTTTGAGTCACCCCGTGCTCAGCGGTTTTGTGACCGCATCAGGCTTGTTGATCGCCATGAGCCAATGGCCCCACGTGTGGGGCTCGCCGCTGAGCGGGCAGAACCTGGCCGTGTTTGT
>DAISXI010000157.1:0-3097 GCA_036825935.1 Hydrogenophaga sp.
GGCTTGGGGCGCATCTCAAAAGTGATGAACCCCCTATTCAAGTCGACAGCCCTTGCATCAAGCCCCGCCCACGCGGGGCTTTTTTTGCGCTTTCAACCCTGGGCTGGGCTGCGGTAATGCATGGCCTGCGCCACATGCGGCTGCTCAATCTGCGCGGCACTGGCCAAATCGGCGATGGTTTGCGCTACTTTTTTCACCCGGCTGATGGCCCGCCCCGACCAGGCGAGGCGGCTGGCGGTTTGCAGCAAATGCTGCTCAGCTTGGGCGCTCATGGGCAGCTCTTGCAGTTGCGCTGGGCTCAGGTCTTGGTTGCGCACCCCTTGGCGGGCCAAGGCGCGGTCGTGGGCGGCTTGGCATCGCTGTCGCACAAGCTCGCTGCTGTCGCCGCTGGGCGCTTGCAGCATCAGCTCGGGCGGCAAGGCGGCCACTTGCACCTGCATGTCGATGCGGTCCAACAGTGGGCCGCTCAATCGGGCTTGGTAACGCGCGATGTGTTCAGGGGCGCAACGGCAGGCGGGTTGCTGAGCGCCCAAGTAGCCGCAGGGGCAGGGGTTCATGGCGGTCACCCATTGAAATTGCGCGGCCAACTCGGTGTGGTGCCGCCCCCTGGAAATCAGGATGCGGCCACTTTCCAAGGGCTCGCGCAAGGCTTCCAAGCTGTGCCTTGAAAACTCCAACAGTTCATCCAGGAACAAGACGCCGTGGTGCGCCAAAGAAATGGCCCCCGGACGGGGTGGCGCACCGCCGCCCACCAAGGCGGTGGTGGTGACGCTGTGGTGCGGTTGGCGAAATGGCCGCTGGCCCCAGTGCTGGGGCTGAAACTGTCCGGCCAAACTCAACACCGCCGCCGATTCCAAGGCTTGTTGTTGGGTCAGCGCGGGCAACAAACCCACCAACCGCTGCGCCAACATGGTCTTGCCGCTGCCCGGCGGCCCCATCATCAACAGGCTGTGGCCGCCTGCAGCAGCGATTTCCAGGGCGCGTTTGGCATTGGCCTGACCGCGCACATCGCGCAAATCCAAGCTGCCATGGTTGGGTGCTGGCTGCGGCCAAGCGGGCGGCTGCAAGCGCTGCCAGCCCTCTGACGGGGCCAGCACACTGGCGTGGCTGCCAGGCAAGAAGGCCTGCACCACGTCACGCAAATGCGCGGCCCGGTAAACCCGCGACTGCGGCAACAAGGCCGCTTCTTCGGCGCTGCCCGGCGGCAACACCCAGGTCCAAGCCTCGTCATCTGCCGCCATGCCCAGCGCCATGGCCAGGGCACCGCGCACCGGGCGCAGCTCACCCGACAAGGACAACTCGCCGGCAAACACATGCTGCCGCAGCGCGACTTCATCCAACTGCCCGCTGGCGGCCAAGATGCCGATGGCAATGGGCAAGTCAAAACGCCCCGAGTCTTTGGGCAGGTCGGCTGGGGCCAGGTTGACCACGATGCGCTGGTTGGTGGGGAAGTCCAGGCCGCTGTTTTGGATGGCCGAGCGCACCCGTTCGCGGGCTTCGCGCACCTCGGTGTCGGCCAAACCGACCAAGGTGAAGCTGGGCAAGCCATTGGCCATGTGCACCTCGACCGTGACGCGGGGCGCTTTCATGCCCAAAACCGCGCAGCTGTGCACTTGTGCGAACCCCATCTTGGTCTCCCTGTGTTGGTGCGCTCCCCAATTGGGTGCGGCATTCATGTTTTTGGCGCACCGAAAAAGTGCAAAAAAGCCAGCTTGGGGGCGTCAAACCCAGATAGACCGGCCTATCCAGCCCAAAGTGTGCTTGGCACAGAGACTGCTAAGAGGTACCTGCACTGCGTGTTTTTGAACGTGCAGCTTTCGCTCAACGCGCAGACCCATGACTCAAGGAGAACCCATGAAACTGATCACGGCCATCATCAAACCCTTCAAGCTCGACGAGGTGCGCGAAGCCTTGTCAGCCATCGGGGTCCAAGGCATCACCGTCACCGAAGTCAAAGGCTTTGGTCGACAAAAAGGCCACACCGAGCTCTACCGCGGTGCGGAATACGTGGTGGACTTTCTGCCCAAAGTGAAGATCGAAGCCGCTGTTGCAGCGGGTTTGGTGGACCAGGCGATCGAAGCCATCGAAAACGCAGCACGCACCGGCAAGATTGGTGACGGCAAGATTTTCGTCAGCAGCCTGGAACAAGTGGTGCGCATTCGCACTGGTGAAACTGGCACAGCGGCCATTTAATTCTTTCGACAAGGACTTCCATCATGAAAAAACTACTTGCCACGCTGGCCCTCGGCTTGGGCCTGGTCTTCGCCTCCGGCGTTGCCATGGCCGACGACGCGCCCGCCAAACCTGCGGCTGAAGCCGCTGCCATTGCACCTGCGGCACCTGCCGCCGCCGAACCTGCTGCAGCGCAAGCCGCACCGGCCCCGGTGCCCAACAAAGGCGACACCGCTTGGATGACCGTGGCCACCGTGCTGGTCATCCTCATGACCATCCCCGGTCTGGCCCTGTTCTACGGCGGCTTGGTCCGCTCGAAAAACATGCTGTCGGTACTGATGCAGGTGTTTGTGGTGTCGTCGATGATTTATGTGTTGTGGGTGCTGTACGGCTACTCGGTCGCCTTCACCTCCAGCAATCCTTTCTTCGGCACCTTTGACAAATTCTTGCTCAAAGGCGTGACGGTTGAATCCCTGGGCGCCACGTTCAGCAAAGGTGTTTACATCCCTGAGTTGACGTTCGTGGCCTTCCAAGCCACCTTCGCCGCCATCACCTGCGCCCTGATCGTTGGCGCGTTTGCTGAGCGCATGAAGTTCTCTGCCGTTTTGTTGTTCTGTGCCCTGTGGTTCACTTTCAGCTACCTGCCCGTGGCCCACATGGTTTGGTATTGGGACGGTCCTGACGCCATCACCGATGCCGCCTCTTTGGAGAAAGTCACGGCTGCAGCTGGTTGGTTGTGGGCCAAAGGCGCACTCGATTTCGCAGGCGGCACCGTGGTGCACATCAACGCCGCTGTCGCCGGTTTGGTGGGTGCTTACATGATTGGCAAACGCATTGGCTACGGCAAAGAAGCCATGGCACCTCACAGCCTGACATTGACCATGGTCGGTGCCGCTTTGTTGTGGGTGGGTTGGTTCGGTTTCAA
>DAISXI010000158.1:0-1538 GCA_036825935.1 Hydrogenophaga sp.
GAACTCAGCACCCTGAGCGAGCGCGAGATGCGCGGCGTGCGCGGCGACGACGTGGCCATGATTTTTCAAGAGCCCATGACGGCGCTCAACCCGCTGTACGCCGTGGGCGAACAAATCGCCGAGGTGCTGCGCCTGAAAAAAGGCATGGACCCCGCGCAGGCGCACACCGCTGCGGTGGCGCTGTTGGCCAGCACGGGCATTGCAGACGCCGCGCGCCGTGCGGGGTCTTTCCCGCACCAACTCAGCGGCGGCCAACGCCAGCGCGCCATGATCGCCATGGCACTGGCCAGCGCGCCGCGCCTCTTGTTGGCCGACGAACCCACCACGGCCTTGGACGTGAGCCTGCGCCAGCAGGTGCTCGAGTTGTTGGTCGATGTGCAGCGCGAACACGGCATGGCCTTGGTGATCATCACGCACGACCTGCCTTTGGTGCGGCGCTTCGCCGACCACGTGTTGGTGATGGAGCGCGGCCACGTGGTCGAGCAGGGGCGGGTGGCCGATGTGTTCGGCTCGCCCCAACACCCTTACACCCAGCAGCTGCTGGCCAGCCGTCCCGAGCGCGACGCCGAGCTGGACGGCTCAGCCCCGTCTGGCGCGCCGGTGTTGCAAGCCGAGGGTTTGGGCGTGTCGTACCCGGTGCCGCGCCCGGGTTGGCGTGGCTGGTTCGGGCGCGGCTCGGTCGACGCCGTGTGCGACGTGTCGCTGAGCGTGGGCCCGGGGCGCACGCTGGGCGTGATGGGCGAGTCCGGTTCGGGCAAAACCACGCTGGCCTTGGCCATGCTGGGTTTGTTGCCCCACACCGGGGTCTTGCGTTTGGGTGGCACCGACTGGGCCACGGCCCAGCGCAGCGGCGGTGAGCGTGCTTTGCGCCAGCGCGTGCAGGTGGTGTTTCAAGATCCGTTTTCTTCGCTCTCGCCGCGCATGACGGTCGAGCAAATTGTGGGTGAGGGCCTGCGCGTGCACCGGCCCGAACTCAGCGCTGAGCAGCGCCGCACCGAGGTGCTGCAAGCCCTGTGCGACGTGGGCTTGGCCGACAACGCTTCGGCGGCCGAGCCTTTGTTGGCACGTTATCCACACGCCTTCTCGGGCGGCCAGCGCCAGCGCTTGGCGATTGCGCGCGCGCTGATCGTGCGGCCCGAACTCTTGGTGCTCGACGAGCCCACCAGTGCTTTGGACGTGACGGTGCAAAAACAGGTGTTGAGCTTGTTGCAGCGATTGCAATTGGAGCGCGGATTGGCCTATGTGCTCATCACCCACGATGTGGCGGTGATCCGCGCCATGGCCCACGAGGTTGTGGTGATGAAAGACGCGCAGGTGGTTGAGCAAGGCCCGGTTGACCGCGTGCTGATAGCGCCCGCCCACCCCTACACCCGCAAGCTGGTTGAAAGCGCCCATGAATGACACCCCCGCCGTCGATTTCTTGGCCCCTTTGCGCTGGCTGGCCTTGGTATGGGCGGACCTGCGCCGCAACCCCTTGCCGGGTCTGGTGCACGGCTTGGCCCTGACGGCCGCCGGCGGCCTGATGGTGCTGATGGCCT
>DAISXI010000158.1:1638-3095 GCA_036825935.1 Hydrogenophaga sp.
GGTGATGGGGGCCGCGCTGGCCGCGCCCATGTTCGCTTCCACGGTGGTGGCTTTACCGATGCTGGTGGACCAGCGCGTGAGCGTGGGCGTCGCGGTGCGCGCGAGCTGGTTGGCGGTGGCCAATCACCCAGCGCCCTTGGTTTTGTGGGCGGTGCTCTTGTCGGTGCTCACCGGTTTGGCGATGGTCTTGGGATTGGTGGGCTTGATCGTGGTCGTGCCTTGGTTGGCCCACGCCAGTTGGTACGCCTATTGTGAATTGCAGGGCTTGCCCAGCAGCGGAACGGCACCATTGAAAACCGTTTGACGATGGAAAGGACGCTGTTTGGTTACACCGAGTTGCAAATTGCCCAGTTTGGGCTGACCTTCGGCGTGGGCGCCTTCATTCTTTACATGCTCTTCATCGTCTTGAATTTGGCGGTGGCCTCCAAAGCCGGTAAGTTTGGTACTTTTGTGTTGTTTTTGGTTCTTTCATTTGGTATGTTGGGTTTCCTGGCCAAAAACGTCATTCAATGGGTACTTGAAAACTGACGGTGGTTTGCGGTTACAATGCGGACTTCACGACCAAATGGGCGGGTTATTACCGGCCCATTTTTTTTGGCCGAACGTTTTTACACCCTCTGGGTGCTGTGGTGAGCAAAGGGCTTTTTTCATCCGATGAGCTGGCAAACAAGCGTAGAACAAACCGTCACAGGACTGGGTTATGACTTGGTGGAAATTGAACGTTCCGCCGGGGGCTTGTTGCGCATCACCATCGATTGGCCGTTTGAGTTTCCCGCCGAGGGCCAATTGGCCGAAGAGCGTTTTGTCACCGTCGAAGATTGCGAGCGCGTCACGCGTCAGTTGCAGTATTTGCTGGAAGTCGAAGCGGTCGAGTACCGCCGATTGGAAGTGGGGTCGCCCGGCATTGATCGGCCGCTGCGCCTCGAATTGGATTACCAGCGTTTTGCCGGTCAGGTCATCGACATCACCTTGAAAGAGGCGATTGGTGTGACAGGCACCGACATCGCGGCGAACCGCAAAAAATTTCGAGGCACGCTGGAGCGCGCCGAAGACGGGCGCTGGCAAATCGTTTGGAGCGATGCGCCGCCGGTCAAGCCCGGTCAACGCGTGAGCAAGAAGCGCCCGCCCGTGCCAGTGCAGGCCATGGCCTTCACGCTCGATGAGGTGGCCCAAGCCCGCTTGGCGCCACTGGTGAATTTTCGGGGGCGGCAAGCCGCGCCCACGGCAGAGCTCAGTGCCGAAAGCGCTGAGGGCTTGTGATGGTTTGGTGTATTGAATTGAATGAACACGTGAATTGGAAAGGTGGCCACTGATATGAACCGCGAAATGTTGATGCTGATCGATGCCATTTCCCGCGAGAAAAACGTCGAACGCGACGTTGTCTTGGGGGCAGTTGAATTGGCACTGGCTTCGGCCACCAAAAAACTCTACAAGGGCGATGTGGACATCCGCGTCGC
>DAISXI010000159.1:0-3059 GCA_036825935.1 Hydrogenophaga sp.
CTCGGCCACGCAATACGCTTTGTTCAGCTCGCTCATGCTGCTGCTGCCCAAATTTTTAGCCGGGTTTTCAGGCGTGGCGGTGGACGCTGGCGGCTATGCCAGTTTCTTTGTCGGCACCGCTTTGATGGGGCTGCCGGTGTTGCTGCTGGTGTGGTTGGCCAGCAGGTTTCACCAACCTGCGTGAGCCCGATGGCGTTTGTACCGCCATAAGGCTCACGTTAGCCTGCCAAACCGCCAGTCTCAATTCGGCTTGATTTTGTAAATCCCGTTGTCGCGGTCCGCACTGAAATACACCGTGCCGTCAGCCGCCACGGCCACGCCGGTGGTGAGGTAAGGCGGGGGCAGGCCGGGGCCAGCTTCAAAGCCAATTGGCAAGTCGCTGGCAATCACGCGTTTGCTGCCGTTGGCCGGGTCCACTTCGGTGAGTTGGCGCTTGGCGGCTTCGGCCACGATCAGCTTGCCGCCAGGGGTTTGCGCCAAACCTTCAGGGCCCGCCAAACCTTCGGTCACGGTGCTCATGCTCCAGTTGCTGGTGTCCACGCGCAGCAAGCGGCCAGCCAATTCGGTGATGTAGACCGCGCCGTCTTGACCCACAATCATTTGCGTGGGGCCTTGCAAGCCGGTGACGACTTGTTTTTTGTCATGCAGGTCTGGTCCGCTGAGTTGCGTCAGTGCGCCCGCCGCCAATTCCAGCGCCAGCACCGTGCCATTGGGCAATTGCACCGCGTCCATGGGCGCGGCCAAGCCGTGCGCCATGGCCTTGCTGCTGTTGTCTTTGCGGCTCAAGAGTTGCACCGTGCCGGTGAACCAGCTCGACAGCACATAGTGGTCTTTGGACAGGGTGACGGCGAAGGGGTACTCGATGGCGTCGCCGTGCATGCGGGCCACGTCGGTCAATTGGCCGCTGGCCAAGTCCACCGAGCGCAGGCCAAACAAATGCGCCACGTGCAGGGTTTTGCCGTCCTCGGACAGCTTCAGGCCGCCGGGCGCGGCCATGCCGCCCTTGGTGATTTGGCGGGCGCTGCCATTGCTGGGGTTGATTTGTTGCACGCCGTTGTCGACCATGTTGGAGACGAAGATGTTGTCTTGTTTGTCCAGCGCCAGGTTGTCGATGCCGGTGGCCAACTGCGCGACTTTGCTGCGCTTGCCGTCGGCTGGGTTGATCTTGAACAGCTCGCCGGTCTTGGTGTCGATCGCCCAGATGTTGCCCTTGCTGTCGTAGTTGGCGGCGGCGGGCACCTTGAATTCGCTGTTGATGACTTTGATCTCGCCATCGGCGGGGTTGAGCTTGACGATTTGTCCCTTGAACCACAGGGGCGCCACGATCCAGCCGTCGGGGCCCACCTCAAAACCGTTGAAGCCGCCCAGGTCTTTTTTGATCAAGCGCGGGGCGGCCGCGCCGGTGACATCGAGCTCCCACAGGGCGTCGCCCAAGAACACCTGAGACGCATACAGCTTGCCACTCTTTTGGTCGAAAGAAATCGAATTCACGCCGGGCAGGTCTTTGGCAATCACGCGGATGGGTGCGCCATCGTTGTCGCGGATGCGCACCACGCCTTGCAAAAACGAGGTCCAGGCCATCTCGCCCTTGGGGCCGATGGCGATGTCATCGGCTTGGCCTTGCGGCGCATCCACCAAGATGCTGCCTTTGCCAGTTTGCTGGTCCACCTGGGTGATGGACATGCCGACCACGCTGCCGCCCAGCAAGCGACCTTGCTTGTCCACCGCTAAGCCGTGCACGCCTTTGAAGTTGGACGGCGGCACCACCACCTGCGGCTTGCCGTAGGTTTGCGCCTGCACCGCGCCGGTGAGGAGCAGGGCGGCGAGGGCGACGGCTTTGACATTGAACAAGGAAGGCATGGGCGAAGTCTCCAGAAATGGTTTTGTTTGGCTTTTCAATATAGGTGGCAAGCAGCCGCGCCGCGCCCATCGTTTACCCGCACCCATAATCGCGCTCATGCACACCCGCTTCACAACCGCCTTTGGCCTGTCCACGCCGATCGCCTTGGCGCCCATGGCGCTGGCCGCGGGCGGTGCGCTGGCCGCCGCTTGCGCCAACGCCGGGGCCTTGGGCTTGCTGGGCGGGGGCTATGGCGACCTGCCCTGGGTGCAGCGCGAACACGCTTTGGCTTTGAGCCTGCTGCCCGAGGGCGCGCCGCGATTCGGCTGCGGCTTCATCACCTGGAAACTGAATGAAGACGCCAGCGCCTTGGACTGGTTGCTGGACCAGGCGCACACACCCGCTGCGCTGATGCTGTCCTTTGGCGACCCGCGCCCCTATGCCGCGCGATTGGCGGCGCGTGGCGTGCCGCTCATCTGCCAAATTCAACAATTGGCGCAACTGGATGACTGCTTGGAAGCCGGTGCCGCCGTGGTGGTGGCGCAAGGCGCGGAGGCCGGTGGCCACGGCATGAACGCCTTGAACGGGCGCAGCACCTTCAGCCTGGTGCCCGAGTTGGCCGATGCCTTGGCGGTGCGCTCGCCTGGCACCTTGTTGTTGGCCGCCGGTGGCGTGGCCGATGGCCGGGGCTTGGCAGCAGCTCGGATGCTGGGCGCGGACGGCGTGTTGCTGGGCAGCCGTTTGTGGGCCAGCGCGGAAAGTTTGGCCGCCACAGGCGCGGTGAACGCGGCCCTGGCAGCCAGCGGCGACGACACCGCCCGAAGCCCGGTGTTTGATGTGTTGCGGCGCAAACACTGGCCCGCGCCCTACGACTTTCGGGCGCTGCGCAATGGTCTTCACCGGCAGTGGGAGGGGCGCGTGGACGCGCTTCGGGCCGCGCCAGACGCTGCACGTGCCGACTATGACGCGGGTGTGGCGGCGGGCGACTTTGACCGCGCCCATGTGACGGTGGGCGAGGCGGTGGGGCTCATGCACGACGCGCCGCCAGCGGCCGAGCTGATTCGGCGGATCACGGCGCAGGCGGCTGCTTTGCGCTGGCCTGGTTAATTGGGGTCAGATTCCAATTGTTCTCAAAAAATGGTCCCCAGGCCGTGCGGCTTTAGGTGGTTTTTGGGTATGCCTAAAAAGCCTTGTTTTGAGGGGGTGGTCAGCAGGAACG
>DAISXI010000160.1:0-3028 GCA_036825935.1 Hydrogenophaga sp.
GATGTGGCCGCCGGGCACGCGCTTGAGCACGTCTTGGGCGAACAAGGCCATTTGGCGGTCGGGGTAGATGTTTTGCCCTTCGCGGGTGACGATGCCCAAGCGGTCGCCGTCGCCGTCAAAGGCCAAGCCCAGCTCGGCGCCGCTGCTGGCCAGCGCGGCGATCAGGTCGCGCAGGTTTTCGGGTTTGGAGGGGTCGGGGTGGTGGTTCGGGAATTCGCCGTCCACCTCGCTGAACAGCTCGATGACCTCACAGCCCAAGGCGCGGAACAGCGCGGGGGCGGTGGCACCGGCCACGCCGTTGCCGCTGTCGACCACGATCTTCATGGGGCGGCGCAACTTGACGTCGCCCACGATGCGGTCGCGGTAAGCGGGCCACACATCGACCGAGCGCACCGAGCCACCGGCCACCAGCGTCCAGCGGTCGTTGGCCATGGCTTGGTGCAGGCCTTGGATTTCTTCGCCGTGGATGGCGCGGGTGTCGAGCACCATCTTGAAGCCGTTGTAGTCCTTGGGGTTGTGGCTGCCCGTGACCATGATGCCGCTGCGGCACAGGGTGCTGGCCGCGAAGTACAGCATGGGCGTGGTGACCATGCCGACGTCGATCACCTCGATGCCCGCATCGACCAAACCGGCCATCAGCGCGGCGGCGAGTTCGGGGCCGCTCAAGCGGCCATCGCGGCCCACGGCGACCACGGTCTGGCCTTGGCTGCGGGCGTGGGTGCCGAAGGCACGGCCCAGCGCGCGGGCGACGTCAACGTTCAGGGTGCTGGGCACGATGCCGCGGATGTCGTAGGCCTTGAAGATGGACGGTGTGAGCTGCATGGGGTGCGTTCGGTGTTCAAATACCCTATTGTAAGAAGCCCAGCACCATGTCCCAGCCAACCATTGTCCACCGCCACATCCCCACCCCTTGGGGCGAGATGCTGATCGCGGGCGGCCCGGCGGGCCTGCGCGGCGCGTGGTTCACCGGCCAAAGCCACCACCCTGCTCCAGACACCATAGCGGCATGGCCTGCGGGCGACCACCCGGTCTTACAAGCGGCTGAAGCGGCCCTGAAAGCCCATGGAGCGGGCAAGACCTTTGCGCCCTTGGCACTGGATTGGGACCAGGGCACGGACTTCCAGCGCTCAGTTTGGCGGGCCTTGTTGGCGATTCCCTCGGGTCAGACCCGCAGCTACAGCGAACTGGCCCAAGCCGTGGGCAAGCCCGCCGCGGTGCGGGCGGTGGGCGCGGCGGTGGGGCGCAACCCGTGGTCGGTGTTGGTGCCCTGCCACCGGGTCTTGGGCGCCAAGGGTGCCTTGACCGGGTACGCCGGTGGTTTGCCACGCAAAGTGGCTTTGTTGGATTTGGAAATGAAACGCTGATATGCCCCGTTTGCTCGTCTTGGAATTTGTGGTGCTGGCGGCCTTGTGGGGCTCGTCGTTTTTGTTCATGCGCATCGGCGCGGCCGAATTGGGCACTTGGCCCACAGCGGGTTTGCGCGTGGCGCTGGCCGCTTTGTTTTTGTTGCCCACCTTTGCGGTGGCCGGCGTGTGGGCCGACTTTCGCCGTCACGCCAAACCGATTTTGTTTGTGGGCCTGCTCAATTCGGGCATCCCGTTTGGCATGTTCGCATTTGCGGTGATGCACATCAGCACGGGCCTGACGGCGATCTTGAACGCCACAGTCCCTTTGTGGGGCGCGGTGATCGCTTGGGCTTGGCTGCGCGACAAACCGGGCGGCAGCCGCTGGTTGGGCTTGGCCATTGGCTTTGCGGGCGTGTGTTTGTTGGTGCTGGGCAAATCCAGCAGCAACGCCAGTGGTCAGTTGCTGGGCAGCTTGAACCCGATGAGCCTATTGGCCATGGGCGCTTGTTTGGTGGCAACGTTGTGCTACGGCATTGCCGCGAGCTTCACACGCCTTCACCTCGACGGGGTCAAGCCCTTGGCCATCACCACCGGCAGCCAAATCGGCGCGGCCTTGGGTTTGGCGGTGCCCACGATTTGGTTTTGGCCCAGTGCGCCGATCAGCGGTGAGGCTTGGGGCGCCATCGCGGCCATGGCCTTGCTGGGGACGGCCTTGGCCTTCATGATCTTCTTTCACATCATCAAGCAAGTCGGGCCCAGCAAGGCCTTGACCGTGACCTTCATGATCCCGGTGTTTGGGTTGATCTATGGCGCGATATTCCTGGGCGAGGTGATCACGCCCTGGATGGTGGGCTGCGGCGCGGTCATCTTGTCCGGCACCGCGCTGTCCACCGGCTTGGTCAGTTGGCCTCGTCGTCGCTTGGCGCCTTAGGAGCCGAGGCCTCGCCCTCGCCCACCACGATGCGGCGGGCCAGGTCTCGGGCCATGCGCTTTTCTTGAAAGCTCAGGGCGCGGCCGAGTGAGTTTTTGCCTTGCAGCAGCAACTCGCGGTCGGCTTCGTGCGGCAGGCCGCGCATGAGCGGCACTTCGTCGCGCAAAGCGTCTTTGGCGTCGCTGCTTTGGTCTTCCCACCAGGCGTTGACGATGCTTTGCAGGGTTTCGTGCTGGGCCGAGCTGTCCACGGCGTGGCCGCCTTGGCCACCAAAGGCTTGCGCCAATTCTTCAGCGGGCAGGATCAGGCGGCGATCGGCTTCGCGCAGCAAGCGTGCCCAGGTGGGGTCTTCTTGCATGAGGCGCGGCACCGAGGCGGCGCGCTCATCGGCCAACAAACACACGCTGCAACCGGCCAATTTGGCTTGGTCGATGGGGGCGATCAGGCGGTCGTCGTCGCTGGCGATCACCAAGGTTTGCACGGCGCCGTGGTGCACGATGGTTTGCAGGTCGCTGGCCATGGCGCGCACCAAGGACACGCCGCCATCGGCCGCCTCGGGGCGCACCCAACGCAGGGTTTGGTCGTCGAACACAGCGTGGTCGTCTTCGTCGCTGTACCAATACACGCGCAGCAACTGGGCTTGCAGGCCGCTGCGCTGCAGCAGGTGCGTCAACAAACCGGGCATGCGCTCGCGCACACCGGCGGTGCTGGCTTTGGGGTCGGCACTGGCCAACCAGCGCAAATAGCGCAC
>DAISXI010000161.1:0-2885 GCA_036825935.1 Hydrogenophaga sp.
GGGCACCCTTGCGGCTGTACCAGGTGGGGTCCACGGCCAGCTTGGCCTTGATGGCGTTGAACAGGCAAGTCTCTTCTTCGCTGGTGGGGTTGGCGATCAAGGACGCGTCTTTTTCGGCGCGCTTGCCCAGGTGCATGAGCAGCGTGGCGTCGCCGCCGTCGTCCAGGATCATGTTGGGGCCTTCGCCGGGCGTGCCGGCCGCGCCAAATTCAAAGATGCGGTGGGTGTAGTCCCAGTACTCGGCCAAGGTCTCGCCTTTGATGGCGAAGACCGGTGTGCCTTTGGCGGCCAGTGCAGCGGCGGCGTGGTCTTGGGTCGAGAAGATGTTGCAAGAGGCCCAACGCACGTCGGCGCCCAAGGCCTGCAAGGTCTCAACCAACACAGCCGTCTGAATGGTCATGTGCAGCGAGCCGGTGATGCGCGCGCCCTTCAAAGGCTGCGCTTTGTTGAACTCTTCGCGGATGGCCATGAGACCGGGCATTTCGGTCTCGGCGATTTTGATTTCTTTGCGGCCCCAATCGGCCAAGCCGATGTCGGCGATGATGCAGTCGGCGTTGACGGCGGAAGGAATACGTGCGTTCATGTTGCGCTCCAAGTCGGTTGAGTTGAACCACGGGACGCGCACAGGCAAAAAAAAGCCCATCACACGTTCAGTGGATGAGCGTCGTTGCAATGATGGTCCGAGCCTCACGCCCCTCGCCGACCGGTGGTCGGGGGTGCGCTGCAACGCTCCTCGGATTCGGCAATTGTACCGCAGCGCGGCGGTTCGTGCTTCTGCGACACTCGGCTTCGCCATGACGCCTCGCACAGACACCCCAAGCCATCCCCACCCACCCCTGCACCGCCTTGGGCTCTGGGCGATGTTCGGCGCCACGTTTTTTCAGCTTGTGGGCTACTTCATGCTGCTGCCCTATTTGCTGCTGCAGCTCAAGGGCGATGGCGTGTCCACCACACTGGCCGGCCTGTTCGCCGCCAGTGGTTGGGTCGGTATTTTTGCGGTCACACCCTTTGTATCGGGCATCACCCAACGCTTGGGGCGCCGCCCCACTTTGTGGCTCTCGGGCTTGGTGCCGGTCATCGCCGCCGCGGGCTTTTTGCTCACCGACTCGCTGCCGCTGTGGTTCGCGCTGGAGTTCATCGCCGGGGCGGCCTCGGGTTTGCGCTGGGTCTTGGCCGAGGCGGTGGTGGCCGAATTCGCCCCGCCCGAACACCGCGGGCGCATGGTGGGCCTGTTCGAAACCATGGTCGGCACCACCTTTGTGATCGGCCCAGCCTTGCTCGCTGGGGTCGGGCCCGAGCGGCCAGAGAACCTGTGGTGGGTACTCGGTGCGCTGGTGATCGGTCTGGTCATCAGCGCCGCCATCCCGCGCTTGCCCGCGGCCGCCGATGCGCACGAGGCCCGCGTGGGCTTGGGCGGCGTGTGGCACGCGCTGCGCGCTCATCCCTTGATCATGGCCGTGGGTTTTGTGGGCGGCTTTTTTGAAAGCGGCCTGACCTCGATCTTGCCGCTCTACGGTTTGGCTTTGGGCATGGGTGCGGTGGCCGCGGCCTTGTTGGTCTCGGCCAGCGGCTTGGGCAGTGCGCTGATGATGTTGCCCGCGGGCATCGCGGTGGATCGCTTGTCGACGCAGCCGCGTTGGGGCAGTGCGCACGGCGCGCGCTTGGCGGTCATGCACGCGTGTGCGCTGCTGACCTTGCTGGCCACGGTGCTGATTCCTTTTGTGGCGGGCATGCCTTGGCTGGCGGCCGTGGTGGCGTTTGTGTGGGGCGGCGCAGGGGGCAGCCTCTACACACTGGCCATGATCGACATCGGTTCGCGCGAACAAGGCATCACGCTGGTCAACAGCACGGCGGTGCTGGTCTTGTCTTACACCTTGGGCGGCGTGCTCGCCCCCGCCTTGGGTGCGCTCATGTTGGACGGCGCACCGACCTTGGGCTTTCCGCTGCTGCTGTTGGCGGTGGCCGGTCCGGGTTGGTGGCTGCTGCGCCGCGCCCAAGTGGCCGTTTGACCCCGCGCAAACGCACCTCAAGGTAAGCTAGGTGCTCCACCCGCCCACCCCAGGACTTTCCCATGGCCATTGCTTGGTTGACCGCCCTCAAAGTGATCCCCTGGGGGGACGTGATTCAACACGCCCCTAAGGTTTTAAGCGCCGCTCGCAAACTGCTGGACCGATCGCCCGCCGAGCCCCCACCCACCAAGGATGAGTTCCAAGAACGCATGGCCAAAACCTTGGCCGACTTGGCCGAACAAAACACCCGTTTGGTCAACGCCGTGGAGGTCTTGCGCGTGCGCACCCGCATCTTGATGTGGGTCACGGTTTTGCTGGCCTTGGCCGTGCTGGGCTTGTGGCTGCGTTGATCCCGCGCTAGTCCCGCGCCAACACCGGCCCCAGCACCCGCCCCGTGTGGGTGTCTTGGCGCACCACGTCTTCGGGCGTGGCGGCTGCCACGATGCGTCCGCCGCCCGAGCCGCCCTCAGGGCCCAGGTCCAAGATCCAATCGGCTTCGGCCATGACGTCGAGGTCGTGTTCAATGACCACCACGCTGTGCCCGCCATCGACCAAACGGTGCAGCACGCGGATGAGTTTTTCCACATCGGCCATGTGCAAGCCCACCGTGGGCTCGTCGAGCACATACAAGGTGTGCGGGGCTTTTTGGCCGCGCCGACCGACCTCGTCGCGCACCTTGGAGAGTTCGGTCACCAGCTTGATGCGCTGCGCCTCGCCGCCCGACAAGGTCGGTGAGGGTTGGCCCAAGGTCAGGTAACCCAAGCCCACGTCCTTGAGCAGCTGCAAGGGGTGGGCGATGGCGGGCATGCTGGCAAAAAAGCCCACCGCTTCGTCCACTTCCATTTGCAAGACCTCGCCGATGTGTTTGCCCTTCCA
>DAISXI010000162.1:0-2856 GCA_036825935.1 Hydrogenophaga sp.
CCCAGGCGCCTGATGCCGACTACGAGCCGCTGGCCGCCCATTTCAGCGAGCGCGAAGTGGCCGAGCTGACATTTGCCATCGCGCAGATGAATGCATGGAATCGCCTGGGCGTCGGCATGAAGCTGCCCGTCCAGGCCCTGCCGCTCAAGGCGCAAGCCTGATCGCGTGATGCCGCGGCCGGCGGCGTTTACGTTTTTACCGTACGCCGCTGCACCCGGCCATCCATGGCCCCGGAGAGGGTGACCTGCCCCTTGGCGTGGCGCTGGTTGTTGCAGGCTTCATGGCTGATGGCCAGGTTTTCAGCGTGGCTGTTGCCGCCTTCGCTTAAAGGCTGGATATGTTCCAGCGTCGCAGCCTCGGGCAGCACATGTTCACCGCAAACCCAGCAGGGCACGATGCCATGCATCTGGCGGGCCACCGTCCTGTAGATCTTGTCGCGGGTGTGGGAGAGTTTGCTCATGGATAAACTGGATCAAAAATACGAAAAGCGCGCCCTGCCGCACGCACCGTCTAGCGCTCCCGCAGCGCACGCTGGAGCATGTCGACGCTGACCGTACGCATGCGCGCGGCAAAGGTTTTCATGCTTTCAATGAACAATTCTGTAGCGGGTGAGAGCGTTCGCCCCTCCAGTTTGTAAACGCCAATCGACAGTCTCGCAGACAGTTCCACAGGCAGGATGCGCAGACTGGAAGGCATGTTGCCGAACTGCAGCATCGACCCGTAGAGTACCGTAAGGAAGCGGTTCGTCGAAAGCAATTCATGGCGAACCAGCACGGACATGCTGGTGACAATGGACTCCGGCATCG
Organism: Hydrogenophaga sp.; assembly: GCA_036825935.1. Lineage (GTDB taxonomy): Bacteria > Pseudomonadota > Gammaproteobacteria > Burkholderiales > Burkholderiaceae_C > Hydrogenophaga. Next base: position 807 of record DAISXI010000162.1, read on the forward strand.
CTGCCCCCTGACGCTCGAAAGCAGCGCGTAGCTGTCCGCTGACAGGCGTCTGCGGCATCGGCAGCACCCAGCGCTGGTCCGCCAGATCGGCCAGTGTGATGCGGCGTCGCCGGGCCAGCGGATGGTCGGCCCCCGCGACCACATACAGCGGGTCGTCAAACAGCCGTTCAAAGGACAACTCACCATCCGGGCGAACCGGCGGCTCGCGGCCAATGCCGATATCAATCAAACGGTTCCTGACCTCCATGGCCAGCCTCTCGGACTCCAGTTCAAGCAGCTTGTAGCGGATGCCCGGTCGCTCGCTTCCCATGCTGGCGACCGCATGCGACAAAAATCCGCCGCACATCGTGGGCGTGCCCCCCATGCGAATCTCGCCACCAGTTGAATCCGTGAGGACCTTGAGTTCTTCAACCCCGCGGCGCATCTCGTCAAACACCGCAAGCGCCCGGCGGATGAAGACGCTGCCGTGCGGCGTTGGCTCGACGCCACGGTTGGTGCGGTCGAACAAACGCACGCCCAGCGTCTCTTCAAGGTCGGCCAGGGCTTTCGATAGCGCGGGCTGGCTCAGGCCCACCTCCTGCGCCGCCTTCAGGATGCTGCCGGAATGGGCAATGGCGGCCAGCAGCCGGAGTTCCCGCAGCGTGACCCGCCGGACGATGGCATCGACAGACTTCATGCGCACTCCTTGTTGAAACCGTACAGTTATATCCGATGGATAAAAAACGATACACAACAGATACCCACGATGCTACCATCCAGGCTGTCATCCAACAAAGATTCAACCAGGAGATTCAAATGAAGAAGCCACTTGCGTTACTGGCCATGGTTCTCGGCGCCATGCTGCAACCGGCGCCGGCACAAGAGATGCCGTCCGCCCAGGTGAAGCAGGGCGCCATACCCCACGAGCCCCTGCTCAGGCGCGTCTTGCCCAATACGGCCAACCAGGAAGTGATGGTCTTCGAGGCGGAATATGCACCCGGCGGGATCAACCCCCGGCACTTTCACCCGGCGGCGATCACCTTCCATATCCTGTCCGGCACGGGGATCTTTCAGGAGGACGGCAAGCCGCCCGTCACGCTGCGCGCCGGGGAGAGCCTGTTCGTTCCGACCGGAACCATCCATTCGCACTGGAACCCGAGTACCACGGAGAATCTGCGCTTTGTGGAGTTCATCGTGGCCGAGAAGGACAAGGGACGCTCCATTCCGCGACCATTGAAGAAGTGAGGCGCTGTGAAACGCGCAAGGCTGGTTCAGCTCGCCGCAGCCCGCCCCAGGCGGTCTCGCACGCCGTCCCATTCCGCCGTCCCGGGCGGGTGCTCAATCCAGATCAGCTTGACGCCCTGGGCGTCAAAATCGCGCAACGGATAGGAAATTCAACCGCATGAGGCCAAGTATGGCACGAGTTTTGGGCCTCGAAACACGTTCGGCCAAGGAAGGTTGAGCGCTCGCTTGCCGCTCAATGGCAAGAGCTTGGGAGGCAGTATGCATTTGGGCCTGGCGCGCGCGCAGCTGCTTCCCCGCAGCGATGGATACCGCCGCTTCACTGGGTCACCAATTGACGCGCTGGTCTACCTCGTCGGGTTGAGCTGCCAGATCCCAATCCGGCTCGCCTTGCGCACCATCATCCACCGGCGCGTCGCAGCCCTCCCACAGCGGTGGCCCGCGTGCCGGGGTGATGTGCGGGGGGGCAGACTCCACCCCGATGTGGTTCAGGATGTGGCGGATTTCGGCGCTGTGGGTGATGAAGGCAATGATGCGCATCTGCCCACCGCACATGGGGCACAGCAGCGGAAATGCCTCGTAGATGCGGGCAATCAGCACCGCCCACAAGTAATGCGCCGCTCGCTTCGGGCGTGCTTCAGGTTCGGGTGTGGGTGTGGCCGCGTTGCCCGGCGCCGCCACCCCAGGTACGCCCGCGCCAGGTTGTGCAGTCTCCACCGTGGCTGGTTGCGACGCAGCAGGCTGAGCCAGCGCCGTTACCGCCGCTCTCAGCGGCGAGTTTGGTGCCAGCACACCAAAGTAGCGGTGCCGGTGGGTGCGTGGCGGTGGC
>DAISXI010000163.1:0-2854 GCA_036825935.1 Hydrogenophaga sp.
GGAGCCCGTCAGCGGGACACGCACCGCATGGGACGCGTGGACACCCGAACAAGCCAACACAGCCAAAGCCCGCTACCAATCTCGCCAACAACGCTTGCTGCGCGAAGTCGACGAACACCACGAGCGCTTGCAAGCCAAAGCCCAGGCCAAACTCCAGGACCTCGAGGCGCACACCAAAAGCGATTCCGCCACCGAGACCGATCGCAAACGCGGCATCATCGAGGCGGCCTTGGCCAAAGCCCGAAGCCGCCAAACCGCGACCAAGCCCCAAACACCATGACCCGGCTCATCAAACTGATCGAGCCCCTGACCAAGACTTACATGATCTGCGAGTAAGCCTCGATCACCTCGGGCGGCGCTTGCACCAACTCAATCAGGACGCCTTCGCCGGCGATGGGGAATTCATCGTTGGACTTGGGGTGCAGAAAAGTGATGTCGTAACCCGCCGCCCCCTTGCGAATGCCACCGGGCGCAAAACGAACGCCTTTGGCCGTGAGCCACTCCACAGCCAACGGTAGGTTGTCGATCCACAAGCCGATGTGGTTGAGCGGCGTGGTGTGCACCGCCGGTTTTTTCTCAGGGTCCAGCGGCTGCATCAAATCGACCTCGACCTTGAACGGACCAGCACCCATAGAGCAGATGTCCTCGTCCACGTTCTCACGCTCGCTCTTGAAGGTGCCCGTCACCTCCAAGCCCAGCATCTCCACCCACAGGGTTTGCAAGCGGGTTTTGTCGGGGCCACCGATGGCAACTTGCTGGATGCCCAGCACTTTGAACGGACGTTGAAAACTGGCAGTGGCGCTCATCATTCAAACTCCACGATCATCTGGTCCACGGTGAGCGATTCGCCTTTGGCAGCCACCACCTTCTTCACCACGCCGTCTTGGGTGGCGAAGAGCACGTTTTCCATCTTCATGGCTTCGATCACGGCCACACGCTCACCCGCTTGTACTTTTTGGCCCGGCTGCACCGACACCTCAACCAATAGGCCGGGCATGGGCGAGAGCACGAAGCGGCTGAGGTCTGGGGGGGCTTTGAACGGCATGAGTTGGTGCAACTCGGCCATGCGAGGCGACATCACCAAGGCCTCGATGCGCGTACCGTTGTGTTGAACTTGTAGCGCCAGCGGGTTCTTCAAAGTGCCACGCTCGACTTGTGCGGTGAAGGGCTGGCCGTTGCAAATGCCTTCGATGCGGATGTCATTCAAACGCGATTGGCTCTCAATCGCGTAGCTCTTGCCCGCGATGGTGATCTTGGCCACACCCGGCTTGCCCACGAATTCGTCCACGTGCACCGGCACGTAACGGTTTTGGCCACCCTGCCCCAACTCCACCACGGCGTAGTCTTGGCCGATCTTCACGTCGTAACCGGGCAGCTGGCCGCTCAGGCCCGCGGCGCGTTCGCGCGATTTGCGGCGCACAAATGCCGCCAAGGCGGTCAAGAAGTTGTGGTCATCGTGCGGCACATCTTCGGCACGGAAACCATGGGCGTAGTGCTCGGCGATGAAACCGGTGTTGAACTGACCGCTCACGAACTTGGGGTGGGCCAACAAGGCCGCTTGGAACGGGATGTTGGAGCTGATACCACGGATCACAAAACCGTTCAGGGCTTCGCGCATCTTGGCAATGGCTTCATTTCGGTCTTTGCCGTGCACGATGAGCTTGGCGATCATCGAGTCGTAAAACATCGGGATCTCGCCACCATCTTGCACACCGGTGTCCACGCGCACACCTTGCAAGTTTGCGGTGTTGCCCTGGAACATGGTCTGCGCGGGCGGCTGGAAACGCACCAAGCGACCGGTAGACGGCAGAAAGTTGCGGAAGGGATCTTCGGCGTTGATGCGGCATTCAATGGCCCAGCCGTCGCGCTTGACGTCGGCCTGCGCGAACGAAAGTTTCTCGCCCGCAGCCACGCGGATCATCTGCTCCACCAAGTCCAAGCCGGTGATGCACTCGGTCACGGGGTGCTCCACCTGCAAGCGGGTGTTCATCTCCAGGAAGTAGAAGTCTTGGTCTTTGCCGACCACAAATTCCACCGTGCCGGCTGACTGGTACTTCACGGCCTTGGCCAGCGCTACGGCCTGCTCACCCATGGCCTTGCGGGTCGCGTCGCTGATGAAAGGCGATGGCGCTTCTTCGATCACTTTTTGGTGGCGGCGCTGGATGGAGCACTCGCGCTCGTTGAGGTACACCACGTTGCCGTGGCTGTCGCCCAAGATTTGGATCTCGATGTGGCGGGGTTCGAGCACGTATTTCTCGATGAACACGCGGTCGTCGCCAAAGCTGTTGCGCGCTTCGTTGCGGCACGAGGTGAAGCCTTCGAAGGCTTCTTTGTCGTTGAAGGCCACGCGCAAACCTTTGCCGCCGCCACCGGCCGAGGCCTTGATCATGACGGGGTAACCAATGCCTTTGGCGATCTCGACGGCTTGTTCTGCGGTGTCGATGGCGTCGTTCACGCCGGGAATGCAGTTCACACCGGCAGCACCTGCCAGTTTTTTGGATTCGATCTTGTCGCCCATGGCGGCAATCGAAAAGTGGCGCGGACCAATGAAGGCAATGCCCTCGTCTTCGCAGCGCTTGGAGAACTCGGCGTTCTCGCTCAGGAAACCATAGCCAGGGTGGATCGCTTGCGCACCGGTGGCTTTGGCCGCCGCGATGATTTTTTGAGCGACCAAATACGACTCGCGCGAAGGCGCGGGACCGAGCAACACGGCCTCATCGGCCAGTTGCACGTGGCGTGCTTCTTTGTCGGCCTCGGAGTAAACGGCCACGGTTTTGATGCCCATTTTTTGGGCGGTGGCGATGACACGGCAGGCGATCTCACCGCGGTTGGCAATCAGGATTTTGGTAAACAT
>DAISXI010000164.1:0-2836 GCA_036825935.1 Hydrogenophaga sp.
GGGCAGGGCGGTCGTGTCGGTTGGCTCGACCCCCAAGTCATCAACCCCAGCGACTTCGATGAGCGCTGGGATGTGGTCTTGCTCGACGATTGCCACCTGCTCACCGCCAGCCAACAGGCCGCGGCCTTCAACTGGTTCATCAACGCGCAAACCCCGGTGCAAGGCACGGGTCGTTGGGTGTTGGCCGCGTCTGCTTTGCCGCCTGCCGATTTGGTCTTGCGCGAAGACTTGCGCACCCGACTGGGCTGGGGCCATGTGTTCGCATTGAAAACCTTGGACGAGTCCGAGCGCCGCGCTGTTCTGCGTCGCGAGGCCGATGCGCGCGGGGTCTTTTTGAGCGACGAGGTCATGGACTTCATGCTCAAGCGCTTCTCGCGCGACCTCTCCAGTTTGATGATGCTTTTGCACGAACTCGACGCTTACGCTTTGCGCACCCAACGCGCGATCACCATTCCCTTACTCAAAACCATGCTGGAGAACGAATGAAACTGGCCCTGTTTGACCTCGATCACACCTTGTTGCCCTTGGACTCCGATTTTTCTTGGGGCCAGTTCACCGTGGATCTCGGCTGGCGCGACGCGGTGACGCACACCCAAACCAACCAAGCCTTCTACGCGCAATACTGCGCCGGCACCCTGAACATCGCCGACCACGTTCGCTTCAGCACCGAGGCCTTGCGTGAGCAAGGCATGGCGGCGGCGCACGCGGCCCATGAGCGTTTCATGCGCGACATCATTCGCCCCGCCATGCGCCCCGCGGCCATCGATCTGGTGGCGCAATACCGCCAAGCGGGTTATGCCACCTTGTTGGTCACGGCCACCAATGCTTTTGTGACCCGTCCGATTGCCGAGGCCTTTGGCATGGACGAACTGATCGCCATCGATTTGGCGGTGGACGCCAGTGGCACCCCCACCGGGGAAATCCACGGCACGCCCTCGTTCCGGGAGGGCAAGGTCGCGCGTGTGGAACAATGGCTGTCTGAGCGGTCTCTCTCATGGGCCGATGTGACGCACAGCGTGTTTTACAGCGACTCCATGAACGACCTGCCGCTGCTCGAGCGTGTGCACGAGCCGGTGGCCACCAACCCCGATGCCCGATTGCTCGACATCGCCACCCAGCGTGGCTGGCGCATCCTGAACCTCTTCGAATGATCAAAAACTTCATCGACAAGCTGCTGGGCAAATCCAGCCCACCCAGCCGAACCAAGGCCAGTGCCGAGTCGGCCTTTGGCCAACGACAAGACGTGCCCGCCAAGGTGCACCGCATCGACCCCGAGTTGGTCGACGACCGTGCGCTCGACGTGGTCCACACGCTCAAAGACGCGGGCTTTGAAGCCTACATCGTGGGCGGCGCGGTGCGCGACCTCTTGCTGGGTTTGCGTCCCAAAGACTTTGACGTGGCCACCGACGCCACGCCCGAGCAAGTCAAACAGCTTTTCCGCCGCGCCTTCATCATTGGGCGGCGCTTTCGCATCGTGCACGTGGTCTATGGCCGCGGCCGCGAGAACGAGGTGATCGAAGTCTCCACCATGCGCGCCTACCTCGACAGCGCCGACGCCGAACAGGTCTCGGGCAACGAACGCACCAGCAAAGGCGCCTTGGCCAACATGAAGCACGCGGTGGACGCCAGCGGTCGCGTCTTGCGCGACAACGTCTGGGGCCCGATCGAGCAAGACGCGGCGCGGCGCGACTTCAGCATCAACGCGATGTACTACGACCCGCAAACCCAGACCGTGGTCGACTTTCACAACGGCATCCGCGACGCCAAAAAGCGCGTGCTGCGCATGATCGGCGACCCGGCCACGCGCTACCGCGAAGACCCCGTGCGCATCATCCGCGCCGTGCGTTTTGCCGCCAAGCTCAGCCCCTTGGGGTTCAAATTTGACGCGGGCACCTTGAAGCCCTTGGCGTCTTCGCGCCGCTTGCTGCTCGACGTGCCGCAAAGCCGCTTGTTCGACGAAATGCTCAAGCTGCTGCAAACCGGCCACGCTTTGGCCAGCGTGGAGCAACTCAAGGCCGTGGGTTTGGACTCGGGCATTTACCCCTTGCTCGACGTCGTGGTGCAGCGCGCCGCCGACCCGTTTGTGCGCACCGCCTTGGAAGACACCGACCGCCGTGTGGGCGAAGGCAAGCCTGTGGTGGCGAGCTTTTTGTTGGCCTGTGTGCTGTGGTCCGACGTGCGCCAAGGCTGGGCCAAGCGCCTCAAAGCCCGCCCCAACCAACGCCCCATGCCCACGTCTCAAGCGCTTCAAGAAGCGGTGGACGAGGTGTTCGAGTCGCGCATCGGCGATGTGTCGGGGCGCGGCAAACTCGGCGCGGACATGCGCGACATCTGGATGATGCAGCTGCGCTTTGACAAGCGCGTGGGCAACGGCCCGCACAGCCTGGTCGAGCAGCCACGTTTTCGCGCCGGTTTTGACTTCATGCGCTTGCGCGCGAGCACGGGCGAGATCGACGCTTCTTTGGCCGATTGGTGGGAAGACTTCCAACACGCCAGCGACGACGAGCGCGACGAGATGATCGAAGCCCAACGCCGCCAGCCCAGCCCCAAAGGCGGTGCTCGACGTGCCTCGACCGCCAAAGTCCGCGACGATGAAGCGGATGACAGCGCCGAGACCAACGCCGACGAGCGGGTCGACGGCGAGGCCGATGCGCCCGCCAAAAAACGCCGCCGCCGTCGCCGCAAGCCCGGCGCGGGCGGTGACGCGCCAGCCGCAGCGGAATAAACATGGGCTTGGCGCCAAGCCCCAACGCGTCAGCGCGTGAGCCGGTCTTGGCTTATGTGGGTTTGGGCGCCAATTTGGGTGACGCGGGTGCCGCGCTGCAAACGGCCTTGG
>DAISXI010000165.1:0-2802 GCA_036825935.1 Hydrogenophaga sp.
GCTTTGACCTTCAAGCGCCAAGCGTGCAGCAAAGGCTCGGTGTAGCCCGAGGGCTGCTCTTTGCCATTGAAGACCAAATCGCAAGCGGCTTGGTAGGCCATGCTTTGGTCGAAGCGACCGGCCATCTTTTGGTAGAGGGGGTCGCCCGCGTTTTGCTGGTCCACCACCGCGGCCATGCGCTCAAAGGTTTTGCGCACTTGGGCTTCGGTGACCACACCGTGCTGCAACCAGTTGGCCATGTGCTGGCTGGAGATGCGCAGCGTGGCGCGGTCTTCCATCAGGCCGACGTTGTGGATGTCGGGCACTTTGGAGCAGCCCACGCCTTGGTCGACCCAGCGCACGACATAACCCAAGATGCCTTGGGCGTTGTTGTCGAGTTCTTGCTGCTTCTCGGCTTCGGTCCACTGGGGCTTGGCGCTGACCGGCACGGTCAAGAGGCCTTGCAACATCGTGGCGCGTTCGGCTTTGGCGTCGATCTTCTCGAGTTCTTTTTGCACGTCGGAGACCAAGACCTGGTGGTAGTGCAGGGCGTGCAGGGTCGCGCCGGTGGGGCTGGGCACCCAAGCGGTGTTGGCGCCGGCCTTGGGGTGGGCGATTTTTTGCTTGAGCATCTCGGCCATCAGGTCGGGCATGGCCCACATGCCTTTGCCGATTTGGGCCTTGCCGCGCAGGCCGCAGGACAAGCCCACCAACACGTTGTTGCGCTCATAGGACTGGATCCAGGCGCTGGACTTCATGTCGCCTTTGCGCAGCATGGGGCCGGCGTACATGGCGGTGTGCATCTCGTCGCCGGTGCGGTCCAGGAAGCCGGTGTTGATGAAGGCCACGCGGCTGGCGGCGGCGGCGATACAGGCTTTGAGGTTGACCGAGGTGCGGCGCTCTTCGTCCATGATGCCGAGCTTGACGGTGCTGTCGGGCAGGCCGAGCATGCGCTCCACGCGCTCGAACAGCTCGGCGGCAAAGGCCACTTCGGCCGGGCCGTGCATCTTGGGTTTGACGATGTAGACCGAGCCCTTGCGCGAGTTGCGAATGGCGTCTTTGGCCGTGCGCTGCAGGTCGTGCAAGGCGATGGTGGTGGTGACCACGGCGTCCAAAATGCCTTCGGGGATTTCGCGTTGCTGGCCTTTGGCGTCGGTGTAGAGCACCGCGGGGTTGGTCATGAGGTGGCCCACGTTGCGCACGAACATGAGCGAGCGGCCATGCAGCACCACGGGCTTGCCTTTGCCGGAGGGCGCGGTGTAGAGGCGGTCGGGGTTGAGGCCGCGGGTGATGACGCGGTCGCCTTTTTTGACCTGCTCGGTCAAGGTGCCCTTCAAGATCCCTAGCCAGTTGCTGTAGGCCAAGACCTTGTCTTGGCCATCGACCACGGCCACCGAGTCTTCCAAGTCGAGGATGGTGGACAGGGCCGCTTCGAGCACCAAGTCACACACACCGGCCGGGTCGGTCGCGCCGATGGGGGTCTTGCGGTCGATGCGGATGTCCATGTGCAAGCCGTTGTGGCGCAGCAGCACGCTGCTGGGGGCTTTGGCGTCACCTTGGTAACCGATGAACTGTTCGGCGTCGGCCAAGGTGGTGGTTTTACCGTCGCTGAGCTTGACGCTGAGTTGGCCGTCTTTGACGCGGTAGGCCACCGAGTCGATGTGCGAGCCTTTTTTCAGCGGGGCGGTGCGGTCGAGCACGTAACGGGCGTACTCCACGACCTTGGCGCCGCGCTGGGGGTTGTACTTCTGGCCTTTTTCCAGGCCTTTGGTCTCGGCGATCACGTCGGTGCCGTAGAGCGCGTCGTACAAGCTGCCCCAACGGGCGTTGGCGGCGTTCAAGGCGTAGCGGGCGTTCAAGATCGGCACGACCAATTGCGGGCCGGCTTGGGTGGCCAATTCGCTGTCGACGTTTTTGGTCGTGGCCTTGACCTGTTTGGGCTCGGGCACGAGGTAGCCGATTTTTTCCAAGAAGGTTTGGTAGGCGGCCATGTTTTGGATGGGGCCGGGGTGGGTTTTGTGCCAAGCGTCGAGTTCGTTTTGCAGGCGGTCACGCTCGGCGAGCAAGGCGATGTTCTTGGGGGCCAGGTCGGCCACGATGGCGTCCAAGCCCGACCAGAAGGCCGCGCTGCTCACGCCGGTGCCCGGCAAGACTTGGCTTTCGATGAACTGGTGCAGGGCGCTGTCGACGTTCAGGCGGTGCACGGCGGTGCGGGGTGTGCTCATGGAGGGCTCCTTGAAGAATAAAAAATCGCTTACCCCGATCTTAGGACATGAAAGCGAAGGTATTGCTGCGACAAATGCCTAGAATCTGTGACTCAAATGAAGGTAATGTAACGCAGCGGTGGGTGAACATGGACAAGCTCAAACAACTCGAAACCTTGGTGGCCGTGGCCTCGCGCGGCAGTTTGATTGGCGCGGCGCGCGCCGAAGGGGTGGCGCCGGCCGTCATTGGTCGGCGCTTGGACGCCTTGGAAGCGCGCTTGGGCGTCAAGCTCTTGGTGCGCACCACGCGGCGCATCGGCCTGACCCATGAGGGCTCGGCGTTTTTGGAGGATTGCCAGCGCCTGCTCATGGACCTGGCCAACGCCGAAGCCAGCGTGAGCGAGGGCGGTGTGAAGGCCAGCGGGCATTTGCGCATCACCGCCCCGGCGGGCTTTGGGCGGCGCCACGTCGCGCCCTTGGTGCCGCGCTTTCGCGAGCGTCACCCCGAGGTCACGGTGTCGCTGAATTTGAGCGACCGTGTGGTGGACGTGGCCAGCGAAGGCTACGACTGCGCGGTGCGCGTGGGCGACATGCCCGACTCGTCCTTGGTCAGCGTGCG
>DAISXI010000166.1:0-2778 GCA_036825935.1 Hydrogenophaga sp.
CAAAAGTCCCGTTGGATCATCCGTTCGATGTGGGTGCATGTTTTGGGGCAAGCCCTGCTGATTTTCGAACTTTGGATTTTCGGTATGGAACTCCGCGCCGTGTCGATACTGACTGTCGCGCCATTGATTGCGGTCATTCTTCTCGTGTTGCAGCGTCTTACTAAACAACACCCATAACGCCACTGAAGTGCCGAGGGCTAAAAACGTGTTGATGTGGCAGTTCCCACAACCAGTCCCCCGTTCGGCGTCATGACGTGCGGTAGGTTTTTATTTGCGCAAACGCTCGATCAAACCATTGAGCGCTTCGATCGATCCGAACTGGATCGACAACTCGCCCATTTCTTCCACGCGACCGTGGCGCTTGACGCGTTTCTTCACGCGCACCTCGACCTGAGCGGTCAAGAGGTCCGACAGCTCTTCTTCCACGCGGCGGATGTCGCGTGACTTTTCTTTGGTCAGCTTTTGGGGCGCCAAGCTGAACTCGGCCCCGAGCTTCTTGACCAAGCTTTCGGCTTCGCGCACCGACATTTTTTTCGCCGCCACTTGCTGGGCTGCGGTGATTTGCGTGGCCTTGTCCAAAGACAGCAAGGCGCGGGCGTGACCCATGTCGATGTCGCCCGCCATGAGCATGGACTGCACCGGCTCGGCCAGCATCAGCAAGCGCAGCAGGTTGCTCGCGGCGCTGCGCGAGCGGCCCACGGCTTGCGCGGCTTGCTCGTGCGTCAAACCAAACTCTTTGATCAGGCGCTGCAAACCTTGCGCCTCTTCCAGCGGGTTGAGGTCTTCGCGCTGGATGTTCTCGATCAGCGCCATCGCGGCGGCGGCCTCGTTGGGCACATCGCGCACCAAGACCGGCACGTGCGTCAAGCCCGCGATGTGGCTGGCTCGAAAACGGCGCTCACCGGCGATGATTTCGTACTTGCCCGCGTTGGGGCCTTCGCTGAGTTGGCGCACCAAGATCGGCTGCATGATGCCTTGGGCCTTGATGGATTCGGCCAGTTCGTACAAAGCGCCCTCGTCCATGCGCGTGCGTGGCTGGTACATGCCCGCGACCATCGAGGTCAGGGGCAGCTGCGATGGCAGGCCTTGGTTGTCTTGCGCCTCGGGCGATGTGGCTTGTGCCACCTTGGGGCCCAACAGGGCTTCGAGTCCGCGGCCAAGGCCTTTGGGTTTTTTCGTGACCATCTTCATGCTTTCCAAAAATCGGTGAATCGTCGGTGGCCTTCGGGCCAATCGCCCATGCCACTGTCGGCGTTGATGTGGCCCTTGTGGCCCAAGACCCAATGCTCACTGCCCCAATCCGACGCCAATTGCTCGGCGCGTTCGGGACGACAAAAGGGGTCGTTTTGGCTGCTGACCAAGAGACTGGGAAACGGCAGGCGCGTGCGCACGATGGGGCGCCAGCTGCGCAGATGCTCAATTTCTTGTGAGTGCTCACTGTCGCCCGGAGCCACCAAAAATGCGGCCTTAATGCGATTGGCATGCTTTGAGTGTGCCGCCCAAGCGGCCACCTGCAAACAACCCAAACTGTGCGCCACCAAAGCCACCGGACCGGTACAAGACAAGACCACCTCCTCGAGACGTGCGATCCAATCGCCGCGCTTGGGGGTGAGCCAGTCGTGTTGTTCCACACGCGTGTAACCGTGCAAAGCCTCCCAGCGGCTTTGCCAATGCAAAGGCCCGCTGCTCTGCCAGCCCGGCAAGGTCAACACGTTCATCGGGGTCGTGCTCACATCTTTTGGATGCGTTCAACCATCTCGGAGGCAAACGACACAAAGGCCTGGCTGCCCTTGGCCGCCGGATCAAACACCACGCCCGGCAAGCCGTAGCTGGGTGCTTCGGCCAAACGCACGTTGCGCGGAATGACGGCATCGAACACCTTGTCGCCAAAGTGCGCCTTGAGCTGGTCGCTCACCTGCAGTTGCAAGGTGATGCGCGGGTCGAACATGACGCGCAACAAACCGATGATTTGCAAATCGGGGTTGAGGTTGGCGTGCACCTGCTTGATGGTGTTGACCAAATCGGTCAAGCCTTCCAAAGCAAAGTACTCGCACTGCATGGGTACGATCACACCGTGCGCCGAACACAAACCGTTGAGGGTCAGCATGGACAAGCTCGGCGGGCAGTCGATGAGCACAAAATCGTATTGGTCTTTCACCGCCGCCAGAGCCAGCTTGAGCCGCTTTTCGCGACGCTCCACATCGACCAACTCCACCTCAGCACCAGCGAGTTCCCGGTTGGCACCCAGCACTTGGTAACCGCACGACTCAGACCACAACCCGGCTTCGGCCACCGTGGCGGACTCCAACAGCACGTCGTACACCGAGAGCTTCATCTCGCGTTTGTCGATGCCCGAGCCCATGGTCGCGTTGCCCTGCGGGTCCAAGTCGACCATCAAGACGCGTTGGCCGATGCTGGACAGTGCGGCGGCCAAATTGACCGTGGTGGTGGTTTTACCGACGCCACCCTTTTGGTTGGCGACACAAAATATTTTGGCCATGTGATGTGATCCTCTGGCCCCGAGTTTACGTGACTTGCTCAGGCGCTCTGGGCGCTGGGTCGCATCCACACCACGCATCGCTCGGCATCCAGGCCAGGAACGTGCAATGGTTCCACGTGGAACACTTGGGCATGGGTGGGCAATGCGGCCATTTCTTCGGTGGGCGACTTGCCCTTCATGGCCATCCACACCCCATGCGGCAGCAGGGCCTCGGTGGACCAGTTCACAAAATCCGGTAACGAGGCAAAGGCGCGCGAGGCCACCACGTCGAAGCCCTC
>DAISXI010000167.1:0-2778 GCA_036825935.1 Hydrogenophaga sp.
GCGCTCACGGTGTTCGACAACTTGGCCTTGGTGTATTTCGCCGCCGGTTTGGCGCTGGACCGCGGCGCCATTCAACGCAGCTTGGCGGCTTTGGATGTGGGCGGCTTGGCGCAACGCCGACCTGCGCAACTGTCGGGCGGCCAAGCGCAGCGCGTGGCCTTGGCGCGGGCGCTGTTGCGCCGCCCAGCGGTGGTCTTGGCCGATGAGCCCACGGCGAGCTTGGACGACGCGGCCTGTGCTGGGGTGCTCTCGCTGCTGCGCGAACACACGCAAGCGCACGATGCCACGCTGGTCGTGGCGACGCACGATGCGCGCGCGGTGCAGGCTTGGCCGGATGCGCCGAGCCTGAATTTGCCAGCTGGGGGTGTCGCATGAGCGTGTGGCGCTGGGCGTGGACCTACCTGTGGTCGCGGCCGCTGACGGCGGTGCTCAACTTGGTTTTGTTGACCTTGGGTTTGACGGTGTTCGGCGTGGTCTTGCAAGCGCAAGCGCAGGTGGAGCGCGCTTTGCAGCGCGATCTGGCGGGTGTGGACTTGGTCGTGGGTGCCAAGGGCAGCCCCATGCAACTCATCATGGCCGGGGTGTTCCATGTGGACGTGCCGCCGGGCAATGTTTTGCTGGAGGACCTGCGCTGGCTGCAAACCCACCCGCAGGTCGAGCGCTTCATGCCGTTGAGCGTGGGCGACAACCTCGCGGGTTTTCGCATCGTCGGCACCACACACGATTACCTCACGCACCACGGCGCACGCGCCGCATCGGGTCAGTGGTGGAGCGCGCCCATGCAAGCCGTGCTGGGCGCCGACGTGGCCCAGGCCACGGGTTTGGTGGTGGGCCAAGGTTTTGTCGGGGCCCACGGTTTGGGCCAAGGTGGGCCCGAACACGGCGAGGCCACCTACACCGTGGTCGGTGTGTTGCAGCCTTGCGGCTGTGTGCTCGACCGCTTGGTCTTGACGGCCACCGAATCGGTGTGGCAGGTGCACGACGAGATGCACGCCACGCCCGACATGAGTGCCGAGGATTGGGCTGCGCTGCGGGCCGATCGCGAAGTGAGCATGGCGCTGATCCGCTACAACACGCCACTGGCTGCGGTGACTTTGCCGCGCCAAGTCAACGCCACCGCCACCTTGCAGGCCGCCGCGCCCGCCATGGAGGTCACGCGGCTCTTGTCCATGCTGGCGGTGGGCACACAGGCCGTGCAAGGCTTGGGCGTGGTGATGCTCTTGGTGGCGGCGCTCTCGGTGTGGGTGGCGCTCTGGCAGGCTTTGCGCGAGCGGCGCACGGACATCGCGCTCATGCGCGTGTTGGGTGCATCGCCCACGCGACTGGCCGCGCTCTTGCTGGCCGAAGCGGTGTGGCTGGCTTGGCTGTCTTTGCTGCTCTCCCTCGCGTTGACGGGGGGCTTGACAGCTTTGATAGGCTGGTCATTGGCGCATGATGTGTCACTGGCCGTTGGCGGCGCCTTGTCGTGGGCGGTCTGGTGGCCCGTGCCTTGTGTGGCGCTGGGTGTGGCCTTGCTGGCTGCGGCCCTGCCCGCGATCGGCGCCTACCGTCAAGATGTTCAAACCCTGTTGTCCCCGAGGTAAATTTATGAAATTGAAAACTGCGTTCTGTTTGGCTGTGCTCTGTGCCGCGCCTGTTTGGGCCCAGCACACCGACAAACAAACCCAAGAAGACATCGCCCGTCACCGCGCCATGGCCGCGGCCCACAGCGCTGCGGCTCAATGCTTGGCCGATGGCAAAGGCGAAAAAATTTGTATGACCCAGTTACAAAACGCCTGCAAAGGCTTGGCCATTGGCAAGTACTGCGGCATGAAGCACGCGCACTGACGGGCAAAGAGCATGCAGCGGCGCGACCTGTGTGGCTGGGGTTTCTTGAGCGTGGTGTTACCCGTGGGTGCGCAGGGCTTGAGTTCGCCCATGCCCGGCGTGCAGCCCACGCACCCGCTCAACGGCATTCCGCAAGGGCAGGGTGCGGGCATTCACAGCCCGCTGAGCCCATTCAAGCCGCTGCCCGAGCGGCGCGATGTGCTCCCCTGGTCGTTGCTCACCGACATCGACAAGCGCGTCGTCAACCGCCGCGTGCAGCCCATCTTTCCCCAACGTTTGGCGGCTTTGCACCAAAGCTTGGTGCGCGTGCAGGGCTTCATGATGCCGCTCGAACCCGGGCAGACTCAAAGCCGTTTTTTGCTGACTTCGGTGCCCTTGACCTGTTCGTTTTGCACGCCCGGCGGGGCCGAGAGCATGGTCGAGGTGCGCACGCGCGAGCCCGTCAAATACACCACCCATGCTTTGGTGATGCAAGGTCGTTTGCACGTGCTGACGCAAGACCCCACGGGCCTGTACTACCGCATGAGCGATGCGATCGCGGTGCGCTGACGGGTAATATGCGCCGGTGAATTTGTCTGACCAACCCCTGTTTTTGTCGCTGACGCCGGTTTTTTTGCTCATCGCTTTGGGCTATGTGGCGGGGCATCGGCGTTGGGTGCGCGAGAGCTCGGTGCCGGATTTGTCGAACCTGGTGTTTTTCGTGCTGGTCCCGGCGCTGCTGTTTAGAACCATGAGTTCGGTGCGCTTTGAAGCCCTAGACTTTCGACCCGTGCTGGCTTACTTCGTGGCCAGTGGGGCTTTGCTCTTGGTGTCCATCGCTTGGCGAGGCTTGAATCGCGCAAGCGTGGTGTTGGCTTTGGCCGGCATGTTTTCCAACATGGTGATGATCGGCATCACCTTGGTGGGCTTGGCTTATGGCCAAGCGGGCTTGGTGACCATGCTCACCTTGGT
>DAISXI010000168.1:0-2735 GCA_036825935.1 Hydrogenophaga sp.
TCACGCGCCACAGATACACCCAGCGGCCATGGCCCAAGCTGGCCACCAGCGCGGCCTGGCGCGGGTCTACCGCTTGGTACGCGGGCACCAGCGCCAACAACACAAAGGGCAAGACCATGACCGCGTGCGCCAACCACAGGCCCAACCATTGGCCTTCCCATCGCACGTGCAGCGCCAGGCTGTACAAGCCCACCACCCACAGTACCGAGGGCAGCACCATGGGCAACAGCAGCCAGGGTTGGGCCGCGTGTTGCCAACGGCGCGGCGCGATTTCCAGCCAGGCCACGGTCCAAGCCACACACACATTGGCCGAGGCCACGCCCAAACCGAGCGTGGTCCACACCGTGCTGGCGCTGCCCACCACCTGTTGCCAAGCGTTCAGCGTGAACAGCTCGGGCCACACGCGAGGAAACGGCCACACGCCCGAGACGCTGCCCACGGCCAGTGCGAACCACACGGCCGCGTACGCCAACCCCAACACCACGCCGCCGTTGAGTCCGCGCACCGCAGCACCCCATTGCGCCCAAGCCACACCAGCGCGGCCCGTCCATGGGCGTAGCACCACCGCCACCGCCGCACCAGCGCCTACGCTGAGCGTCAGCAACACGGCCGCGGCCACGCCTTGTGCGTGGATGGCGGTGTCGGCGTCGGACAACCATTGCCACGCCACCAGCGCCAGCGTGGGCGGTGAGGCTGGGCCGATGATCAGCGCCATGTCTACCACCGTCAGCCCATAAGCCAAAACGGCCAACATCGGCCAGCGCAAACGCGGCGCGAGCTGCGGCCACACCACGTGAGCAAACGCGTGAGCGGGCGTGTGCCCCAAGGTTTGCGCCAAGGCGTATTCGGCTTGCCAGCGGCGGCGCAGGTCTTCGCGTTGCAGCTGCGTGGCCGCGACCCACAACACAAAGGGCACCTCTTTGAGCCACAGCGCGAGGATCAAACCCAAGCCCCATGGGTCTTGGGTGGTGAACCACGGCGGAGGCGCTTCAAAACCGGTGAGGCCTGGTGACACCAAACGCAAGGCCCAACCGCTGGGCGATAGCCACAACACCAAACCGATCGCCATGGCCGCGTGTGGCGTGGCCAACCAAGCGGGCACGTGCGACATCAGCTGCGCCAAACGTTGGCGAATGAAGCTGTGAGCCAACAAAGCCGCCACAGTCAGGCCGGTGAGTGCGGTGGAGGCCAAGGCGGTCCACAGCGTCAAACCCCAAGCCCGCCACGTCAGCGGGTCGGCCCACAGCGCCGACCAAGCGGCCGCATCCCAAGCCGGCCACACCGCCCAAGCCAGCGCAGCCAGCAGTGGCGCGCCCGCGAGGGTGGCCAAGAACACAGCGGCGATGCGTGTCATACCTTGGCCTTAGCGCCCCAACAGCCCGTGCGTGATGGCGTGCACCAAGCCCGCGAGCAAGATGCCGACCACGGTGGCGTTGGTGCCCAAGAGGGCGGCTTGCAGCGCC
Source organism: Hydrogenophaga sp. (assembly GCA_036825935.1). Taxonomy (GTDB): domain Bacteria; phylum Pseudomonadota; class Gammaproteobacteria; order Burkholderiales; family Burkholderiaceae_C; genus Hydrogenophaga. Next base: position 1,464 of record DAISXI010000168.1, read on the forward strand.
GGGTGTTGGCGCAGTTGCGACCAAAACGGCAGCGCGCCGATGAGCAACATTGCCGCGGGCAAGAAGATGGCCAGCAAAGCCACGGTGCCGCCGAGCAGCCCCAAGGCCGCGCCGTCTGCTCCTGGCATGACACTGCCCAAAAACGCCGACAGCGTGAACAGCGGACCTGGGACGGCTTGGGCCGCGCCGTAACCGGCCAAGAACACCTGCGCCGACAAGCCCTCGGACCCCACGAGTTCGGCCTCGAGCAAAGGCAAGACCACGTGCCCACCGCCAAACACCCAAGAGCCTGCGCGGTAAAAGGTGTCGGCTAAGGCACTCAGCGCGTGGGGCTGGGTGGTGGCCCACCACGGCAAGACCAACAAACCCAAGGCCCACAGCGCCAGCCAGAGCGCGCCAGCGCGGCGCGACACCGGCACCGACCACGCATCGCTGGCGCTGCGCAGCGGGTGGCCGCGGCACCACCAGCGCCCGGCCAGTGCGCCCAAAACCATCAAGACCGGTGCGCTGATCGGGCTTGACCAAGCCCACGCCACCACCGCGGCCACGGCCATCATCCAGCGCCTGGGTGTGTCGGGGCAGAGACTTTTTGTCATGCCCCACACCGCCTTGCCCACCACCCAAATGGTGAACACCGCCAAGGCCCACAAGGTCCCCGAGACCAGCGGTTCGGGCACGGTGTGCAGGCCGTGGGTCAGCGCGGCGGCCAGCCCCAGCATCAACAGGGCCGAGGGCAAGGTGAAGCCCAACCACGCGGCCAAGAGACCGGGGTAGCCCGCACGCATCAAGCCCATGGCCATGCCCACTTGGCTGCTCGCGGGCCCGGGCAGGCTTTGGCACAAGGCGACGAGATCGGCGTAGGCCGCGTCGCTGAGCCAAGCGCGGCGCTGCACCAACTCTTGCCGAAAAAAACCGATGTGCGCCACCGGCCCACCAAAGGAGGTCAGGCCCAAACGCAAAAACACCCACCACACCACCAGCGCGGAGTCGCGCGCAGCGGGGGTGGGTGTGGGCGTCGGCGGGCTTGGGCTCATCCAGCGCCGTACCGACGGGCCCACTCTTTTTCCAGTGCTTCGACCCACGAGGCATGGGGCTCGCCCAAGGCGGGCGCGGTGCGCTGCAGCTGGCCTGGGCGTGGGCTGGCGGCGAAGCGTGCGCGCTCGGCTGCGGGCAATCGGGTGACGTCGAGCACCGTGGGGTCGCCCCACACGCTGATATCGGCCTTGCGCGCTTGGGCCGCGGGCGACAACAAAAAGTTGGCCACCACTTGAG
>DAISXI010000169.1:0-2707 GCA_036825935.1 Hydrogenophaga sp.
TGACGCTGGTATCAGTGGCCTCGGACAGGCGCCAAACGCCATAGGCCATTTGGCTGAGTTGACGTCCGTTGGGCAGGGTGATGCGGTTCATGGGTGGGTTTCGGTTGGGTCAAAAGAATCAGCGGCGAACGCCCACACCCAAAGGGGTGGCAGGTGTCTGGCTGGGCACACGACCGTATTCGTGTGCCAGTGAAACGGTTTTGAGCTGGGGCAGCACCTTGGTGCCGAAGATCTCGCATTCTTGCAGGTGTGGGTAACCCGAGAAGATGAAGGCGCGAATACCCATTTTTTGGTAGTCGTGGATGGCGCTGAGCACCTGGTCGACGCTGCCCACGAGTGCCGCGCCGCAGCCGCTGCGCGCGCGGCCCACGCCAGTCCACAGGTGTGGCTCGATGTAGCCTTCGTCGTCGGCAATCTCGCGGTTGGCGCTTTGCAGCGACACGCCCAAGCTGGTCGCATCCAAGGCGCGCTTGCGAATTTCACGGCCTTTGTCGTCGTCGAGTTGGGACACCAGTTCACGGGCGTATTCGCGCGCTTCGGCTTCGGTGTCGCGCACGATCATGTGCACGCGCAGACCGTAGTCCAGCAAGCGGCCGTATTTTTCGGCTTGGGCGTGCACATCGCGCATGCGCTGGGCCAGCACCTCTTTGGGCTCGGGCCACATCAGGTAGGTGTCGCAGTGCGCGCCGCACAGGGCCAGTGCGTCGGGGCTGTAGCCACCGAAATACAGCAGCGGCCCACCGGTTTGGTAAGGGCGCACGGGGTCGGTGGACAGGCCTTTGATGTTGTAGATCTGGCCTTCGTAGTTGATCTCGTCTTGCGTCCAGGCTTGCTTCAAAATCTCCACCACCTCCCAGCTGCGGCGGTAGCGGTAAGCGCTGTCTTCTTGCTGGCCTGGGAAGTCTGAAGAAATCACGTTGAGCGTCAAGCGGCCTTCGAGCATGTGGTCCAGTGTGGCGACCGTGCGCGCCAGCATGGCGGGCTGCATCTCACCGCAGCGGATCGCGCCGAGCATGTTCATCTGTTTGATCTTGGGGGCCATGGCGGCCACAAAACTCAGCGTGTCTTGACCCACTTGGTAGGAAGAGGGGCACAGGATGTTGCGAAAGCCCAGTTCGTCGGCGCGCTGAGCGATGCGGCTGGTGTTGGCCCAGCTGCTGCGCAAGTCGCCCTCGGGCACACCCAAGTGCTGGAAGTCGTCGGAACACAGGGGGGCAAACCAAGCCACTTCTGCGCCTTCAATGTCGGCGCCTTTGACGGGGACGATGCTCATACAAGACCTTTCTGCTAAAGTGCATGAATGGTATATGAATTGAGACCCTCCACAGCGAGGGTTTTCACCAAGTCAAACGCCTTTTGCCATACTCAAGCGCATGACACAGTCCACCCCCGCCAAACCCCTACCGGTGTACCTGCAAATTGCCGAGCTGTTGGTCCGACAAATCAAGGCCGGTCACTGGCGAAAAGGCGAACGTTTGCCCACCGAAGCCGAACTGGCCCAATCGCTGGAGGTCGCGGTGGGGACATTGCGCAAGTCTTTGGCCTTGTTGTCCGAACAGGGGGTGCTCGAGCGCATCCAAGGCTCGGGCACCTACGTCAAACAGGTGGCCGGCAAGCAACACATTTACGAGTTATTTCGGCTGGAGCTGACCACGGGACCCGGTTTGCCCACCGCTCACATCATCGATGTCCAGCGCATGCCCCGGCCCCGACATGTGCCCGTTTTGGGATCGACCGACCGCGACCCGGTCTGGCGAGTTCGACGGTTGCGTTTTTTGAGCCAAGTGCCCGTGGCTTTGGAAGAGATTTGGTTCGCGGGACCTGGTCTCGGCGAATTGACGGCGGGCGACTTGGGTGACTCCATGTACCTGTTCTACCAAGAGCACTTTGGCGTGTGGATCGCGCGCGTGGAGGACCGGCTGTCGGCCGCGCCCGCCCCCGATTGGGCCTGTGCGCCCTTGGCGATGCCGGCCGGCGCCAACGCGGGTTTCATTGAGCGCCTGTCTTGGACCACCAACAACACCTTGTCCGAATATTCACAAACCTGGTTCGACCCAGCGGTGTGCCGTTACACCTCGCGGCTGAGCCAATGACCCAACGAAAGACACCATGACCCCTTGGAACGCCCTGAACGACCACGCATTGGATCGGCTGTTTCGCCAAGCGCACACCGTGCACGCTTTTACACCCGAGCCGATCGAGCTGCACACGCTGCAAGCGCTCTACGACTTGGTCAAATGGGGCCCCACCGCCTTCAACTCGCAGCCCGCACGCTGGGTGTTCGTCACCAGTGCCGCCGCCAAGGCCCGTTTGTTGCCCGCCCTCATGCCCAGCAACGTGCCGCAGGTGCAAAGCGCGCCGGTGACGGTGATCGTGGCGCACGACCAGCAATTTCAGCGCCATTTGCCCGAGCAGTTCCCGGCTTACAACGCCAAGCCTTTGTTCGATGACAACCCTGCCCTGACCGAAGAAACGGCCAAGCGCAACAGCGCTTTGCAAGGCGCCTATGGCATCTTGGCCGCACGCGCGCTGGGTTTGGACGTGGGCGTGATGTCGGGATTTGACGCGGCCAAAGTGGACGCCGAATTTTTCCCCGATGGCCAATACCGCACCAACTTCTTGCTGAATTTGGGCAAGGCCGATCCCAAAGGCATTTACCCACGCGGGCCACGCCTGCCGTTTGACCTGGTGGCCACGGTGATCTGAT
>DAISXI010000170.1:0-2686 GCA_036825935.1 Hydrogenophaga sp.
CTGTTTTTGAACTACTCGGCGGTGGAGCCTGCCTTGACCAACGAGAAGTGCAGCTTCTGGCACTTCCGCTTTGATGCCCATGCCGACATGCGCATGGCTGCTTTGATGGGGGCGATTCGAGATGACAAGGCCTTGAAGAGCGTGTACCTGATCGGTCAGGACTACAGCTTTGGGCATGCCGTCTTGGCCGAGGCCCGGCGCCAATTCGCGGCCCAGCGCCCCGATGTCAAGATCGTGGGCGATGAGCTCCACCCCATGGCCCGCGTCAAGGATTTCTTGCCCTACGCCACCAAAATCAAAGCCAGCGGTGCTCAAGCGGTGCTCACGGGCAACTGGGGCAACGACCTGACGCTGCTCATCAAAGCCGCTCGTGAAGTGGGTTTTGACGGCCGCTTTTACACCTTCTATGGCAACGCCTTGGGCGCACCGGCGGCCATGGGGGATGCGGGCATTGGCAAGGTGGTGGCGGTGGCGGATTGGTTCCCCAACGTCAAGGGCGCGGCTTCACAGGCGTTTTACAAAGACTTTCGCCAGCGCTTCCCCAACCCGGCCGACGACTATGTGCACCTGCGCATGCAGCTCATGATCGAGGCCTTGGCGCAGGCCTTGGCCCGCTCAGCCCCCAAAGACGGCTCGAATACCTTGAATGCCCAAGCCATCGCTCAGGCCTTGTCGCATGCCGAGGTCAGCATGGCGGGACACACCGGTCGCATGCGCTCAGGCGATCACCAATTCCAACAACCGTTGGCGGTGGCGGTGATGGACCGCATGGGTTCGCCCGGTGTGCCGTTTGATGTGGAAGGCTCTGGTTATGGCTTTCGGGTGATTCGCCAGCTCACGCCTGCTCAGGCCGAGATGCCTCACCGCTGCGAGATGCGCCGGCCTTGATCACACTGGGTCAAGCCCACTTCGTGGTTATAATGATGGGTTGCCAGCCCTGACGGGTCGGTAAATCACGTTCGTTGCGGCATGGGGCTGCGGCGATCGCCTGTTAACTGAAGGAAACCCGATGATTGCCCAATCCATCAAAGCCGAAGTCGTTGCCGCCAATGCGCGTGCACCCAAAGACACCGGTAGCCCAGAAGTCCAAGTCGCTTTGTTGACCGCCCGTATCAACGAATTGACCCCCCACTTCAAAACCCACGCCAAAGACCACCATGGCCGCCGCGGCTTGCTGCGCATGGTCAGCCGTCGCCGCAAATTGCTCGATTACCTCAAGGACAAGGACGCCGATCGTTACGTGGCCTTGATCGCCAAATTGGGTCTGCGCAAGTAATTTTGCACAGACCATGACGTGCACAACGCCTGAGTTGGTTCGCTGGCTCAGGCGTTTTGCGCTTTTTTTAACCCCCAACCCGATACAACAGAGCGAAGCTGTGTCATTCCAAAACGGTTGTGCCCAAAGGCCAGCGGCTTTGGAATGGCATCGTGTTCTGGGTTGAAGGTGGGGTTCTTCAGCGGATATTCCGCCAACCCAGCCGCGTCGACGGGAGTGTCGACCGGTACCTCAGGAGCACAACATGAGCATGTTCACTAAAGTCACCAAGACCTTCCAGTGGGGCCCCCATTCGGTCACCATGGAAACCGGCGAGATCGCTCGCCAAGCCACCGGCGCTGTGCTGGTGGACATCGAAGGCACCGTGGTGCTGGCCACCGTGGTCGCCAAAACCGACGTCAAGGCTGGCCAAGACTTCTTCCCCTTGACGGTGGATTACACCGAAAAATCCTACGCCGCCGGCAAGATCCCCGGTAGCTTCTTCAAGCGCGAAGGTCGCCCCAGCGAGTTGGAAACCCTGACTTGCCGCTTGATCGACCGCCCCATCCGCCCCTTGTTCCCTGAAGGCTTCTTCAATGAAGTCCAGGTCATCGTGCACGTGGTCAGCTTGAACCCCGAAGTCCAAGCCGATATCGCATCCATGATCGCCACCAGCGCCGCTTTGTCGATCAGCGGTATCCCATTCAACGGCCCCATCGGTGCGGCCCGCGTGGGTTACATCAACGGCCAGTACGTGCTCAACCCCGGTCAAACCCAGCTCAAAGACAGCCAGCTCGACCTGGTTGTGGCCGGTACCCAAGCCGCTGTGTTGATGGTGGAATCCGAAGCCGACCAGTTGAGCGAAGAAGTCATGCTCGGCGCCGTGGTGTTCGGTCATGAGCAGGGCAACATCGCTGTGGCCGCCATCAATGAATTTGTGCGCGAAGCCGGCAAGCCCGAGTGGAGCTGGCAGCCACCGGCCAAGAACGAGCCCTTGATCGCCAAGGTCGACGCCCTGGGCAAGGCCAAACTCGAAGCTGCTTACCAAATCCGCAACAAGCAAGCCCGCACCCAGGCTTGCCGCGAAGCCTATGCCGCCGTGATGGAAGGCCTCAAGGCCGACGGCGTGACATTCGACAGCGTGGACGTCGAAGGCCTGTTGTTCAACATCGAAGCCGCCACCGTGCGCGGCCAGATTCTGGCGGGCGAGCCGCGCATCGACGGTCGCGACACCCGCACCGTGCGCCCCATCGAAATCCGCAATGGCGTGCTGCCCCGCACCCACGGCTCGGCCTTGTTCACCCGTGGTGAAACCCAAGCCTTGGTGGTCGCCACCTTGGGCACCGACCGCGATGCTCAGCGCATCGACGCGCTGGCCGGCGAGTTCGAAGACCGCTTCATGCTGCACTACAACATGCCTCCCTTCGCCAC
>DAISXI010000171.1:0-1281 GCA_036825935.1 Hydrogenophaga sp.
TCTTGCATGGACACCTGCAAGGTGTTGACACGCGTGTGCCCAGCCACGCGGCGCTGGTAGGTGTTCAGGGGCATCCACACCAAGTCGTCTTGGTCGTTGCCAAACGCACCCTGCCCTTTGCTGCCCAACACGCCCACCACTTCGCACGGCACTTGACGCACGCGGATGTTGGAGCCGATGGGCGAGGCCGGTCCAAAGAGCTCGCGGCGCACCGTCTCGCCGATGATGCACACGGCGGAACCCGCGCGCTGTTCGTCGTCGCTGAACGCACGGCCATCGACGATGGTCCAGTTGTTGGTCAAGGACCAGTCGTTGGTGCTGCCGATGATGCTGCTAGACCAGTTGCGACCATTGGCCACCACCAGCGATCCGGTGCGGGCCTCGGGCGCCACCGCCTGCACGCCGGGCGCTTGCTGCGCCAAGGCCGTGGCGTCAGCGGCTTGGAACGCGGGCGACACACCGCCGCTGCCCGCGCCAAAGCGTTGGCCTGCGCGCACCTGCAACAAATTGGTGCCCAAGCCGGTGATTTGGTTTTGGATGGCCAGCGTGGCGCCGTTGCCCACGGTGACCATGGTCACCACCGCGGCCACGCCGATCACCACGCCCAAGACCGTGAGCGACGAGCGCAGCCAATTGCGGGTGATGGAGCGCCAAGCCAAGAGCAGTGCGTTAAACCACATGGCCGTCCTTTGCGATGCGTCCATCCACAAACCGTATGGTGCGTTGGGCGTACGCGGCGATGTCGTTTTCGTGCGTGACCATCAACACCGTGATGCCCTGCTCGCGGTTGAGTCGCTGGATGAGTTCCATGATTTCGTGCCCGCGCTGGGTGTCCAAATTGCCGGTGGGCTCGTCGGCCAACAAAATTTGGGGCTGCGTCACCATGGCACGCGCAATCGCCACGCGCTGCTGCTGGCCACCCGACAACTCGGCGGGGGTTCGGTGCGCCCAATCGGTGAGGCCCACGTCGGCCAAAGCTTGGAGCGCTTGAGCGCGGCGCTGGGCCGCGGGCATGCCGCGGTAGACCAGTGGCAGCTCCACGTTTTCCAAGGCGCTGGTGCGGGCCAACAAATGAAAGCCTTGGAACACAAAACCCAAATACTGGCGCCGAATCAAAGCCCGCTCGTCGCGCCCCAAGCCTTGCACCGGCACGCCTTTGAACCAGTATTCACCGGCCGTGGGCGTGTCCAACAAACCCAGCATGTTCATGGCGGTGGACTTGCCCGAGCCGCTCGGTCCCATGATGGCGACGAATTCGCCGGCCTCGATGTCCAAGTCCAC
>DAISXI010000171.1:1381-2678 GCA_036825935.1 Hydrogenophaga sp.
ACGATGCTGGCGGTGGCGGTCATGCCGGGGCGCAGCGTCAGGTCGCTGTTGTCCACACCCAAGGTGGTGGTGTAGGTCACCACGTTGTCGGTTTTGGTGGAGCCATAGGCCACGCGCTGCACCGTGCCGGGGTAACGCCGACCGGGGTAACTGCTGACGGTGAAGGTGGCGCTTTGGCCTTGTTGGAGCACACCCACATCAGCCTCGTCCACGTTGACCTCGAGCTTCATCGCGCGCAGGTCTTGCGCAATGGTCAAGAGCGTGACGGCTTGCAGCGAGGCGGCCACGGCGTTGCCGGGGTCGACTTGGCGACTCAAGACCACGCCGTCCATGGGCGAGACGATGGCGGCTTTGCTCAGGTTGGTGCTGTTGGTGGACAAGGTGGCTTGGGCTTGCTCAACCGAGGCGTTGGCGCTGAGCACCGCGGCTTGGCTGCGCGCGGCGGTGGCGCGGGCCGCGTCCATGTCGGTCAAGGACGGGATACCGCCTCGCGATTGTTTGAAGACCTCTTCCAAACGCGCCAGCTGGGCCTTGGCCTCACGCGCCGTGGCCTCGGCTTGGGTGCGTTGCGCTTGGGCTGAGGCCAAGGCGGCGCGGGCGTGCTGCACCTGGTCTTTGAGTTTGGCCGGGTCCAGCTCGATGAGCACTTGCCCGCGCTTGACGCGGTCGTTCACGTCCACGCGCACGGCTTGCACCGTGCCCGACAACTCACTGCCCACGTTGACGTGGCGCACGGGCTGCAAGGTGCCGTTGGCGCTGACGGTCAGGGTGATGTCTCCTCGGGCCAAAGCCTCGGTGACGTACTGCGGCTTGACCGGCTGGGCGCTGCGCCCCCAAAGCCACCCAGCCGCGGCCAGCAACACCAACACGCCAACGGCCAGCCATGCGCGTCGACGCCATGGCGAGGCCGCGGGGTTCGTGGGCAGCAGCTTGTTCAAAGCATCGCGGTTGGGCAGCATGGGGTTCCCTGTGTTTCTTCTGAGATTGGAGCCAGTCAATATGACCGATTCCCGGCGCGGCGGCTTGACATCGCTCAATAACCCAGCGGCAAGGCCGTTTTGTACCGCACCTGTTTGAGCGCAAAACTGGAGCGAATTTTCTCGACCCCCGGAATCGGTGAGAGCTGCTCCAAGATGAATCGTTCCAGCGCCGCCATGTCGCGCACGGCCACCCGCAACAAATAGTCGCTGTCGCCGGTCATCAAATAGCACTCCATCACCTCGTCGTGCCGCGCAATGTGCGCTTCAAAGTCGGCCAAGGTGGCTTTGCTTTGGGTCTTGAGGCTGATGGAGATGAA
>DAISXI010000172.1:0-2617 GCA_036825935.1 Hydrogenophaga sp.
CGGCCGCGCGCGCGCGCGCCAGGTCTTTGGCGTTCTCGGCTTGCAAGGGCTCAACATGGGCACGCAGCAAAGCGGCCAAACCGCGCAAGGCGCGCAGTTTCACCGCAGCCGGTGCTTTGGCCATGAGGGCGCTGGCCGCTTTGGCCTGTTGGCCCAAGGTGTTCATGAGTTCGGGGGTGGCGTTGGCGTTCATGGCACCATTTTCGCACCCTCGGGCGTGGGGGGTCGGTCTTGGGGTCAGCGGGGCGCGCAAGCCCGGGCCACTTGGGTGGCCAGTCGGTGCAAGGCCGGCCAAGGGCGCTCGGGCCAGCCTTCGTGTTTCAAGCCTTTGACGATGCCGTCGACCTTGTGCGCATCGACCAACCACTGCGCCACTTGCGCGGAACTCAAACGGGGCACGGCGCGTTCCATGAGCTTTTCTTTCGCTCCCCACACGCGGTGTTCGCGCAAAGCCATGGCCAAAGGCCTGCCCGCGTCCACGGCCAGGCGCAAGCGCTGCAAGGTTCGGATGTCTTCGGCCAATGCCCAATGCACCAAGACGGCGGCCTCACCCTCGGCCTCCAAGCCATCGAGCATGCGAGCGGCGCGCTCGATCTGCCCCGCCAAAACGGTTTCGGCCAGTTTGAAGGGGGTGTAGCGCGCCACGTTGAGCACCGCGTCTTGCACTTGCTCCAAGCTCAAGACGCCCGGTGGGTGCAGCAGCGCGAGCTTTTGAATTTCTTGGTGCGCCGCGAGCAAATTGCCTTCCACCCGATCGGCAAAAAACTGCAAGGTGATGGGACCCTCTTCGCCCGCAGCCACTTGCTGGCCTTGGGCCTGCAAACGCTGGGCGATCCACGCGGGCAAGGCGGAGCGCTCCACCGCATCGACCTTGACCACCACGCCCGCGTTGTCCAGCGCAGCAAACCAGGCGGACTTTTGGGTCGCAGCGTCCAGCTTGGGTAAGAGCACCAAGGTCAAGGTGCTGTCGTTGCTGGGTGCCCATTCGGCGATTTGCTGCAAAGCCACCGAACCGTCTTTGCCCGGCTTGCCCGAGGGAATGCGCACCTCGATGATCTGCTTGTCCGCGAACAGGCCCATGGCGCTGCCACTGGCCAACACCTCGCTCCAATCGAAATGCGCGCCGGCCACCGTGAAGACGGTGCGCTCGGTGTGCCCTTGGACTCGCGCTTGCGCTCGGATGCTGTCGGCAGCCTCTTGGATCAGCAAGGGCTCATCGCCGTGCAAGGTGTAGAGCGGCTTGAGGCCCCGCTGCAACTGGGCGGGCAATTGGGCAAAGCCGACTTGCATGGCAAGGTGGGGTCAGAAGGTGCGCACGGTGGACAAGCGCCGCATGACCTGCGCGACCATGTCGTTTTGCATGTCGTTGAACAATTGGGCTTCTTCGGCGTCTTTGGCCAGCACAGTGGTTTCGCTGAAATTCAAGCTGCGCGTGAGGGCCAAGGCGGTCGCGGGGATGATCTCGCGGCCAGCGGCGTTGCTCAAGGCGAATTCAAACGAGGCGCGCAATTCCAATTCTCGCACCTGACCGGCCGAGGTTTGCCCCACCACCACACGCTGTCGCTGGTCTTGGGTGATGTTCAAGACCACCTGCGGTATTTCATTGGGCGCCAGCACCGGATCACTGGGCGTGTCCGCCCGAACCCCTTGCCTGATCAAGGCGCTGCGCAATTCGCGCGCAATCGGCGTGTTGGTGCTGCCGGTCATGCGCAAGGTCTGGAAAGCCAACACGACGCTGCCGCGCAGGCGAAAACCGCAGGCGCTCAAGCCCAGCACCGAAGCGGCCGCCAGCCAAGTTCGGCGGCTTTGCAATGCATTCAACAAGGGTGAGAAGGACATAGCAAACTCCAGTGGCGTCAGATGACGATGTTGACCAATCGGCCGGGAACGACGATGACTTTTTTCGGTGCCGCACCTTGTGCTTGCTTTTGGAAGGCCTCGCTGGCCAAGACCGCGGCCTCGATGGCCGCTTTGTCGGCCGTGGCGCTGACCACCACGCTGCCGCGCAGCTTGCCGTTGACCTGCAAGACGAGTTCGATCTCATCTTGCACCAAGGCGCTGGCGTCCACTGCGGGCCAGGCGGCATCGAGCAAATCGCCCAAACGCACGGCGTAACCCAATTCGAGCCAGAGCTGCGAGCTCAGGTGCGGGCAGGCGGGGTAGAGCATGCGCAACAGAATGGACACGCCTTCACACACCACGGCGCGGTCGCCGTCGCTGCCATCGGCCTTGAAATCTTCCAAGGCATTGAGCAGCTTCATGCAACCCGAAACCACGGTGTTGTATTGCATGCGCTCGTAGTCGTGGCTGACCTGCTTGAGCACCAAGTGCATCTCGCGGCGCAGCTCGGCGGCGGCCTTGTTCAGGGGCGCGGCGCTCAGGTCGGCGGCGGTGCTCGCTTGCAAGGCGCTGGCGTGTTTGGCGCCGAAATTCCAGACGCGGCGCAAGAAACGGTAGCTGCCCTCGACCGCCGAGTCGTTCCACTCCAAGGTGGCCTCGGGCGGCGCGGTGAACATGGTGTACAGGCGCGCCGTGTCGGCGCCGTAGCGCTCGATGAGGTCCTGCGGGTCCACGCCGTTGTTCTTGGACTTGGACATGGTGCCCACGCCTTCGTAGT
>DAISXI010000173.1:0-2598 GCA_036825935.1 Hydrogenophaga sp.
ATCAAGGGCGCGACCACGGCGGTGACGCCCAGTTGGTAGAACAGGGTTTTTTCGGCGCTGGCACTGGACAGGCGCGTGGCGCGGATGGCGAGCGTGGTCAAGCCCCACAAGGCCCCGGCGGCCAAGGCCATGGCGTCGCCCAACCACTGGCGCGGCAATTCGGTGTTGCCCCGAAAGCTTTCGCTGAAAGCCACCGCCACGGCCAAAAACGCGATCCACAAACCCAGCCATTGCACCGGGCGCAAACGCTCGCCGGGCACCACGCGGGGCAAGAGCAGCGCCACCACAAAGGGGCTGGTGTACAGGAACACAGTCAGCCGCGAAGCGCTGGTGTGCTGCAGGCCCAAATAAATGAAGGCGAACTCACCGGCGAACAAGAGGCCGGCGACGACGCCCGCCGCGAGTGTGCCGTCTCGCTGGAACAGCGGCACGCCCCGCGCACGGCACCACAACCACAACAAGGTGGCCGCACCCCACACCCGCAAGCTCGCCTGCCACAAGGGCGGCACTTCAGCGACGGTGGTTTTGATCAGGATTTGTTGAAACCCCCAGATCGCGCAGCACACGACCAAGAGGGTCATGGCCAAGGCGTCGAGGTGTTCTTTGCGTTGGGGGGTCGAGGGCATGGTGGCCCCGACTTTACGCGAAGGCAAACGCCATCTTGGGTGCTTCGCCGTCCATCAGGCTGGCCAAGGCTTTGCCTGAGCCCGCGCCGTGCGTCCAGCCCAAGGTGCCGTGCCCAGCATTGACCCACAGCTTGTCAACACCCGTACGCCCGATCAGGGGAATGTTGGTGGGCGTGGCGGGGCGCAGCCCGCACCAAAAGTGCGGGTCGCCGCCTTGTTCGGCGGTTCGCGTGTCGGCCACACCGGGGAAGACCTCCTCAATGCGCGAGAGCAGCATCTCACAGCGGCGGCGCGCCAACGGTGTGTCCAAGCGCAGGTCAAAGCCGCCGAGCTCAATCGTGCCAGCCACGCGCAGCTGCTTGCCCAAACGCGAGATGGCGATTTTGCGGGCGTCGTCGATCATGCTGACCATGGGCGCGCGATCCGGTTCGCGCAAGGCCAAGGTGGCGCTGTAACCCTTGCCGGGGTAGATGGGCACGCGCACGCCCACCGATCGCAGCAGCGCGGTGCTGTAGGAGCCGCAGGCCACCACGTAAGCGTCGGCTTGCAGGGCTTGGGCTTCGCCGCTGCGGCGGCTGCGCACGCGCACCTGGCGAATGCCGTGTTCGTCGCGCTCGAGTTGTTCGATGTCGTGGCCGAACAGCATCTGCGCACCCGCTTGCGCGCAGCGCTCGGACAAGGCTTGGGTGAACACCAGCGCGTCCCCAGACTCATCGGTCTCGGTGTAGGTGCCACCCACGATGCGGTCGGCAAAGGCTTGCAAAGCGGGCTCGATGTTCAGCAACTCGTCGCGCCCAATCACGCGGCGCTGCACGCCGTGGCGGCGCATGAGCGCAGCGGCATCACCCGCGCCCGCGAAGGCGTGTGCGTCGGTGTAGTAGTGCGCAATGCCGCGCTGCACGCGGTGGTACTCGATACCGGTGTGCGCCACCATCTCGTGCAAGGCCTCGTGGCTGTAGGCGCCCAAGGCTGCGAGTTGGGCCACGTTGCGCTCAAACGCGTGGTCGTTGCACTGACCCAAAAACGACAGTGCCCAGCGCCATTGATCGGCGTCGAATTGCGGGCGAAACAAGAGCGGCGAGGTGGCGCTGAACATCCACTTCAAGGCCTTGAGCGGGGCTTCGCGGTTGGCCCAGGGTTCGCAGTAGCTGACCGAAATTTGCGCGGCGTTGGCGAAGCTGGTTTCCATGGCGGCGGCGTCTTGGCGGTCGACCATGGTGACCTGGTGGCCGCGCTGCAGCAGGTGCCAAGCGGTGCTCACGCCGATGATGCCGGCGCCCAAAACCACGGTGTGCATAGAAAGCCCCAATGAATGTGTTGAGTTCGCAGTATCCGCAAGCCCGGGGTGCTTGTGAAGCGGGATCACATTAAAATCAATTCAATAAGATCAGCTAATGAAAGAGGTCGGTGTGAGCACCTTTGATCCCGATGCCTTGGAATGTTTGGCCGCCATCCTGGAAGAGGGTGGTTTTGAGCGCGCCGCGCAACGTTTGTCGATCACCCAATCTGCTGTCTCGCAACGCCTGCGCGCGCTCGAGGCGCAGGTCGGCACGGTCTTGGTGGTGCGCAGCCGCCCCATCAAGCCGACCTCGGCAGGCCAGTTGCTGTTGAAACACGCCAAGATGATGCGGCTCTTGCGCGCCGACCTCGACAAAGACCTCAAAGAACTCGCCCCGAGCACCAACGGCCAAGGCCGACACGAAGAGCGCGTCTCGGTGGCCATCAACGCCGACAGTTTGGCCACTTGGGCCTTGCCCGCGCTCAGTCCCTTGGTCAGCCAAGGCCTGCCGCTGGAGATCATCACCGACGACCAAGAGTTCACCCAAGAGTGGTTGCGCGAAGGCCAAGTCATGGGTTGCGTGACCTCACTCAGCCACGCCTTGCGCGGATGCCGAATGCAAGCGTTGGGTGCCATGCGCTACGTGGTGGTGGCCGAGCCCGGCTACGCGGCCGAGCACTTGCCCAAAGGACT
>DAISXI010000174.1:0-2536 GCA_036825935.1 Hydrogenophaga sp.
GCGGCCCAAAACGTCATCAACCACGCCCACGGCGAGGCCATGAACGCCTTGACCCGCCGCGACAGCGCCGGCGTGCGCCGCGCCATCGAGCAAGACCTGTTCGTTGCGGGCCAGTTCCTGCGGCCCTTCTGCACCGCCTGAAACACGCCCATGTTGCCCCACCACCTCGAACTCCTCGCCCCTGCCCGCGACGCCGACATCGGCATCGAAGCCATCAACCACGGTGCCGACGCGGTCTACATCGGTGGGCCTTCGTTTGGCGCACGCGCCGCGGCCGACAACTCGGTGCAAGACATCGCGCGTTTGGTGCAATACGCCCACCGCTTCAACAGCCGCATCTTCGTGACGATGAACACCATCCTGCGCGACGACGAGCTGGAGCCTGCCCGCCAACTGGCTTGGCAGTTGTATGAGGCGGGCGTGGACGCGCTCATCATCCAAGACATGGGCTTGCTGCAAATCGACATGCCGCCGCTGCAACTGCACGCCAGCACCCAAACCGACATCCGCACGCCCGAAAAAGCCCGGTTTTTGCAAGACTCGGGCCTGTCGCAAATCGTGTTGGCGCGCGAGCTCACGCTCGCCCAAATCGCCGACATCGACCGCGCCTTGGGCCCACACGACGCGCCGGGCCGCGCGGTCATGGAGTTTTTTGTGCACGGGGCGCTGTGTGTGGCCTACAGCGGCCAGTGCTTCATCAGCCACGCCCACACCGGGCGCAGCGCCAACCGCGGCGACTGCAGCCAAGCCTGCCGCTTGCCCTATGAGGTCAAAGACGCGCAGGGCCGCATCGTGGCACACGACAAACACGTGCTGTCCATGAAGGACAACAACCAAAGCGACAACCTGCGCGAGATCATCGACGCGGGCGTGCGCAGCTTCAAGATCGAAGGCCGTTACAAAGACATGGCCTATGTGAAGAACATCACCGGTCATTACCGCGTCTTGCTCGACGAGATTTTGGAAGAACGCCCCGAGCTCGCGCGCAGCGCCAGCGGCGAGTGCACCCTGCACTTCCAACCCGACCCCAAGCAAAACTTCAACCGCGAATTCACCGATTACTTTGTGCAAGGGCGCAAAGAAGACATCGGCGCGTTTGACACCCCCAAAAACCCCGGCCAGCCCATCGGCTGGGTCAGCCGCGTGCACGACGACCACCTGGAGCTCACGGTCGACGACCCGGCCAGCGAACTGCACAACGGCGACGGCCTGTGCTACCACGACCTGCAAAAAGAATTGGTCGGTTTGCAAATCAACCGCGCCGAACCCGCTGCTGGCAAGGGCGTGTGGAAGCTGTGGCCCAAAGACCCCATGGACGGCTTCAAAGACCTGCGCAAAGGCGTGGTGGTCAACCGCAACCGCGACATGAGTTGGGTGCGCACCTTGGAGAAAAAATCCGCCGAACGCCACATCGGTGTCTGGGTCAGCTTGAACGAGGTCGATGGCGGTTTGCAACTGAGCCTGACCGACGAAGACGGTCACAGCGCCAGCGCCCAGATGAAAGGTCCGCTTCAGCTGGCCAAAGACCCCGGCATGGCCGAAACGCAACTGCGCAAACAACTCGACCGCTTTGGCGACACCATCTTTGCGCCGCACCACATCGACCTGCACCTGAGCCAGCCTTGGTTCGTGCCCGCCTCGCAGCTCAACACCTTGCGCCGCGACGCCGTGGTGGGCTTGGAAGCCGCGCGCGCCGCCGCTTGGCAACGACTGCCTCGCGCCACCCCGGTGGTCCCACCCGTGCCCTACCCAGAAGATTCGCTGAGCTATTTGGCCAACGTCTTTAACCACCAAGCGCGCAACTTCTACGCCGAGCACGGCGTGAAGGTGATCGCCGCGGCCTACGAGGCGCAAGAGGAGGAAGGCGAAGTCAGCCTGATGATCACCAAACACTGCGTGCGCTTCTCGCTCAGCCTGTGCCCCAAGCAGGCCAAGGGCGTGACCGGCGTGCAAGGCACGGTCAAGGCCGAGCCCATGCAGCTCATCAACGGCAAAGAAAAACTCACCCTGCGCTTTGACTGCAAACCCTGCGAAATGCACGTGGTGGGCAAGATCAAAAACCGGGTCTTGCAAGCGGCCAAAGAAAGTCCCCTGACCTTCTACAAAACCCGCCCCGGCGCCGCCGGCGCCCACTGAAGCCCAACCGAAAGCTCCCCATGCGCAGCCCCATCAGCGTGGTCGACGTCGACCGAGTCGACACCTGGACCCGTTACAAAAAAGGCCTGTGCAACACCTGCCAGGCCAACTGCTGCACCATGCCGCTGGAGATCAAGCTCAGCGACCTCCTCAGACTGGGCTTGGTGGACGCTTTTGAAGCGCAGAACTTCGACCCCAAAGCCATCGGCATCAGGTTGCACAAAGCCAAGGTGGTGGAGCGCTACACCGCCAAAACCGAAAAATTCACGATGCGCCGGCGCGCCGACGGCGATTGCCAGTATTTGGACGAACGCACGCGCCGCTGCACCGTCTACGCCGATCGCCCCGACACCTGCCGCCTGCACCCCCAAGTGGGGCCGCGGCCGGACTTTTGTCCTTA
>DAISXI010000175.1:0-2520 GCA_036825935.1 Hydrogenophaga sp.
GCGCCAAACCGGCGGCGAAATACACCAAGGCCAAGTTGTCGAACACCGTGAGCGCTTCGCTCAAACCCAAGCGCTGCGGCAAAACGCCGACGTGGGCGCTGCGCCAGCGGTCGCGCTGCGCCCCGCTGAGCGCACCCAAGTCGGTGCCCGCCACCGACACACGCCCTTCGCTGGCCACCCTCAAACCGGCCACCAAAGACAACCAAGTCGACTTGCCGCTGCCCGAGGGCCCGCGCAACAACAAGGTGCCGCCGGCGGGCACGTGCACATCGTCAAAACGCAGCGGTGCAGCCGAACCTGCGAAGCGAAAGGCCAAGCCTTGCGTGACGATCATCGGCTCAGGGTTCAGCGCGCCAGCCGCGCAAAGGTCTTGCGAAACTTCGCCACCTTGGGCGCGGCCACGGCCATGCAATAGCCTTGGGTGGGGTTGCGCTCGAAGAAGTCTTGGTGGTAGTCCTCAGCGGCGAAGTACTTCTCCAGCGGCAGCAACTCGGTGACGATGGGCGCGCCATACGCATCTTGCGCGCTGAGTTCGTCCATCAGGGCTTGTGCCACCTCGCGCTGATCGTCTTGGGTGAAGTAAATACCGCTGCGGTACTGCGTGCCCACGTCGTGGCCTTGGCGGTTGAGCGTGGTGGGGTCGTGGATCACAAAAAAGATCTCGAGTAAGTCGCGCGTGCTCACCTGCTCGGGGTCGTAGACCAGCTTGACCACCTCGGCGTAGCCCGAGCGCCCCGTGCACACCAACTCGTAGTTGGCCACGGGCGCCAGCCCATTGCAGTAGCCCGACTCGACATCCAACACACCGCGCACCGCTTTGAACACCGATTCGGTGCACCAAAAACAGCCGCCGCCCAAGACCAAAGTTTGTGATGTATTCATGACGTGTTTATACCGGGTCTGCTGCTAGACGGCTGGGCTGCGTTTGCCATGGCCACGCACAGCCCATGGCAAAACCCTCACGACACTTCCGCCTCAGGCCAAAGATGGGGGAAATAAAAGCGCAAAGCGTGCTGAGGGACCCCCAAACGCAGCTTGCCGTAAGGCGAGTCGCTCAGCACCAGCCCGCGTTTGAGCAAGGCCGCGACTTGGGCGCTGGCCAGTCGTTCACCCAGCCCCAACATGGCCTTGAAATCGGCACGGTCCAAGGCGGTCTGTGCGGCAAAGAGGTAGTGCAAAGCCCGCAAAGACTCGGTTCGAACGCCTTGGCGAACCACCTGTTCCTCGTATGTCAAACACGCGGCCATGCGCTCTTTCATGCGGTCCAAGGACAAGAGGCCCGCCATGAAATCGACTTGATCGATGCACACACCCAACACGTAATCGATCCAAGCCAACAAACCTTGTTCGGTCAGGTTGCCACGACCATCCAAGTCACCGGCGCGCGGTTCATCGGCAGCACTCAGCCCGGCGTAATAAGCCGACTGGCTTCGCGCGAAGCCCCGCAGCGGCGACCACAAGCCATTGCTCAAACCCAAATGCCCCAACACCAGATGGCTGTGCAGCCGCGCCACCCGACCATTCCCGTCCCCAAAAGGGTGAATCCACGTCAAACGGTGATGCGCAGCGGCCATGGCCACCAATTGCATTTCGCCGCGACGAACGCCGCCGTACACCTGCGACCAACGCAGCATGAAAGCCTCCAGCGCCGCCGCTGTTGGGGCGGCATGCCGACCCACACTGACCTCGCTCTGCCGCCAACAGCCCGGCACCCCAAGGTTGGACCCCGCCGTTGCCTGAGCGCCATCGCCCAGCGGCAAACGGGCGAAAAGATCTTGGTGAATGTCCTTCACTGTCTGGGGTGACCACACTTGATCCAAAGTCCAAGTCGACCACCGAGTCTCGAGCTGTTCTTCCGTGGCCATATGAGCCAAAGCCAGCCGCTGACGGCGTGCCTTGTCGGCGTCCGGAGCGTATTGGTCGCTCAGCGCTTGTTCAATCTCCAAGGGCAAGGTGTGCTGCCCTTCAATGCGGTTGGAGTAATAGGAGTTCATGGAGCGCAACAGACGGCGCAAACCCGGCAAGGCCCCGGCAGGCATCCACCCCGAG
This sequence comes from Hydrogenophaga sp., assembly GCA_036825935.1. GTDB lineage: Bacteria > Pseudomonadota > Gammaproteobacteria > Burkholderiales > Burkholderiaceae_C > Hydrogenophaga. The sequence goes on from DAISXI010000175.1 coordinate 2,050, forward strand.
AGTCGATCCGACTTGCGAATCAAATCACCCGCACGCTCCAACACCGGTCCCAAGCGATGCTCGCCCGGCAACAAGGGCTCCATCTCAGACGGATGCTTGTAAAGCTCAAATTTTTGCGGGATTTTCATAAGCTATAAGTGTATGACTCATATGGATTATTTTTAATATTTTCGAGTTTTTTTGCGAGATTTTTTGCAAGTCATCAAAAATCAATGACACCACATGCCATCCCGTCACATGCCTGTTGTATTATTAATAACCATTCGGTCATTAATATGTCACACGCCGCCCTAGCCCCCGACACCACGCCCCGTCGCAGCCGGCGCAAGGACGCGCGCCCTGGTGAGTTGTTGGCCGCCGCGCTGAGCCTGTTCGTGGAAAAAGGCTTTGCCGCCACCACGGTCGAAGCCGTCGCCGCACGCGCGGGCGTGTCCAAAGGCACTTTGTTTTTGTACTTCCCCAGCAAGGTGG
>DAISXI010000176.1:0-2517 GCA_036825935.1 Hydrogenophaga sp.
GACCACGTGCGCCTGATCCCACCGGCCGACTTGGCGCTGAGCGCCGAGCACTCACAAGCCCTGTGCCACGCCTTGGCCGAGCTGTGCCGCGAAGATGGCCTGGAGCTGCAGTGGCTGCGCGCCGACCGTTGGCTGGCGCGCGGCCCCGCGCTCAGCGGCGTGGCCAGCCTGAGCTTGGACCGGGTGAGCGGGCGCAGCATCGAAACCCAGCACCTGCACCAAAGCGCGGGGCTGAAGCGCTTGCACCACGAAGCGCAAATGCTCTTCTACACGCAAGCCGCGCACGACGAGCGCGTGGCCCAGGGCCTCTTGCCCATCAACGGCTTTTGGCTCAGCGCCGCAGGTGCCTGTACCCAAGCCATTAACCCCGAGGCTTCGCCACAGGTGCTCGACGATTTGCGCACCCCCGCCCTGCGTGGCGACTGGGCCGCTTGGGCGCAGGCTTGGCAGGCCCTCGACACGCGATGGCTTGAGCCCTTGGCGCGTGTTCAAGAGGGCCAGCCCCTGAGCCTGACCCTGTGCGGTGAGCGCCACAGCCAAACCTGGCACACCCCCACCACCCAGCGATCGCCTTGGCGCGACCGTTGGCACGCCCTGTGGCGCACCGCACCCGACGTGCGCGCCATTTTGAAAGCCTTGTAAGCCATGCACATCGTCACCCGCGACATCCCGCCGCGCGCCGCTTGGGCGCTCGAACAAAGCGGCATCCACCCCCTGCTGGCCCAGCTGTTTGCCGCGCGCGGCATCGCCCACGCCGACGAGCTCGACACCGCGCTCACGCGCTTGCTGCCGCCCGACACCTTGCTCGGCTGCCAAGCCGCCGCCGTGCAACTGGCCCAGGCCATGCAAGCCGGCCAGCGCCTGTGCATCGTGGCCGACTACGACTGCGACGGCGCCACCGCGTGTGCCGTGGGCGTGCGCGGCCTGCGCATGCTGGGCGCGCCCATGGGCTTTGACGCGGTGAGCTACCTCGTGCCCGACCGCGTGCAAGACGGCTACGGCCTGACCCGCAGCATCGCCGAGCGCGTCAAGGCCAGTGGCGCCGATCTGCTCATCACCGTGGACAACGGCATCGCCAGCGTCGACGGCGTGAGCGCCGCGCACGACTTGGGTTTGGGCGTGCTCATCACCGACCACCACCTGCCGGCCAGCGTGAACGGGCAGATCACCCTGCCGCGCGACTGCGTCATCGTCAACCCCAACCAACCGGGCTGCGGCTTTGAGAGCAAGGCCATCGCGGGCGTGGGCGTGATGTTCTATGTCTTGTTGGCCTTGCGCGCCGAGCTGCGCCAACGCGGTGTGTTCACCACCGCCACCCAGCCCAAGATCGACGTGCTCTTGCCCTTGGTGGCGCTGGGCACGGTGGCCGACGTGGTCAGGCTCGACGCCAACAACCGCCGCTTGGTGGCCCAAGGCCTCAAGCGCGTGCGCGCCGGGGCCATGCCGGTGGGCATGGCGGCCTTGCTGCAAGTCGCCGGCCGCCAAGCCAGCGCGGCCACCAGCTTTGACTTTGGCTTTGCGCTGGGCCCACGCATCAACGCCGCCGGCCGTTTGTCCGACATGCGCTTGGGCATCGAATGCCTGATCACCGACGATGCACAACGCGCCGACGAACTCGCGCGCACGCTCGACGGCATCAACCGCGAGCGCAAATCCATCGAAGGCGAGATGCGCGAACAGGCCTTGGAATTGGCCGAAGCCATGTTCGACGAAGACGAGACGCCACCGCCCGCCATGGTCGTGTTCGACCCGGACTTCCACGAGGGCGTGGTCGGCATCGTGGCCTCGCGCCTGAAAGAAAAACTGCACCGCCCGACCTTTGTGTTCGCGCCCAGCGCGGCCGATGGCAAAGGCCACGAGCTCAAGGGCTCGGGCCGCTCCATCCCGGGCTTCCATTTGCGCGACGCCCTGGACTTGGTGGCCAAGCGCCACCCCGGCGTGTTGCTGCGCTTTGGCGGCCACGCCATGGCCGCGGGCTGCACCATCGACGAAGACCAGCTCGATACCTTCGAGCAAGCCCTGCAGCAAGTGGCGCACGAATGGCTGGACGCCCACACCTTGGAGCGCCGCCTCGAAGCCGACGGCCCGCTCGACCCGCAATACCGCCGACCCGACGTGGTCGACACCTTGCACGAAGCCGTGTGGGGCCAAGGCTTTGCGCCACCCGTCTTCAGCGAAGAGGTCGAGGTGGTCTCACAGCGCTTGGTGGGCGAAAAACACCTGGCCGTCAAACTCAAACACCGCGGCGAGCCTGTCGACGGCATTTGGTTTGGCCACACCGAACCCCTGCCCGCCCGCGTGACCCTGGCCTTTCGCTTGGACGCCGACGCTTGGCAAGGCCAACGCCGCGTGCGCTTCCTGATCGAGGCCGCGCAGACCTGAAACGGCGGCCCTCCCCCGCCCGATAAAATCCCATCCCATGACAAACCAACTCGACACCAAATCCCAAGCCTGGTCCGCGCTGTTTTCTGAGCCCATGAGCGAGTTGGTCAAGCGCTACACCGCCAGCGTGTTCTT
>DAISXI010000177.1:0-2508 GCA_036825935.1 Hydrogenophaga sp.
GCACACTGCAGGTCTTCAACATCGAGCTCAAAGGCCACGATGGCGTGAAGCATTTTGTCGGTGTAGTCCTCGGGCAAACCGCGCCACTGATCGGCGTAGGCCGGTTCGTGGTCTCCGATGAGTTGTTTGAGCAGCGAGTCTTTGGCCGCCTCACCCTCAAGTACGCGCGCCCTCACCCGGGCTTGCACCGCCACGTAGCTCCAAGTCGGCACGCGCTGCAAGTCGGTGTAGACCTTGGGCGACATGTAGGCGTGAGGTCCCATGAAGCTCACCAACGCCAGCGGACGTTGGAGCAAATGCTTCCACTGTGGGTTGGCGCGAGCACAGTGCCCCAACAAACGTTGCGCACCACCGGGCAGCGTCTCCAGCCGCAGCGGCAGGTGCGTCACACACGGAAAACCTTCGTCGTCGGTCGTGACCAAACTGCCCAGTGGGTGCTCGCGCATGACCGCGGACGCCTGCGCGGGTTGATCAAATTGGCGCGGCACGTACATGGCAAATCAGGGTTTGACGATGCAATAGGCGGCCAGTTTGTTGCCGTCCAAATCGCGGAAATAAGCGCCGTAAAAGTCCCCGTTGCGCTGACCCGGTGGGCCTGCGTCTTGGCCGCCCAAGGCCAAGGCTTTGTTATACAAAGCCTGAACCTGCTCGCGGTTGGCGGCGACCAAGGCCACCATGCTGCCGTTGCCCACACTGGCAGGTTCTGCATCGAAGGGCTTGAACACACTGAACATGGGTTTATCGGGCGCTATGCCCCAGCCCACCCCACGGTCCGTTTTAAACGTGGGCTTGGCGCCCAAGAGGCCCAAGAGTTCGCCGTAAAACGCCACCGCTTTGCTCAGGTCGTTGGTGCCCACACAGGTGTATCCGATCATTCATGTCTCCAAGTTGATGAACAAATGAATGTACACCGACTCACTCCCACTCGATGGTCGCCGGGGGTTTTGAACTCACGTCGTAGGTCACGCGGTTGATGCCGCGCACCTCGTTGATGATGCGGCCCGACACTTTTTTGAGCAGCGCGTACGGCAGCTCGGCCCAGTCGGCGGTCATGAAGTCGCTGGTTTGCACGGCGCGCAAGGCCACGACGTAGTCGTAGGTGCGGCCGTCGCCCATCACGCCGACGCTCTTGACTGGCAAAAACACAGTGAAGGCTTGGCTGGTGAGGTCGTACCAAGTCTTGCCCGACGCATCGGTGAAGTTGCGCAGCTCTTCGATGAAGATCGCATCTGCCCGGCGCAGCAGGTCGGCATATTCTTTTTTGACTTCACCCAAAATCCGCACGCCCAAACCGGGGCCTGGGAAGGGGTGGCGATAGACCATCTCTCGGGGTAAGCCCAGCGCCACACCGAGTTCGCGCACCTCGTCTTTGAACAGGTCGCGCAAAGGCTCGAGCAACTTCAAGCCCAGTTGCTCGGGCAAGCCGCCCACGTTGTGGTGGCTCTTGATGGTCACGGCCTTTTTGCTCTTGGCTCCGCCCGACTCGATCACGTCGGGGTAAATCGTGCCTTGAGCCAAGAAGGTCGCACCCTTGTGACCTCCGCCACCGGCTTTGAGTTTCGCGGCCTGCCCTTTGAACACGTCCACAAACAAACCGCCGATGATTTTGCGTTTGGCTTCGGGCTCGCTCACACCGGCGAGCTTGCCCAAGAACAGGTCGCTAGCGTCTACCCGGATGACCTTGGCGTGCAGCTTGCCCTCGAACATCTCCATGACCATGTCGCCTTCGTTCAGGCGCAGCAAGCCGTGGTCCACGAACACGCAGGTGAGTTGGTCGCCGATGGCGCGGTGGATCAGCGCGGCGGCCACGGACGAGTCCACACCGCCGGACAAACCGAGGATGACCTCTTCGTCACCGACTTGCTCGCGGATCTTGGCCACGGCCTCTTCGATGTAGTCACCCATGATCCAGTCCGGGCGCGTTTGGCAAATGTCGAGCACGAAGCGGTTGAGCAGCGCTTGGCCTTGCACGGTGTGCGTGACCTCGGGGTGGAACTGCACGGCGTAGAAGCGCCGCGCCTCGTCGGCCATGCCGGCGATCGGGCAAGCCGGCGTGGAGGCCATGACCTTGAAGCCCTCGGGCATTTGGGTGACCTTATCGCCGTGGCTCATCCACACCTTGAGCATGCCGTGACCATCGGCCGTGGCGAAGTCTTCGATGCCTTTGAGCAGGTGGGTGTGGCCATGGGCGCGCACCTCGGCGTAACCGAATTCGCGTGTGGTGCCCGCCTCGACCTTCCCGCCGAGTTGCTGCGCCATGGTCTGCATGCCGTAGCAAATGCCCAGCACCGGCACCCCCAGCTCAAACACCGCGTCGGGCGCTTTGTCGTCCACCTCGTAGACACTGGCGTGGCTGCCCGAGAGGATCACGCCCTTGAGTTGACCGTCGGCGGCGAACTCGCGCACCCACTCGCTGCTCACGTCGCAGGGGTGAACCTCGCAATACACATGCGCCTCGCGCACGCGGCGGGCAATGAGTTGGGTGACTTGCGATCCGAAGTCGAGGAT
>DAISXI010000178.1:0-2498 GCA_036825935.1 Hydrogenophaga sp.
GGCGGGCAAACCTACGAGGCCGGTTGGGAGCAACGCCGGGGTTGGACGTGGGCCGCACCCTTCGGCACACCCGGCGCCGATGACGAACCTGCGGTTCACATCACCCAGCCCGAAGCCCAAGCCTATTGCCGCTGGGCGGGCAAGCGTTTGCCCAACGACGCCGAGTGGGGGCAAGCCGCTTACGTGGAGCAACGCACCCAAGCGCCCGCGCCCTTTGTGCGCGGGCAGCGCTACCCCTACCCCACGGGCAACAGTCCACGCGGCGCGAATTGTTTGGGCGACTGTGGCCCGGTCAAGGCCGTGCCCCACGCCCAAACCAGCCGCGGTCAAGGTCATGCCCGTGTGGCCACCACCGCACCCGGCGTCAACGGCCTGTTCGACATGGGCGGTAACGCTTGGGAGTGGGTCGACAGCGGCCCCGGTGTGGAGCCACGCACGCGCGGCGGTTCGTGGTGGTACGGCAGCGGACCCATGCGCGACGACCACCGACAGTCCAAACCCGCGAATACCGCCGTGGTCTACATCGGTTTTCGTTGCGTGCGCGACCGATGAACGTTGCCGCTGCGCCGTCCCAACTGGTCAGCGGCTTGTTGCTGGCCGCGGCGGGCTCGATCGCGTTTTCGGGCAAGGCCATCATCGTCAAGCTCGCCTACCGCTATGGCGTGGACGCGGTCACGCTCATCATGTACCGCATGTTGTTCGCGCTGCCGCTGTTCTTGGCCTTGGCGTGGTGGGCCACGTACCGACAGCAGGCCCGCCGTGCCGATCCCTTGAGTCGGCGCGATTGGCTGGGTATTCTGGGTTTGGGCTTCATCGGTTATTACTTGGCGAGCTTTCTGGACTTTTGGGGCTTGGCCTACATCAGCGCCAGCTTGGAGCGACTGATCCTCTACCTCAACCCCACGATCGTTTTGGTCTTGGGCTGGGTGTTGTACCAGCGGCGCATCACCGCGACGCAAGCGCTGGCCATGGCCGTGAGTTACGCCGGGGTGTTGCTGGTGTTTGGGCATGAGACCGATCTGAGCGGCCCCAACGCCGCTCTCGGTGCGGCCTTGGTGTTTGGCAGCGCCATCAGTTACGCCGTCTATTTGGTTTACAGCGGCGAGATGGTCAAACGCTTGGGCTCCTTGCGCTTGGTGGGTTTGGCCACCACCGTGGCCTGTGTGCTGTGTTTGCTGCAGTTCGTGTTGCTGCGCCCGCTCTCGGCCGCCATCGTCGCCCCCGAGGTCATCTGGTTGTCGGTGCTCAACGCCACGCTGTGCACCTTCGCGCCCGTCCTCATGGTGATGATGGCCATTGAGCGCATCGGCGCCGGGCTGGCTTCACAAACGGGCATGATTGGGCCCATGTCGACCATCGCCATGGGGGTGTGGCTGCTTGACGAGCCGTTCAACGGCTGGATCGTGGCCGGCACCGCTTTGGTGGTGACCGGTGTGTACCTCGTGACCCGCGCCCGCTCAACCGGCGCATAACAACCTTCGGAGATTCACATGGATTTGGGCATAACAGGCAAATGGGCGCTGGTCGGTGGCGCGAGCAAAGGCTTGGGTTGGGGCTGCGCGGCGGCCTTGGCCGCTGAAGGCGTCAACGTGGTCATGGTGGCGCGCGGGGCCGAGGCCTTGCAGGCGGCGGCCCAAGGTTTGGCTCAGCAGCACCCCGGCGTGAACGTCGTGCCCGTGTCCGCCGACATCACCACCGAAGCCGGTCGTCAAGCCATTTGGGCGGCACCCGGCGGCCCAGGCCAAGCCTTTGACATCGTGGTCACCAACGCGGGTGGCCCACCCCCCGGCGACTTTCGCAGCTGGGACCGCGACGCGTGGTTGGCCGCCATCGACGCCAACATGCTCACCCCCATCGAGCTCATCAAAGCCACGGTGGACGGCATGGCCGAGCGCGGCTTTGGTCGCGTCATCAACATCACCAGCAGCGCGGTCAAAGCGCCGATCGACATCTTGGGCCTGTCCAACGGCGCGCGCAGCGGCCTGACCGGTTTTGTGGCGGGCTTGGCACGCAGTCCCTTGGCTGCTAAGGGCGTGACCTTCAACAACCTGTTGCCCGGCAAGTTCGACACCGATCGCCTGAAGAGCACGCAGGCCAGCGCCGCGGCCAAAGCCGGTAAGGCCTTGGAGGACATCCGTGCGGCGCATCAAGCGCAAATCCCCGCCCAGCGTTTTGGCACACCCCAAGAGTTCGGTGCCATCTGCGCGTTTTTGTGCAGCGTGCAAGGCGGATACCTTAATGGCCAAAACATCCTGCCCGACGGCGGTTTGTATCCCGGTACGTATTGAGGTCTTCGAGCTTCAGCGCCGCGCACTCACCCAAATCCCACCCACGATGAGCACAAAGCCCGCAGCGTGGTAGAGCTGCGGGGGCTCACCCAGCAGCAGGGTGGATAGCAGGGCGGCGAACAGCGGCGTGAGGTTGGCGAAGAAACCGGCGACCGACGGCCCCACGCGGGCCACGCCCGCGCCCCAAGCGCGGTAAGCCAGGAGCGACGG
>DAISXI010000179.1:0-2480 GCA_036825935.1 Hydrogenophaga sp.
TTTGAGCACATCGAACACAGCTTTGCCCAGGTGCGCGACTTGGCCGAGCAACCCAGCGGCCTGGTGCGGGTGACCGCACCCGTGGCCTTGGCACGCCAGCAGCTGGTGCCACTGTTGACCGACTTCCTCAAAGCGCACCCCGGCGTTCGCATCGAGTTGGACTTGTCCGATCGCTTGCGCGCCTTGGCCACCGAGGGTTTTGACTTGGCGATTCGGCACACCGAACAAGCCCCCGACACCCACGTGGCTTGGACCCTGTGCCACACCGAGTCGGTGGTGGTGGCCACGCGGGCCTACCTGCGTCGCCATGGCGAGCCGCAGCACCCCAACGATGTGCTGAACCACCCCTGTTTGCACTACACCCGAGCGCAAGAAGTCCCAGCCTGGACCTTCGCGCCAAGCTCGGCGCGCGTGGGCAGAGAGCGGTTGACGGTGCCGGTGAGCGGCCCTTTTTCAGCGAACAACAGCGAAGCCTTGCGCGAAGCGGTGTTGACTGGCGCGGGCTTGGCGATGCTGCCGGACTTCAGCGCACAAGCGGCTTTGCGCCAAGGCAAGTTGGTGCGGGTCTTGCCGCAGTGGCAAGTGGTGGGCGCCTTCGCGCAAACCATCCACGCCATTCGCCCCTACTCGCCCCACGTGCCGCGCGCGGTGGCGGCTTTGGTGGCGCACTTGCGTCAGGGCTTGTCCGCTGGGTTTGGGATTTGAAGCCAAGTGGGCAGATCGCGCTGCCCATGAAGCACGCGCCAAACATCGATGTGATCCGTTTTCTCGACGTAAAAAACGACATAGGGGTAACGTGTCAGTGGCCAAGATCGCAGGCCCGGCAGATTCAATTCGTGGGCGTATTTGGGGGATCCCGTTGCTGGGTAGCGACCGATGTGCGTGAAGGCTTTTTCCAACGCATCAATCCATCCCAGAGCGGCTGACGGCGCGCCCTCATTCACATAGTATCCAAGCGCTTGTTCAAGGTCTTGAAGGGCCAACGCTCTTGGGATGACCGGCTTGGTTTTCACTGGGGTGGATTGGCCCGGGCGGCTTGTCGGACTTGGTCACGCAAGGCGTCAAAGTAAACCCCCTCGACGGGTGACGTGGCCGCTGAGCTGGCGCCCGCCAACAGTTTTTCGCGCAACTGCACGCGGTCCTGATCCTGACGAATCAGCTCACGCACATACTCGCTGCTGGTGCTGAAACCGCGCTGGCTGACTTGCACATCCACAAAGCTTTTCAAGCTTTCGGGCAGGGAAATGTTCATGGTGCTCATACCAACAGCTTAGTGAGTTTGGCAAAATTTGGCAAGGTGGCCATGAACGTCCAAACCCACCCCCAGCGGGTGAAGTTCAGCCCATCAAACGGGTCAGCGCTTCTTGGTATTTGGCGGCGGTTTTTTCGATCACCTCGCGCGGCAGGCGCGGTGAAGGCGGGGTTTTGTCCCAAGGCTGGCCGTTGACCTGTGCGGTCTCGAGCCAGTCGCGCAAGAACTGTTTGTCGTAGCTGGGGGGGTTGCTGCCCACGGCGTATTGGTCGGCGGGCCAGTAACGCGAGCTGTCGGGCGTGAGCACCTCGTCCATCAACACCAACTGGCCTTTGGGGTCCAGGCCGAACTCGAACTTGGTGTCGGCGATGATGATGCCCTTCTTGAGCGCGATGGCGGCCGCGGCCTTGTACAGCGCGATCGAGATGTCCCGGATCTGCCCGGCCAGCTCAGCGCCGATCATCTCCACGGTTTTCTCAAACGTGATGTTCTCGTCGTGCTCGCCCATCTCGGCCTTGGCCGCGGGCGTGTAGATGGGCTCGGGCAGCTGGCTGGCGTTCTTCAGGCCTTCGGGCAGCTTCACGCCACACACCGAGCGGCTCTCCTGGTACTCCTTCCAACCGCTGCCAGCCAAGTAGCCGCGCACCACGGCCTCGACGGGGATGGGCTTCAAACGCTGCACCAACATGGAGCGACCGCTGACTTGCGGCGCCTCTTCGGCGCTGACCGCGCTCTCGGGCGCCTCGCCAGTGAGGTGGATGGGGCAAATGTTCAACCCTTTGGGGCCGAGTTGCTCGAACCAAAACAAACTCAGGCGGGTGAGCAAAGCGCCCTTGCCAGGGATGGGCTCGCCCATGATGACGTCGAAGGCGCTGATGCGGTCGGAGGCCACCATGAGGATGCGGTCGCTGCCCACGGCGTAGTTGTCGCGAACCTTGCCGCGGGCCAACAAAGGCAGGGAGGTCAGGGCCGAGGTGTGCAGTGCTGAAGTCATGAACCGAATTATCTCAGTTCACCACCTGCACCAACTCCCCTTTGGCGTAACGCTGGGCCATCACGCTCAAGGTGTGGCCCTTGATCTTGGCGCCCTGGCCTTCGCAACCGAACTCCAAGTAGCGCTGCTTGCACACGGCTTGGGCCGCGGCGCGCGCGGGCTTGAGCCATTCGCGGGCGTCGAACTTGTCGGGGTTTTCGAACAAGAACTGGCGCACCGCGCCGGTCATGGCCA
>DAISXI010000180.1:0-2472 GCA_036825935.1 Hydrogenophaga sp.
GGACAGGTGTGGCAGGTGCAAGACCAGACCCGCGCGGCATCTGCCAAACAACAAGGCGGCCCCAGCGACGGCAAACTGCGTGCCGCCATGAACGGGCGCGTGGTGGCGGTGGCGGTGGCCGTGGGTGACCGGGTGTTGCAAGGCCAAACCATGCTCACCTTGGAGGCCATGAAGATGGAGCATGTGCATGTGGCACCGGCCAGCGGCGTGGTGAAAAGCCTGAGCGTGGCGGTGGGCGAGCAGGTCGCGGCCAGCCGCGTGGTGGCCGAGATCGAGATGAACACAGAGGGGCAGACATGAGCGACGCGGTGTTGTTGCAAACCAAGGGGGCGGCGTTTTGGATCACCATCAACCGCCCAGACAAACGCAATGCCTTGAACGCCGAGGTGGTGGCGGGCATCCGCGCGGGCTATGCGCAGGCCCATGCCAATCCTGATGTGCGCGTCATTGTGTTGACCGGTGCAGGCGACAAAGCCTTTTGCGCCGGTGGCGATTTGCAGCCCGACAAAGGCTTTGTGTTCGACTTTGCCCAACCCAACGTGCCCTACGCCGACATGCTGCGCGAGGCGCACCAGGCCACGCTGCCCAGCATCGCGCGGGTGAACGGCGTGTGCATGGCCGGTGGCATGGGCTTGTTGTGCATGACCGACTTGGCGGTCTGCGCCGATGACGCTTTGTTTGGCTTGCCCGAGGTGAAAGTGGGCGTGTTCCCGATGCAGGTGATGAGCCTGTTGCAACGCCAAGTGCCCAAGCGCTTGGTGCGCGAATGGGTGCTGAGCGGCGAGCCCTTTGGCGCACACGAGGCGCAAGCCGCCGGTTTGGTCAACCACGTCGTGCCCGCCGCCGAGTTGGACGCCAAAACCGATTGGCTGGTGGGCCGCTTGGCCGACAAATCGCCCACCGCGGTTCGGCGCGGCAAGTACGCGTTGCGGGCCATTGAAGACATGGGCTTTGAAGAATCTTTGGCCTATACCGAGAGCCAAATTGCCCTGCTGGCGCAAACCGAGGATGCCAAAGAAGGCTTGGCGGCGTTCAACGAGAAACGCAAACCGGTCTGGACCGGCCGCTAAAACTTCAGGGAAAACACCAGTCCGCGCGGCGTCGCAGGGGGCCACACTCAGGCGCTGTTGCTGTCTGCAGAGTTCGCCTGTGCGTTTGTTGTCCCCCACCACCCCCGACCAAGCCCTGATGTGGATCACCCCGGACCGGGTTTTCTACCACGGGCTTTTGGGCGCACCCTCGGTGCGCAGCATGGGCGCGGTCATGGTGTACGTGGCGGTCAGCGGGCAGATCCGCATTCAGATGGACGGCGGCGACTGGCAAACCACCGAGCTGGCCGTGGTGCCGCCCTATGTGCCGCACCAGGTGTGGGCCGAGGACCGCTGCATCAGCGTGCTGCAAATCGAGGCCGAAAGCGTCAGCCTGCAACAGCTGCCGGACTGGCTGCAAACCCGTGGCGCCTTGGCCGACCCCGAACGCGTGGCGGCGCTGCGCGAGAAGCAACAGCACTTGAGCCAACTGTCGCGTCGCCTCGACCTGAACACGCTGGACTTTGACCAGACCTTCTTTCGCGCGGCTTTGCCAACGCGCCTGCTTGATGCTCGCATCGCGGCGGTGCTGTCGCGCATCAAGCAAGACCCGACCGCCTCGCTGCTGGCGCAGGACCACGCGGTCATGGCGAATTTGTCGTTTTCGCGGTTTTTGCATTTGTTCAAGCAAGAGGTGGGGGCGCCGTTTCGCAGTTTCCGCACCTGGAAGCGGGCCCGCAATGTGCTGCACCATGTGGTGCGGCACGACGCCAATTTGCTGGACGTGGCCTTGGACGCGGGCTACCCCGACTCGACCCATTTCAGCCATTCCATCCGGCAGATTTATGGCCTCAAGCCCAGCGACATGTTTGCTGGCTCACGCCGACTGAGCGTGCATGCACAAATAGCCTCTGGCTAATTGGGGTCAGATTCCAATTAATTCTTGAATCGTGATACAAAAAACGGGCATTATTTTGAATTTATGTATCATAAAAACGCCTGTAAGCACCGTCCCTGCTGACCATCCCCTCAAAACAAGGCATTTTGAGGCCTCCCCAAAACACCCTCCTCGAAACAATTGGAATCTGACCCCCATTAATTAATTGGAATCTGACCCCAATTAGTTGTTCAGGTGCGCCGCGACGGAGGCGGGCACCAGCAGTTCGATGTCCAAGAGCATTTGCCCCATGCCTTTGCCCAAGGGGTCGATGCGGCTGGAGGCGGGTCCGCCGCCGTCCAGCGCTTGGTGCAGCAGGTAGTTGATGGCCGAAATGCCGGGCAGGTGAAAGCGCTCCACCGGCCCGTGCACCAAGTGCTTGAAGTAGGCCTGCACGACCTCGGGCGTGAGTCGGTTCCAAATGAGGGGCAGCCACTCGGGCCGCCGCGCCACCACGCCGATGTTGGACATGTCGCCCTTGTCGCCGCTGCGGGCCCAGGCCAGCTG
>DAISXI010000181.1:0-2396 GCA_036825935.1 Hydrogenophaga sp.
TTGGGGACTTGCGGCATGTGGATTTGCGGCGCTTGGGTCTATTGGGCGGGCGAGTCGACCACGGCCATGAACATTTCCCTGATTTATGCGGCCTCGCCCGTGATGATCGCCTTGGGCGCCGTCTGGTGGTTGGGCGAGCGCTTCTCCCTGCGCCAATCTTTGGGTGTGGTGCTGTCCATGGCCGGCGTCGTTCACGTGGTGGTGCAAGGCCAATGGCGAGCCTTGGCCGAGGTCCAATGGGTGCTGGGCGATCTGCTGATTGTGGTGGCCGCCATGTCGTGGGCCGCTTACGCCTTGATGCAAAAAAAATGGGTTTCGCCCTTGGGCTCCACCGCCCGTTTGGCGGCCATGTGCGCCGGTGGCGTGGTGGTCTTGCTGCCCTTTGCGCTGTGGGAGTTGACACTGAAGAGCACACCACCCTTGACCCCGACGGCGCTGTGGCTGATGGTCTTGGCCGCCCTCTTGCCGGGCGTGATGGCGTATTGGGTTTACGGGTGGACGCAAAAGGTCTTGGGTGCCAGTCGCGTGGCGGTGACGTTGTACCTGGGGCCGCTGTACACCGCCGTGGCCGCGTGGTTGATTTTGAACGAGCCCATGGGCTGGTTTCACTTGTTGGGTGGCTTGATGATTTTGGCTGGCGTTGGCTTGGTCATGGCCCAGCCCTCCGCACCCAACAAGGCCTGAGGCTGCTCAGCCTGCGGCTTGCAAGCCGTTGGCAAAGTGCTCGCGCACGCGCTGTGCGCTCAGGGCCGGGTCGCGTTGGAGCAAGGCCTGAACAATCGCTCGGTGTTCTTGCAGCGATTCGGCCAGTCGCCCCGTTTTGAGCAGGGAGTTGTGGCGGTTGAGCTTCATGACCTTGCGCAGGTCGGCCACCATCTGGTCGCGCCAGCGGTTGTCCGCAATGGCCAGCACGCGCATGTGAAAGCGCTCGTTGATGGCAAAAAAAAGGTCGGTTTGTTCTACCGCCGATTCCAGTTCTTGGTGCAGCGCGTTCAATTCTTGGAGTTCTGCGTCGCTGGCGCGCTCGGCGACCATGGCCGCGGCATCGGCCTCGAGAAGGGACAACAGGTGGTAAACGTCGCGTTGGTCTTTTTCGTTGACCTCGGTGACGTAAGCCCCGCGTCGCACCTTCATGGTGACCAAGCCCTCAGCGGCCAAAACCTTCAAGGCCTCGCGCATGGGGGTGCGGCTGATGCCGTATTCCTCGGCCAGGCGCATCTCATCGATCCAGCTGCCGGGTTCGAGCTCGCGGGCAAAAATGCGCTGCCGAAGCAATTCGGCCACCTCTTCGTAGAGGGCGCGGGGGGTCAAAGTCAGGGCTGCCATGGATCGAATTGTAAGCCGATTGAATATTTCTGCATCAATAATTATGAATGATACAATCCCTCCAGCCCATTTGGGCCTGCCGACCGATCATTTTTTCGAGCGAAATCCATGAGCCAGACACCCTTCGCCTTCAACGCCAGCAACCTCGACGCGTGGGCCAAAGCCGCAGCCAAATCCGCCCCCGGTGGTGATGTGAGCGCTTTGAACTGGAAGACGCCCGACGGCATCGTCGTCAAGCCGCTCTACACCGCTGAAGACACGGCCAAGCTGCCTTACGCCAACACGCTGCCGGGCTTTGAACCTTTCTTGCGCGGCCCGCAGGCCACCATGTACGCCGTGCGCCCTTGGACCATCCGCCAGTACGCCGGTTTCTCCACCGCCGAAGAATCCAATGCCTTCTACCGCAAGGCCTTGGCTGCGGGCGGGCAGGGCGTGTCGGTGGCGTTTGATTTGGCGACCCACCGTGGCTACGACTCCGATCACCCGCGTGTGACGGGCGACGTGGGCAAGGCCGGTGTGGCGATTGACTCGGTCGAGGACATGAAGATCTTGTTTGACCAGATCCCGCTGGACAAGGTCAGTGTGTCCATGACCATGAACGGCGCGGTGTTGCCCGTGCTGGCGGGTTATGTGGTGGCAGCCGAAGAGCAGGGCGTCTCGCAAGACCAACTCTCAGGAACGATTCAGAACGACATTCTGAAAGAGTTCATGGTGCGCAACACCTACATCTACCCGCCCGAGCCGTCGATGAAGATCATCGGCGACATCATCGAGTACACGGCGCAGCACATGCCCAAGTTCAACTCGATCTCGATCTCGGGTTACCACATGCAAGAAGCCGGTGCCAATCAGGCGCTCGAGATGGCCTTCACCCTAGCCGACGGCAAGGAATACGTGAAGACGGCCATTGCCAAAGGCATGGACGTGGACGAGTTCGCTGGTCGCCTGTCCTTCTTCTGGGCGGTGGGCATGAACTTCTATTTGGAGATCGCCAAGATGCGCGCCGCGCGCCTCTTGTGGTGCCGCATCATGAAGGGCTTTGACGCCAAGAACCCCAAGAGCCTGATGCT
>DAISXI010000182.1:0-2393 GCA_036825935.1 Hydrogenophaga sp.
TGCGTTTGAAATCTCATGAAGGCATTGCTCGGGTTTTTTATTGCACGGTGGTAGAGCGCCAGATCGTCATGCTTCACCAGTTTGTGAAAAAGACCGACAAGACACCGCCCAAAGAATTGGCCTTGGCTCGAAAACGGATGAAGGAGTGGAAATGATGCTGACACACAAACAATTGCGAGCCAAAGCATTGGCGAATCCAGAGGTCATGGCTGAGTTCGAAAAGCAAAGCCAAGAGTTCTCCTTGCTCGACGAGTTTTTGAAAGCACGAGCAGCCGAAGGCCTGACGCAAGCCGAGGTGGCTGAGAAAATTGGCACAACCCAATCGGCGGTGGCACGCATGGAATCTGGGCGCGGTAAACATTCGCCAT
This sequence comes from Hydrogenophaga sp., assembly GCA_036825935.1. GTDB lineage: Bacteria > Pseudomonadota > Gammaproteobacteria > Burkholderiales > Burkholderiaceae_C > Hydrogenophaga. Next base: position 369 of record DAISXI010000182.1, read on the forward strand.
CCTTGGCCACACTCACCAAGTACGCTGACGCTTTGGGTTGCAAGCTGGAAATTCGTTTGGTGCGTCAGTCGCGCCCCAATACCAAAAGGCCGCAGAGAGCCAGTACGGCATTGCTCAAGGCGTGAGCGCTTGCAGCAGCTCGGTCTCGATGTCGAGTTGGGTTTTGTTGTGCTGCAAGGCCGCGCCTGAGATCAAGAAGTTGTCTTCCACCCGTTCACCCAGTGTGGAGACCTTGGCCAGTTGCACGCTCACGTGGTGCTGTGCCAGCACCTTGGCCACGCGGTAGAGCAGGCCCACTTGGTCGCTGGCCGAGATGCTGAGCAGCCATTTTTGGGCGCCTTCGTCGGGTTGCAGTGACACGCGCGGCGCGATCGGGAAACTTTTGACGCGACGCGAGACGCGGCCTTTGCTGGGCGTGGGCAAGGCTTGCGGGTGTGCGATGGCTTGGGTCAGTCCCGACTCCACCATGTTGAGCCAGTCTCGGTAGTGGCCTTCTTGGTGGGTGGCGATGACTTGGAAAGAGTCGATCGCGTAGCCATTCAGAGCGGTGTGCACTTTGGCGTCCAAGATGTTGAAGCCGGTTTGGTCGAAGTAACCACAGATGCGGGCAAAGAGGTCGGCTTGATCGGGCGCATAGACCAAGACCTGCATGCCTTCGCCAGCCAATGAGACGCGCGCGCGCACCGTCACACCCAAAGGCTTGCCATCTTGTTTGGCCAGCGACAACAGCCGTGAGAGCTGGCGCGTGTGCCATGCAATGTCGTTGGCGTCGTGGCGCATGAAGTAGCTCACGTCCAGCGTGTCCCACAGCGGCTTGTGCGCCTCAAACGGTTGCGCGTGCAAAGCCAGCAAGCTCAGGGCTTCGCGTTTACGGCTTTGCACCACGGTGTCGGGGTCGGGCGCGTGACCGCCCAGCGTGTGCAACGTGGTGCGATAAAGGTCTTCCAGCAGCTTGCCTTTCCAAGCGTTCCACACCTTGGGGCTGGTGCCTCGGATGTCGGCCACAGTGAGCAAATACAAGGCCGTGAGGTGGTGCTCGTTGCCCACGCGCTTGGCAAAGGCGCGGATGACATCGGGGTCGCTGATGTCTTGCTTTTGCGCGATGTGGCTCATGGTCAAGTGTTCGCTGACCAAGAATTCGATCAGCTCAGCATCGGTGGCGTTCACGCCGTGTTCTCGGCAGAACTTGCGCACCTCCTGTTGCCCCAGCTGCGAATGATCGCCGCCGCGGCCTTTGGCGATGTCGTGGAACAGCGCGGCCGCGTACAACACCCAAGGCTTGTCCCAGCCGGCGGCCAGTTGTGAGCAAAACGGGTACTCATGTGCGTGCTCGGCCATGAAAAAACGGCGCACGTTGCGCAAGACCATGAGGATGTGCTGATCGACCGTGTAGACGTGGAACAGGTCGTGCTGCATTTGGCCGACGATGCGCCGAAACACCCACAAATAGCGGCCCAGCACCGAGGTCTGGTTCATCAGGCGCAGCGCGTGCGTGATACCTTGGGGCTGCTGCAAGATGGCCATGAAGGTGGCGCGGTTCACCGAGTCGCGGCGAAAGGCCGCGTCCATGACGGGGCGGGCGTTGTACAAGGCCCGCAAGGTGCGCGCGGACAAACCTTTGATGCCCACGGTTTGTTGGTAGAGCAAAAAAGTCTCGAGAATGGCGTGCGGCTGCTCGGTGTAGAGCTGGTCGTGCGCGACCTCGATCATGCCGCGGTTGTCGAAGAAACGTTCGTTGATGGGGCGCAGCGGCACGACGTTCAGGTCTTCACCGTACAAGCGCGCCTCGATGTTGAGCAGAACGATTTGGTTGAGCTGCGTCACGGCCTTGGCCGCCCAGTAGTAGCGCTTCATCAGCGCTTCGCTGGCGCGGCGCACGCCGCGCGCGGTGGGTGCGTCTTCTCCCGCCACCAACGTGTTCAGACCAAAGGCTTGCGCCATCGTGTTTTGCAAGTCAAACACCAAGCGGTCTTCGCGCCGGCCGCTGAGCTCGTGAAGCCGCGCACGCATGAGGGACAAGGTGGC
>DAISXI010000183.1:0-2357 GCA_036825935.1 Hydrogenophaga sp.
TTGCCGCGCATCCGCCAAATGACGGTGGTGGGCACCTTCGATTCGGGCCACTTCGAATACGACTCGACGCTGGCCATGCTGCACCAAGACGACGCCATGAAGATCTTCCGTTTGGAAGGCCCGACCGGCGTGCGCATCAAAATCGAAGACCTGCACCGCTCTCGCGAGGTGGCCCTGGAGATGGCGCCCACCATGCCCGCGGGCCTGTTCGTGCGCGACTGGACGCGGCAAAACCGCACCTGGTTCGCGGCCGTGCAGTTGGAAAAACGCATGATGTTCATCATCCTGACCTTGATCGTGGCGGTGGCTGCGTTCAACCTGGTCTCGACCTTGGTGATGACGGTGACCGACAAGAGCGCCGACATCGCCATCCTGCGCACCTTGGGCGCGAGCCCTGGCAGCATCATGGCCATCTTTGTGGTGCAGGGCGCCATGGTGGGCGTGATCGGCACCGGCTTGGGGCTCCTGCTCGGCTTGGGCGTGGCCTTCAACATCGACACCTTGGTGCCCGCGCTCGAGTCGCTCTTGGGCGCGAGCTTCTTGCCGCAAGAGGTTTACCTCATCACCCGCATGCCCAGCGACCCCCAGCAGGCCGACATCGTGCCCATCACCGTGATCGCTTTGATCTTGGCCTTTGTCGCCACCATTTACCCCAGCTGGCGTGCCAGCCGCGTCAACCCCGCGGAGGCTTTGCGTTATGAGTAATCTCTCCATGCCGGCTGTGCTGCAAGCGCACGGCTTGACCAAACGCTTCACCGAAGGCCGTTTGGACGTCACCGTGTTGCAAGGCGTGGACCTGCGCATCGAAGCCGGGCAAACCTTGGCCATCGTGGGTGCTTCGGGTTCGGGCAAAAGCACCCTGCTGCATCTCTTGGGCGGCTTAGACGCGCCCAGCAGCGGGCAGGTGCAACTCAAGGGCCAAGACTTGGCCGGCTTGAGTGCCTCAGCCCAAGGCGATTGGCGCAACCGCTACCTGGGTTTTGTCTACCAGTTCCACCACCTCTTGCCCGAGTTCAGCGCCCGCGACAACGTGGCCATGCCGCTGTGGATCCGCCGCCAAGCGCGCGCCGAGGCGGCCGAGCGCGCCGAAGCCATGCTGCGCCGCGTGGGTTTGGGCGACCGCTTGCACCACCGCCCCGCTGAGCTCTCGGGCGGCGAGCGCCAACGCGTGGCGATTGCGCGCGCCTTGGTGACGCAGCCGGCCTGTGTGTTGGCCGATGAGCCCACCGGCAACCTGGACCGCAGCACGGCCGCGCAGGTGTTTGCTTTGATGATGGAATTGGCCCGCGATCAGGGCACGGCCTTTGTGGTCGTGACCCACGACGAAGTGCTGGCCCAGCGCTGCGACCGCCTGTTGCGCTTGACCGCGGGTGTGTTGACCGAAGACGCCGTCAAGGCTTGATGGTCCACGTGTGGATCGATACCCATTGCCACCTTGATGCCCCCGACTGGGATCGGCTTCACGGAGGCGTGCGCGCCGAGCGTCAATTGGCTAGGGACTCGGGCGTTGGCCTATGCGTGCTGCCTTCGGTGAACGTGGCGGGTTTTGATGCCGTTCGCACCTTGGCCCATGAAGCGGGCGATGCCTATGCTTTGGGCATTCACCCCCTGTTCGTGCCGCAGGCCGATGACGCCGACCTGGACGCCTTGGACGCCGCTTTGCTGGCCCACCGCGACGACCCGCGTTTGGTGGCGGTGGGGGAAATCGGTTTGGATTTTTTTGTGCCCGAGCTGTGCACCGAGGCCATGCGCGAGCGCCAATGGCGCTTTTACCGCGCCCAATTGGCTTTGGCCCAGCGCCACGGTTTGCCGGTCATTTTGCATGTGCGCCGCAGCGCCGACTGGTTGCTCAAAGGCTTGCGCCAATGCCCCGTGATGGGCGGCATTGCCCATGCCTTCAATGGCAGCGATGTGCAGGCACAGGCTTTTGTGGACCGCGGCTTCAAGCTGGGTTTTGGCGGCGCCATGACCTTCGAGGCGGCGCGCCGTTTGCGCCACTTGGCCCAAACCTTGCCGCTCTCGGCGATGGTCTTGGAAACCGATGCGCCCGACATCCCACCCCAGTGGCTCTACGTCACGGCGGCTGAGCGCGCCTTGGGACGGGCCCAAGGTATCAATGGCCCAAGCCAATTGCCCCGCATCGGCGCGGTCTTGGCCGAGTTGCGTGACCTGCCGGTGGCGGACGTGCAGCGCCAGACCACGGCCAATGCGCTGCAGGCCTTGCCCCGCCTGCCGGGTTTGCAGGTGACGCTGGGTTGATAATTGGGTTTTTGAGACCCTTCATGGCCCAGCGCAAAACACCCGCCACCACCGCCTTGCCCGAGGTGACGATTTCCGAAGACTCGGAGGTCCGCTTC
>DAISXI010000184.1:0-2341 GCA_036825935.1 Hydrogenophaga sp.
TGGCCAAGAAGGCGTAAACGTTGGCGATTTCTTCGGGTTGGCCCAAGCGGCGCAGGGGCACGCGTTGCGCCATCTCGGCGATCACCTTCTCGGGAATGGTGTTCAAGATGGGCGTGGCGATGAAGCCTGGCGCCACGGCGTTCACGCGCACGCCTTTGGGGCCGAGTTCGCGGCTCCAGGTCTTGGTGAAGCCGATCACACCGAATTTGCTCGCGGCGTAATTGGTCTGGCCAAAGTTGCCGTAGATGCCCACCACTGAGGAAGCGTTGAGGATCACGCCACGGCCTTGCGCGACCATGGTGTTGGCCACGGCCTGCGCGCAATGGAACACACCGCGCAGGTTGACGTCGATCACGCGGTCGAATTGTTCGATGCTCATGTTTTGCAAGCGAGCGTCTTGGGTGATGCCGGCGTTGTTGACCAGCACGTCGATGCGCCCGTGTTTCGCGATCACCGCGGCGATCACCGCATCCACCTGATCGCGCTGGGTCACGTCCATGGTGTGGCCTTCGGCCTGTGCGCCCAAGGCGTGGCATTCGGCCACGGCCGCGTTCACCGCCTCTGCCTTGACGTCACAAATGACCACCGTGGCGCCTTCTTGGGCGAATTTCTTGGCGGTGGCCAAACCGATGCCTTGGGCTGCCCCGGTGATGAGGCTGATTTTTCCGTTCAAACGCGTCATGGTGGTTCTCCAGCTGGGGTGGGGCATTATCTCGCGCCCATTGCCCCTGATGGTGGCTGGGTCTGCACAAAAACTTACAATCAAGGGTTAACCAAAGCCCTCCATGAACGCCCCCATCGACGTTTCCTTTTTCGCGCGCCAAGCCAAGCCCATCACGAGCTACAAGCCGTATTGGGCCAAGCGTTTTGGCACCGCGCCCTTCCTGCCCATGAGCCGCGCCGAAATGGAGCGCCTGGGCTGGGACAGCTGCGACATCATTTTGGTCACGGGCGACGCCTATGTTGACCACCCCAGCTTCGGCATGGCGGTGGTCGGGCGTGTGCTGGAAGCGCAAGGCTTTCGCGTGGGCATCATCGCCCAGCCCGACTGGCAAAGCGCCGAGCCCTTCAAAGCTTTGGGCAAGCCCAACCTGTTTTGGGGCGTGACCGCGGGCAACATGGATTCCATGATCAACCGCTACACGGCGGACCGCAAAATCCGCAGCGACGACGCCTACACGCCCGGCGACGTGGGCGGCAAACGCCCCGACCGCGCCGCCATCGTCTACAGCCAGCGCTGCCGTGAAGCCTTCAAAGATGTGCCGATCATCTTGGGTGGCATCGAAGGCAGCTTGCGCCGCATCGCGCATTACGACTATTGGAGCGACAAGGTGCGCCGCAGCATCGTGGTGGACGCCAAATGCGACCTGCTGCTCTATGGCAACGCCGAGCGCGCCCTGATCGAGGTGGCGCACCGCTTGGCCAAGCGCGAGCCGGTGGAAACCATCACCGACGTGCGCGGCACCGCCTTCATCCGCCGCGCGGGCGACCCGTCCACCGAAGGCTGGTTCGAACTCAATTCCAGCGAGGTCGACACCCCCGGCCCGGTGGACGCCCACCTCAACCCCTACCTGACCACCAGCGAACAAGCCCAGGCCCAAGGCCAGAGCTGTGCGAAGGAAGAGGGCGAGTCCAAGGCCGCGGAGCAGACCGACGGCAAGCCGCTGCAGTTCGTGCCCAACCCGGCCCTGCGCAAAAAAGGCCCGCCGCGCGAGCGCACCGTCATCCGCTTGCCCAGCTACGAGCAGGTCAAGAGCGACCCGGTGCTCTACGCCCACGCCAACCGCATCCTGCACGTCGAGGCCAACCCGGGCAACGCCCGCGCCTTGGTGCAGGCGCACGGCGTGGCCGTGGGCGAGACCGATCTCGACAAACTGCGCTTGGCGCGCGACGTGTGGATCAACCCACCACCCATCCCGTTGACCACGGCCGAGATGGACCATGTGTTTGACTTGCCCTACGCCCGCAGCCCGCATCCCGCCTATGCGGACGAGCAAGGCCGGCACGACGGCCCGACCAAAATCCCCGCGTGGGAAATGATCCGCTTCTCTGTGAACATCATGCGCGGCTGTTTCGGTGGCTGTACCTTTTGTTCCATCACCGAGCACGAAGGCCGCATCATCCAAAGCCGCTCGGAAGAGTCCATCCTCAAAGAGGTCGAAGACATCCGCGACAAAGTCGAGGGCTTCACCGGCGTCATCTCCGACCTGGGTGGCCCCACCGCCAACATGTACCGACTGGGCTGCCGCACGCCCGAGATCGAATCTGCTTGCCGCAAGCCCAGCTGCGTCTACCCTGGCATTTGCCAAAACCTCACCACCGACCACGGCCCGCTCATCAA
>DAISXI010000185.1:0-2310 GCA_036825935.1 Hydrogenophaga sp.
CCGATGGTGATGGGTGCGTGGTCGGAAAACTTCTCGGTTTTGTAGATGGCCTCGGTGCGCGCGGTCTCGGCCAAGGCCGGCGTGGCCAAGTGGTAATCCAAACGCCAACCCACGTTCTTGGCGTAGGCCTGACCGCGGTTGCTCCACCAGGTGTAACAAGCGTCGGTGGTGTCGGGCTGCAAGCGGCGGTAGACGTCGACCAAACCGCCCTCGGTGGTGAGCTGGGTCATCCAGGCGCGCTCTTCGGGCAAGAAGCCGCTGTTCTTCAGATTGCCCTTCCAGTTTTTCAAGTCGTGCTGGGTGTGCGCGATGTTGAGGTCGCCGCAGAGCACGAACTCGCGCTCGGCCTTGAGCGCTTGCAGGTGAGGCTCGATAGCGGCCAAAAAGCGGTACTTGGCCTCTTGGCGCTCGGGGCCCGAGGAGCCGCTGGGGAAGTAACTGCTGATGATGGAGCGCCGGCGCGTGGGCGTGTCAAAACGCAACTCCACGTAGCGGCCCTCATCGTCGAATTCACCGCCATCAAAGCCCACGATCACGTCGCTGGGCTCCTCGCGGGTGTACACGCCCACGCCGGAGTAGCCCTTTTTCTGGGCGAAGTGGAAATGGCCTGTCAAGCCCGCGAGCACCTCGAACTTGCCGGCCACGTCTGGGGCTTGGGCCTTGACCTCTTGCACACAAATACAATCGGGCTTGGCTTTTTCGAGCCAGGCTTCAAGGCCTTTGCTGGTCGCCGAACGGATACCGTTGAGGTTGAGGCTGGTGAGTGTGAACAAGGAATATCCCCCATGAATCAGAGTGCGGTTGCCAACGACGCGTTGGCCCAAGCGTTTGTCCGATTTTCGCTGGATTGTGGCGTGCTCAAATTTGGCGAGTTCAAAACCAAGGCCGGCCGCCTCTCGCCCTACTTCTTCAACGCGGGTTTGTTCGACGACGGCGCCAAGCTCGGCCAGCTCGCGAGCTTCTACGCCCAGCGCTTGGTCAGCAGCGGCATCGAGTTCGACATGATTTTTGGCCCCGCCTACAAAGGCATCCCGCTGGGCGCGGCCGTGGCCATTGAGTTGGCGCGCTTGGGCCGCAACGTGCCCTTTGCCTACAACCGCAAGGAAGCAAAAGACCACGGCGAAGGCGGCACCTTGGTGGGCGCACCCCTCAAAGGCCGGGTGCTCATCGTCGACGACGTGATGAGCGCGGGCACCGCCGCGCGCGAATCGATTGCCTTGATCAAGGCCGCGGGCGCCACGCCGCACGCGGTGGCGATTGCGCTGGACCGCCAAGAAATGGCCACAGAACCCCAGCCCGACGGCACGGTGCGCGACGTGGCACACAGCGCGGTGCAGTTCGTGCGCGAACAGCTGGGCTTGCAGGTCTGCGCCATCGCCAGCCTGTCGGACCTGTTGGACTTCTTGAACACCCAAGACAGCGCGGCACTGGGTCAGCACCTGCCCAAGGTGCGCGCGTACCGCGAGCGCTACGGGGTCTGACGCTCAAGCGCCGTGGTAACGCCCGGCGCGGTGGTTGACGGCGATCACCAGGTTCAGCGCGACCGCGCCGAGCAGCGACAACAAGCCCGTGCGCAGGTCCACCACCACGAACACCGCCGCCAAGATGGCCGCATCGATGGCCATCTGCACATGGCCCGCTTGCCAGCGGCGCGTGTTTTGCAAGTAGAGCGCCACCATGGTCACGCCGCCCAAGCTGGCGCGGTGGCGGATCAGCATCAAGATGCCCGTGCCCACCAGCAAACCCGCCAACACAGCCGCAAACACCGGCTGCACAAACGCAAAGTCGATCCAGCGCGGCAGCAGCTCCACGTAGAGTGACAACAGCGCCACCGCCAAAAAGGTTTTGACGGTGAAGGCGCGGCCCAAGCGGAACCAACCGAACACATAAAACGGCAGGTTGATGGCAAACACCGCCCAGCCCAGCGGCACGCCCCAGCCGTAATGCGCCCAAAACGCCAAACCGGGCACGCCGCCGGTGAACAGCGCCGCCTCGCGGAACAGCAACACGCCCAGCGCCACGAACAAACAACCCGTGAGCAGCCCTTGGGCGTCTTCCCAACGGCTGTGGGGGACGCTGGGGTCGGTCGTGGCGTCCTGGTCGCTCACCCGAGTTTTTTCACCAGCAGCGCGTTGACCTGTGCCGGATTGGCCTTGCCTTTGCTGGCCTTCATGATCGGGCCGACCAAACCGTTGAGGGCTTTGCTGTTGCCGGCCTTGAACTCTTCGACGTTCTTGGGGTTGGCGGCCAAGACCTCGTCGATGATTTTTTCCAGCTCGCCGGTGTCGTTCATCTGCTTGAGGCCTTTGG
>DAISXI010000186.1:0-2290 GCA_036825935.1 Hydrogenophaga sp.
CCGCACCCCTTAGACGCCTATGGCCGCTCCAAATGGGCGGCCGAACAGGCCTTGGCCAATTGGCGCGACGATATCGAGGTGGTCATCGTGCGCCCACCCTTGGTGTATGGCCCGGGCGTCGGTGCGAACTTTGCCCGCTTCATGCGCGCCGTGCAACGCGGCTGGCCCCTGCCACTGGGGGGCATCCACAACCGGCGGGCCATGGTGGGCTTGGGTAATTTGATCGACTTGTTGACACTGTGCCTAACGCACCCCTTTGCGCCAAGCCAAACCTTTTTGGTCAGCGACGGCCAAGACCTCTCCACCCCCTACTGGGCGCGGGCCATCGGCCGCGCCGCGGGTCGCCCGGCCCGTTTGTTGGCCGTGCCGCCCGCGGTCTTGCGCTGGGCGGGCGCACTCACTGGGCGCAGCGAATCGGTTCGCCGCCTCACCGACTCGCTGTGCATCGACATGGGCCACACCCAAGCCACTTTGGGCTGGACCCCACCCCACACCATCGACGAGGGCTTGCGCGCCGCGCTGCCCCCGCTCAGCCCATGAAACGACTGTTCGACCTTGCTTTGGCCATCCCCTTGGCCGTGCTGCTGGCCCTGCCGGTGGCGCTGATCGCCTTGGCCATCCGCTGGGACTCCACTGGCCCGGCCATCCATTGGAGCGACCGGGTTGGGCGCCACAACCGCCTGTTCAAGATGCCCAAATTCCGATCCATGCGCACCGACACCCCAGCGGTGGCCACGCACCTGTTGCGTAACCCCGACCAATACATCACCTCGATGGGCCGCTGGTTGCGACGCACCAGCCTGGACGAAGTGCCCCAGCTGTGGAGCATCTTGGTGGGCGACATGAGCTTTGTGGGTCCCCGCCCCGCCCTGTTCAACCAAGACGACTTGGTGGCCTTGCGCACCGAACATGGCGTTCACGCCTTGGTGCCCGGTCTGACCGGTTGGGCGCAGGTCAATGGCCGCGACGAGCTGCCCATTCCCGTGAAAGTACAATACGATCGCGTTTACCTGGAGCGCCAATCGCTGGGGTTTGACCTGCGCATCATGGCCATGACGGCCGTGCGGGTCCTGCGGCGATCGGGCGTTTCGCACTGAACCCAATAACAACGGACCCTCCACATGCTTCACCGCCTGATCGTGCCCATTCTGGGCATGCCACGCTTCGCCAAGCGGTTGATCGTGCTGAGTTTGGACAGCGCCTTGTGCATCCTCACAGTCTGGCTGGCGTATTACTTGCGCATTGGCGACTGGGTAGCCATGAGCGGCAACGATTTCTGGCGCCCATGGGACGCCGCCATCGCCTCCCTGGCGTTGGCACTGCCGCTGTTCGTCATGAACGGCCTGTACCGTGCCATCTTCCGCTACTCCGGCTTGGCCGCTCTGGTGGCGATTTTCAAGGCCATGGGCTACTACTTGGCGATTTACGCCACCGTCTTCACCTTCATTGGCATGAGCGGGGTGCCGCGCACGCTGGGCATCATCCAGCCCATTTTGCTGCTGGTCTTGGTGGTGGCCTCTCGCCTGATCGCTCGCTTCTGGCTGGGAGACGTCTACCGCGTGCAGTCGCGCGGCTTGCTCTTGCCCAAGGTGTTGATTTACGGTGCGGGCAATGCAGGGCGTCAGCTGGCCATGGCCATGGCCAGCAACCACTCCATGCGGGTGACGGGGTTTTTGGACGACGACGACCGCCTGCACGGCCACATCTTGAACGGCCTGCCCATCTACAACCCCGCTGATTTGCCAGCCTTGGTGCCCTCGCTGGAGATCAAAACCGTGCTCTTGGCCATCCCTTCGGCCAATCGGCAGCGGCGGCTGGAGATCATCAACGGCATTCAGGAAGCCCACGTTCAGGTCCGCACCCTGCCCGACCTGAGCGAAATCGCCCAAGGTCGTGTGAGCCTGTCGGACCTGCGCGAACTCGACGTGGACGAACTCTTGGGCCGCGACCCCGTCAGCCCCAACCACATCTTGCTGAGCCGCAACATCAGCGACAAAGTGGTGTTGGTGACCGGCGCCGGTGGCTCGATCGGTAGCGAGCTGTGCCGCCAAATCTTGGCCCTCGGCCCCAAGCGGCTGGTGATGTTCGAGATAAACGAATACGCGCTCTACGCTTTGAACGAAGAGCTGTCGCTGCGCGCCCAAGATGCGGGCGTCGAATGCCTGCCGGTGCTCGGCTCGGTGCGCGACCGCGAGCGTTTGGCCACGGTGTTTTTGGATCAGCGCCCCGAGACGGTCTACCACGCCGCGGCCTACAAACACGTGCCCTTGGTGGAACACAACCCCGCCGA
>DAISXI010000187.1:0-2276 GCA_036825935.1 Hydrogenophaga sp.
AGGCCGCGCTTGATGCCCCATTTGTCGTTCAACACCTTGGCCACCGGGGCCAAGCAGTTGGTGGTGCAAGAAGCGTTGGAGACGATGGTTTGACCAGCGTACGTGGCGTGGTTCACGCCATACACAAACATCGGCGTGTCGTCTTTGGAAGGCGCCGACAGCAGCACTTTTTTGGCGCCTGCGGCCAGGTGTTTTTCGGCGGTGGGTTTGTCGAGGAACAAACCGGTGGCTTCAATCACCACATCGGCATGCACCTCGTTCCATTTCAACGCAGCCGGGTCGCGCTCTTGCGTGAGGCGAATTTTTTTCCCGTTGACGATCAGGTTGCCGCCGTCGACCGACACTTCGCCTTGGAAGCGACCGTGCACGCTGTCGTACTTCAGCATGTAGGCCAGGTAGTCGGGTTCCAGCAAATCGTTGATGCCGACGATTTCAATGTCGTTGAAGTTTTGCACCGCAGCGCGAAACACCATGCGCCCGATGCGCCCGAAACCGTTGATACCTACTTTGATGGCCATGATGGGTCTTTCTTCTTTCAAGTTTCAAAAAAGGGGGAGGCTGGCAACGACGACCGCGCCAGCCCGTGAATTTCAGCGTGACGACAGCACCTTCAACACCGTCTCAGCGACATTCTTCGGCGTGAAGCCAAAGTGCTCGAACAGCACCGGCGCTGGGGCACTTTCACCATAGGTGTCGATGCCAACCACGGCCGACACGCCGTATTTCCACCAGCCGTCGGTCGAGCCCATTTCCACCGCGATGCGGGGCAGGCCTTGGGGCAACACGGCCGATTTGTAGGCCACGCTTTGGCGGTCGAAGGTGGTGGTGCTGGGCATGGAGACCACGCGCACCGCAACCTTGTGTTCGGCCAACAAGGCTTGGGCTTTCAGGGCCAGCTGCACTTCCGAGCCGGTGGCGATGAGGACCGCTTGGGCTTTTTTGTTCAGGCCCACTTCCGAGGGCTCGGCCAGCACATAAGCACCCTTGTTGATCGCGTCCAAACCGCTGGCGTCTTTGGCGGCGCTGTCACCCTTGGGCAGGTAAGGCAGGTTTTGACGGCTCAGCAACAAGGCGGTTGGGCGGTTGGCGTTTTGCAAAGCCACGGCCCAAGCGACGGTGGTTTCAGCCGTGTCAGCCGGACGCCAGACATCCAAACCAGGAATCAAGCGCAATGACGCGGCGTGTTCGATGGATTGGTGGGTGGGGCCGTCTTCGCCCAAACCGATCGAGTCGTGGGTGAACACATGGACCACGCGCTGCTTCATCAGCGCGGCCATGCGGATGGCGTTGCGTGAATAGTCAGAGAAGGTGAGGAAGGTGCCGCCGTAGGGGATGAAGCCGCCGTGCAAAGCGATGCCGTTCATGATGGCGGCCATGCCGAATTCGCGCACGCCGTAGTTGATGTGGCGACCGCCCTGGCCGTGCTCGTCTTTCACCACATGACCGGCCAGATCGACCCGCAAATTGGGTGTGGACTTGGTGTTGGTCAGGTTCGAGCCGGTGAGGTCGGCGCTGCCGCCGAGCAACTCGGGGATGGCGGCGGTGAAAGCCTCCAGCGCCAATTGGCTGGCCTTGCGGCTGGCCACGGTTTCAGCTTTGGTGTTGGCCGCCACCACCGCGTCCACCACGGTTTGATGGAAGTTTTTCGGCAAGTCACCGGCCATGCGGCGTTTGAACGCGGTGGCCAAGTCGGGGTGCGCAGCCGCATAAGCGGTGAACTGGTGCGTCCAATGGGCTTCAGCTTTGGCGCCTTTGTCTTTGGCGCTCCAGTCGTCGTAGACCTCGGTGGGAATGACGAAGGGGGCGTGGGGCCAATGGATGGCGGCGCGGGTGAGCGCGATTTCGTCAGCGCCCAAGGGCTCGCCGTGCGCTTTGGCGGTGTCCACGCGGTTCGGGCTGCCTTGGCCGATGTGGGTTTTGCAGGCGATGAGCGTGGGCTTGTCGGCGCTGTGCTTGGCGCTGGCGATGGCGCGGCTGACCGCTTGCACATCGTGGCCGTCCACCGTGACCACGTTCCAGCCGTAGGCTTTGAAACGTGCCGGGGTGTCGTCGATGAACCAAGGCGTGACCTTGCCGTCGATGGAAATGCCGTTGTCGTCGTACAACGCGATGAGTTTGTTCAGCTTCCAAGCACCGGCCAAGGCGCAGGCCTCGTGGCTGATGCCCTCCATCATGCAACCGTCGCCCATGAACACATAGGTGTGGTGGTTGACGATGTCGTGGCCGGGGCGGTTGAACTCAGACGCCAAGAGTTTTTCGGCCAGCGCCATGCCCAC
>DAISXI010000188.1:0-2206 GCA_036825935.1 Hydrogenophaga sp.
GCCCCTGAGACCATCGAGGCCATTGGGCGTGACCTCGAAGGCATTTACGACGAGCTCGCCGCACGCGACCTCTCGGCCGGCTCCGACCAAGCCCGCCGTTTGTTTGCTTGACCATGGCCTCTGGCGGTCAACCCGATTTGTTCGCAGGCGCTGCGGCGCCTGACAGCGATGCCCAGCGGCTCGCCCAATTGCGCGAGACCCTGCACCACCACGCGCACCTGTACTACACGCTCGACGCGCCCGAGGTATCGGACGCGCAATACGACGCGTGGTTTCAAGAGTTGCAGCGCTTAGAGGCCGAGCACCCCGAATGGCTCACACCCGACTCGCCCACGCAGCGCGTGGGGGGGGCGGTGTTGGACGGCTTTGCCAGCGTCACCCATGCCGTGCCCATGCTCAGCATCCGCACCGAGACCGATGTTGAGGCCAGCGGTGCCGAAGCCTTCGATGCACGCATCCGCAAAGAGCTGGGCTTGGGCCCGCAAGACCCGCCGGTGGCCTACGTCACCGAGTTGAAATTCGATGGCCTGGCCATGAGCTTGCGCTACGAAGGCGGGATCTTGGTACAAGCCGCCACGCGCGGTGATGGACAAACCGGCGAAGACGTCACGGCCAATGTGCGCACCATCGGGCAAATCCCTTTGCGTTTGTTCGGCGAGGGTGTGCCTTCGGTCTTGGAGGTGCGCGGTGAGGTCTACATGGCGCGTGCCGACTTCGATGCCCTCAACACACGACAAGCTGCTGCCGGCGAGAAAACCTTCGTCAACCCGCGCAACGCGGCGGCCGGTGCGGTGCGCCAGCTTGACTCGGGCATCGCCGCACAGCGGCCCTTGAGCTTTTTTGCCTATGGGCTGGGCGAGGTGCAATGGGCTGGGGATGCCCCCACTCAGCACATGGAGCTGCTCATGCGCCTCAAGGCCTGGGGCTTCCCCGTGGCCGAACAGACCGCCGTGGCCCAAGGTGCCAGCGGCTTGGTGGACTTTCATCAGCGCATGGGCGCGCTGCGCGAGCAACTGCCTTACGACATCGACGGCGTGGTCTACAAGGTCAACGACTTGGCCTTGCAGCGCACGCTGGGCTTTGTGAGCCGCGAGCCGCGCTGGGCTGTGGCGCACAAATACCCCGCTCAAGAAGCCTTGACCAAGGTGGTCGCCATCGATGTGCAGGTGGGGCGCACCGGCAAACTCACGCCCGTGGCCAAACTCGCGCCGGTGTTCGTGGGCGGTGTGACGGTGACCAACGCCACCTTGCACAACGAGTTGGAAGCGCGGCGCAAAGACGTGCGCGTGGGCGACACCGTGGTGGTGCGCCGGGCGGGCGATGTGATCCCCGAGGTCGTCAGTGTGCAGCTGGACAAGCGCTCCGAGCACAGCGCGGTGTTCACCATGGCCACCCATTGCCCGGTGTGCGGTAGCGTGGCCGTGCGCGAAGAGGGCGAGGCCGACCACCGCTGCACCGGCGGCCTGTTTTGTAGCGCGCAGCGCAAACAAGCCATCCTGCACTTTGCCCAGCGCCGCGCCGTCGAGGTCGAGGGCTTGGGCGACAAATTGGTCGAGCAGCTGGTCGACAGCGGCGCGGTCAAGACCTTGCCCGACCTCTACCGTTTGGGCTTCACCGCGTTGGCCACCCTGGACCGCATGGCCGACAAGTCCGCTCAAAACCTGTTGGCGGCGCTCGAAGCCTCCAAACAAACCACCTTGCCGCGCTTTTTGTTTGGCCTGGGCATTCGCCACGTGGGTGAGGCCACGGCCAAAGAGCTGGCGCGGCATTTCGTCACGCTCAACGCCATCATGGCCGCGAGCGAAGAGGATCTTTTGCAAGTCGCCGATGTGGGGCCCATCGTGGCTGCGAGCATCCGCACCTTCTTTGAACAAGCCCACAACCGCGAGGTGGTGGAGCAGTTGCGCGCCTGTGGCTTGCAGTGGGCCGAGGGTGCGCCCGCTGAGCGTGCCGCGCAAACCCTGGCTGGCAAAACCTTTGTGCTCACCGGTACATTCCCCACGCTCAAACGCGACGAAGCCAAAGACCTGCTCGAAGCCGCGGGCGCCAAGGTGGCTGGCTCGGTGAGCAAAAAAACCGACTATGTCGTGGCCGGTGAGGACGCCGGCAGCAAACTCGAGAAAGCACGCGAGCTCGGCGTGGCGGTGATCGATGAGGCGGGGATGCTGGCGCTCTTGAATCAAAAGCCCACTTAAAATATCTCAAA
>DAISXI010000189.1:0-2204 GCA_036825935.1 Hydrogenophaga sp.
CATCACAAAACTGCTGGTCTTTGACGGTCGGGTCGATGTGCCGCCAAAAGTAGTCAACCAACTGCGCATAACTCACTTGGCCGGGGTCGTACAGCACCCTCACCGCCTCGGTGTGGCCGGTTTGGCCGGCGCTGACCTGCTCATACGTGGGCTGGGGCGTTTGACCCGCGGTGTAGCCCGACTCAACGGCCAGCACACCGGCGAGCTTTTCAAAGTCGGCCTCGATGCACCAGAAACAACCACCCGCAAACAAGGCGTAAGCCATGGGCTTGCCGTTGACCACGGGCGCCACCGCCACGTCGGTGGGAGTGGTCTGGATCGCAGGGGCTTTGAAACACTTGAGCGGTTCATGGTCATGTCCTCAATGCGGGGAGGGCTTGGCCTTCGGGCACAAACGCCAAGGCCACACCGTTGTGGCAAAAGCGCTTGCCCGTCGGTCGGGGCCCGTCATCGAACACATGCCCGTGGTGCCCCCCACAGCGCGAACAGTGGTATTCGGTGCGCGGGTAGATGAGCTTGTAATCGGTGGACATGCCCAAAGCACCCGGCAAAGCTTGGAAAAAACTGGGCCAACCCGTGCCGCTCTCGTATTTGTGGGCCGCGCCGAACAAGGGCAAGTTGCTTAAAGCAAAGCCTCCAACCCCTTTCGATCTAGCAAGTTCAGCAGCTTGAGCGACGGGCCGCTGGGGTGCTTTTCACCAATCTCCCATTTGCGCACCGTGGACGCGCTGGTGTTGAGCACCGATGCCATCACCGTTTGACTCAGGTTGTGCTGCTCACGCAGGGCGCGGATTTGGGCGCTGTCATACGGCGCAATCGGCTCCATGCACAGCGCATCGAGCTTTTGCATCTTGCGCTTGTCGATGAATCCCAAACGCTCCAGATCCGCCGCTGTTTCGTAAACCGTTTTCAACACGCGGCTGGCGGTTTGAGGTTTGGCCTTCGATTTCGCTTTAGTGCTCATGACAAATCTCCTGTAACGAACCATCTTGCGCCGCGACGTCAAGCTGCGCCCCGGACAAGTCCAGCAATTGTTTGGTCAGCCACTGCAAAGCTTCTAGCTCGGTGCTGGTCACATTGGCCTTTTCGTTCTTCTCAAACCCGAACACAAAAAACCAACGGCTGGTCCTTCGCGTCGCCACCAATGTGCGGGCACCGCCGCGCTTGCCACGACCGGGCAAGGCAACACGCTTCTTGAGCACATCACCGCCCAAATCGGCATCCACCAGGCCACTGACCATCTCGCTCACGGCCAAGCACAAAGCGTCATCCGTCAAATCGGTTTTTCGCATCCATTTGGCAAATTGACGGGTTTTGAAGACACGGCGCATGCGTCAAATTATGCCACTTGGTGGCATAGATTGAAACCCCATCAATGGTTCAACTGCCCCCAAGCCTTGTCCAGCCGCTTGATGCTCACCGGCTGCGGGGTGCGCAGCTCTTGCGCGAAGAAGCTCACGCGCAGCTCTTCCAGTAGCCAGCGGAATTCGAGCATGCGGGCGTCTTGCACGCCTTTGCGATCGGCCACCAAGCGCCAGTAGCGCTGCTCTTGCGGGCGCAGCTCGGCCAGGCGCTGGCTGTCGCGGGCGGCATCGGCGCGCACCTTGTCCAAGCGCAGGGTGATGGCTTTGAGGTAGCGCGCAAAGTGCTGCAGCTGCGCCCACGGCGTGGCCGCAATGAAGGCTTTGGGCATGAGCCGCTGCAGCTGCTGGGCGCAATCGGCGGCGGCCTCGGCGGCGTTTTTGCTGTCTTTGATCTTGCGGGCCGCGGCTACGTACTCGACCAAGATGACCCCAGCCAAGCGCGCCACTTCGTTGGCGATCAGCGTCAAGCGGCCCCGGCCTTCGTCCACGCGCTTTTTGAACGCGAGTTCGTCGGTGGGCTGCGGGTCTTGCAAAAAGGCGCGCTCCAGCGCCACGTCGATGATTTGGGAGCGCAACTCTTCAGCCGTGCCCAGCGGCATGAAGGCCACGGCCATTTTTTGCAGGTCGGGGATGTTTTTCTCGAGGTACTTCAACGCGTCTTTGATCTGCAGCGCAAACAAACGGCGCAGGCCCGCGCGGTGTTTGGCCGCGGCCACGTCGGGCTCGTCGAACACCTCGATGCGCACCGACTCACCCGCGTCGACGATGGCAGGAAAACCGATCAGTGTTTGCGAGCCTTGGGTGATCTCCATCAGCTCGGGCAGTTCGCCAAACGTCCAG
>DAISXI010000190.1:0-2167 GCA_036825935.1 Hydrogenophaga sp.
AGCGCCCCCAGGTTGCGGCCTTCGCCGAGTTGGCGGCCGTGCTCGTCGAGCACGCGCAGGTTCATGAACAGGTGCGGGCTGAGCATGTCCAGCTTGAAATCGGCGCGCTTGACGTCCAAGCTCGTTTCATCGCGCACCCGTTTGAGCAAGACCTCGGTCAGCGAACCGCTGCCAAACACCTCCGGTGCGCTCAAAGCCTCGGCCAAGCGCGCCGCGCTCTCGGGCAGCGGCACAAAGCGGCTGCGCGGCTTTTGCGGCAGGCTTTTGAGCAGGGCTTGGATTTTGTCTTTGAGCATGCCCGGCACCAACCACTCGCAGCGCTCCTCGCTCACCTGGTTGAGCACGAACAGCGGCACGCTGATGGTCACACCGTCGCGGGCGTCGCCGGGTTGGTGCAAGTAGCTCGCCGCGCAGTCCACGCCGCCCAAGCGGATCTGTTTGGGGAAAGCCTGTGTCGTGATGCCCGCGGCCTCGTGGCGCATGAGCTCTTCGCGGGTGAGGAACAGGCACTTGGGGTGGGTGCGCGACTGCTCGCGCCACCACTGCTCGAGCAAACGGCCGTTGAACACCTCGCTGGGGATCTGCGCGTCGTAAAACGCGGCGATCAGCTCGTCGTCCACCAACACGTCTTGGCGGCGCGACTTGTGCTCCAGCTCCTCGACCTTGGCGACCATTTTTTGGTTGGCCGCCAAAAATGGCAGTGCCGTGTCCCATTGGCCGTCCACCAAGGCTTGGCGGATGAAGATGTCGCGTGCGCCCACCGGGTCGACCGTGCCGTAGGCTTTGCGCCGGCCGTTGTAAATCGTCAGCCCGTAGAGCGTGGCGCGTTCAAAGGCCACGACCTCGGCGGATTTTTTCTCCCAATGCGGGTCGAGCAACTGCTTCTTGACCAGGTGCGCGCCCACGTCTTCCAACCACTGCGGCTCGATGGCGGCGATGCCCCGGCCAAACAGGCGCGTGGTCTCGACCAACTCGGCCACCACGATCCAGCGGCCTGGTTTTTTCTTCAGGTGCGCGCCGGGGTGGCGGTGAAACTTGATGCCGCGAGCGCCCAAATACACGTCTTCGTCGTCGAGCTTGCAACCGATGTTGCCCAAGAGGCCCGCGAGCATGGACTTGTGCAGCTGCTCGTAACTGGCGGGCTGGGTGTTGGGCTTCCACTGGTGCTCGGCGACCACGGTGAGCAACTGGCTGTGGGTGTCGCGCCATTCGCGCACGCGGCGCACGTTGATGAAGTTTTGGCGCAGCAGCTGCTCGTATTGGCGGTGGCTGAGTTTGTGTTCGGTGCCGTGCCCGCCCCGCGCATCATTCAACCAGCGCCACAGGTTGAGGTAGCCGCTGAACTCGCTTTTTTCGTCGTCGAATTTGGCGTGGGCTTGGTCGGCTTGGGACTGGGCTTCCATGGGTCGGTCGCGCACGTCTTGCACGCTCAGGGCGCTGGCGATCACCAAGACCTCGTCGAGCGCGTGGCGCTGGCGGGCTTCCAAAATCATGCGGCCCACGCGGGGGTCCAACGGCAGCTTGGCCAGCTCGCGGCCCATGGGCGTGAGCTCGTTGGCCTCGTCGACCGCGCCCAACTCGGCGAGCAACTGGTAGCCGTCGGTGATGGCGCGTTTGCTCGGCGCTTCAATGAAGGGGAAGTCTTCCACCTGCCCCAGGTGCAGGCTCTTCATGCGCAAAATCACCCCGGCCAGCGAGGACCGCAAGATCTCCGGGTCGGTGAAACGGGCGCGGCCGGCAAAGTCTTTGTCGTCGTACAGGCGAATACAAATGCCGTTGGCCACACGACCACAACGGCCCGAGCGCTGGTTGGCCGCGGCTTGGCTGATGGGCTCGACCATGAGCTGCTCGACCTTGCTGCGCAGGCTGTAGCGCTTGACCCGCGCCGTGCCCGCGTCGATCACGTAGCGGATGCCGGGCACGGTCAGCGAGGTTTCGGCCACGTTGGTGGCCAAGACGATGCGCCGCCCGCCACCGGTGTCGAACACGCGGTCTTGCTCGGCTTGCGACAGGCGCGCGAACAGCGGCAAGACCTCGGCGTTGCGCGTCCACGCCTGGTGGGCCATGTGTTTGCGCAGGTGGTCGGCGGCTTCTCGGATCTCGCGCTCGCCGGGCAAAAACACCAAGATGTCGCCGCCCGCGCCACCGGCCCAGAGCTCGTCCACGC
>DAISXI010000191.1:0-2158 GCA_036825935.1 Hydrogenophaga sp.
TGCCCGGCGTGAGCCGGGTCGTGCCCTTGGACGCTTGGGGTGGCGGCACCGGTGGCTTGGCCGTCGTGGCCCGCAACACCTGGCAAGCACGCCAAGGCGCCCAAGCCTTGCAGGTGCAGTGGCCCGCCGCCGAGGCCACCGCGCCCGACACGAAACGCATCCAAACCGAGTTGCTGCAAGCGCTCAACACCGACAGCGGCTTCACCTTCCACGAACAAGGCAAAGCCACCTTGGCCGAGCGCGCCGCGGTCACGCGCATCGACGCGCTGTACCAAGCGCCCTACTTGGCCCACGCCACCTTGGAGCCCATGAACTGCACCGCGCAGGTCTTGGACGGCAAAGTCGAGATCTGGGTGCCCACGCAAGTGCCCACCCTGGCGCGCGCCATGGCCGCCCAAGTCGCGGGCGTCCCAGAAGACGATGTCACCGTGCACGTCACGCTGCTCGGCGGTGGCTTTGGCCGCCGCTTGGAAGTGGACTTTGTGGGTCAAGCCGTGCAAGTGGCCATGGCCTGCAACGGTGCGCCGGTTCAGTTGCTGTGGTCGCGCGAAGAAGACATGGGGCACGACTTTTACCGGCCCATGCACTTGGCCAAGTTCCAAGCGTCGATTGACGCACAGGGCGAGGTCAGCAGCCTGCGCATCAAGTCGGCGGGCGACGCCATCACCCCGCGCTGGTTGGCGCGGGCGGCACCGCAGATTTCGGGCCCCATCGACATGCCCGACAAAACCGCCTCCGAAGGCCTGTTCGACCTGCCCTACGGTTTTGTGAGCCAACACATGAGCCACGTGGCCACTCACTCGGGCGTGCCGGTGGGTTTTTGGCGCTCGGTCGGCCATTCACACAACGCGTTTTTCTCGGAGAGCTTCATCGACGAACTGGCCGCGGCCACCAAGCATGACCCGCTGGCCTTTCGCTTGAAGTGGCTCCAGGACGCGCCGCGTTACGCGGCGGTGCTGCGGTTGGCGGCCGACCAAGCGGGCTGGGGCAAGCCATTGTCAGCGGGCCGTGCGCAAGGTATCGCGCTGCACAAGTCCTTTGGGTCCATCGTGGCGCAAGTGGCCGAGGTCTCGCTGGAGCAAGGTGAGATCCGTGTGCACCGCGTGGTGTGTGCGATCGACTGCGGCACCGTGGTCAACCCCGACACCGTGGCGCAACAAATGGAGAGCAGCGTGGTGTATGCGCTGAGCGCCGCGCTGTACGGCCAGATCGACATCGTCGGTGGTGTGGTGCAGCAAAGCAATTTCCCCGACTACCGCTTGCTGAGCTTGGCGCAAACCCCGGTGGTGCAAACCCACATCGTGCCCAGCACCCGCCACCCCGCGGGCGTGGGCGAACCGGCCGTGCCGCCGCTGGCCCCGGCCGTGGGCAACGCGCTGTTCGCCCTCACCGGCAAACGTGCGCGGGCTTTACCTTTCGTGGTTTAAGGTCAGGCTGAATACAACCACGGCTGGTCCATCAACCGCTCACCCATGAGCCGCAAGGCCACGTTGCGGCCCAAGGCCACCACGCCTTGGGCGTGGAAGATCTGGCCGTTGCGGATGGCGCGGGCTTGCACTTGGGCGTTGCGCGCCCAGCGTTGTTCGGCGTAGCGTTGCAGTTGCTCGGGCACGGTGGCGCCCGACAGGCTCAGGCACTGCGCCAAGGCCTCAGCGTCTTCAATGGCCATGCCCGCGCCCTGCGCCAAATACGGCCGCATGGGGTGCGCCGCGTCGCCGAGCAAAGCCACACGGCCTTGGGCCATTTGCTTGGCGTGGCTCAGGGGTGCGCGGTCGTGCAAGGCCCACAAGCGCCATTCGGGCACGGCCTCCAAACGCTCGCGCAGCGCGGGCGCCACCTCGCCCATGGCGTTGAGCAAAGCCTGTCTGTGACCGGCGTGGTCCCAGCTGTTGGCTTGCTCGGGGCGTTCGCCGTGCACGATGGCCACCAGGTTCAAGGCCCGACCGGCCTGCACCGGGTACTGCACCACGTGCAAGCGCGGCCCCATCCACACACTGACCTGATCGCTGCGCAGGTGCGCGGGCCAATCGGCTTGCGGCACCAAGGCGCGGTAGGCCAAGTGGCCGCTGAAGCGGGCCGGCCCATCGGCGAGCAGCTGCTGGCGCAGCGGGCTCCACACCCCATCGGCCGCCACCAAGGCCTCGGCCGCGATGCGCTC
>DAISXI010000192.1:0-2115 GCA_036825935.1 Hydrogenophaga sp.
GGTTTCAGCGCGGGTGACGGCCACGTACAAAGCGTTGAGTTCTTCGACGGCACGCGCAGCCTGCTCTTGATCCATCAACGCTTGGGCGCATCCGGGGGGTGCCTGTTCGCGCGCCAAAAACACGAAGCGCGAGGGCGCGGGGTTTTCGCCAGGCCAATCCACCAAGACCGCCATGGTGGCGGGTTTGCTGGGCAAAGCATCGGTGTCGAGCAAGAGCACGGTGTCGGCTTCCAAGCCCTTGGCGCCGTGGATGGTCAACAAACGAATCGCGCCGGGCGTGTGGCTAGGCGTGGCCTTGTTGCCTTCGGCCTTGAGCGCACGCACCAAGCGGTACATGCTCAAAAAGCGGCCCCGGTCTTGGGCCAGGGATTGCGCCAAGACGTCGCGCAAGCTGCTCTCGGTGGCGGCGCGCAAACGCGGGGCCACGGCTTGGGCGTAGCGTTGCAAGACCTTCAAGTCCTCGAAGATCGCCGACAGCGCGTCGTGCGGGGGCCACTGCAACACCCAGACCTGGTATTGGCGCAAACGCTCGGCGACCTCCTCACAGCCCATCGATGCGGCGTGCGTTTGCAAGAGTTCCCACCACGTGCTCTCGGGCGAATGCCGCTGATGCTCGGCCAAACGCGCCAAATCGGCATCGGTCCAAGCAAACAGGGGCGACTTCAAGGCTTGGGCCAGGCTGGCGTCGTGGCGTGGCGAAACCAGCACATCGAGCAAAGCCACCACGTCTTGCACCGCGGGCGCTTCATTCAATTCGCGCTGCTCGGGTTGTTCGCTGGCCAAACCCACGTCGCGTAAAGCCTCGTGCATCAGACGCAGGCCTTCGCGCTTGCGCGACAAGACCATCACCCCGTCGGCGCTGAGCTCGCCCGCGTCGATGCGCTGGCGCAACCAACGCGCGGCTTGGCGTGCCTCTTGGGTTTTGATGGTCTCTTCCACTTCGCGCAGCGGGGTGCTCAGGCTGTCGCGCCACTCCAGCGGCGCATCGCAGGCCGCGGCCTTGGGGCCGCGCTCGACCACCGGCAAACGCAGCACCGCACCCGCTGCGCTGCTTTGGGTGGTGTGCGCTCGAAAATGCGCGCCATATTCACCGGCTTGCACGGCCTGCGCCATGGCGGTGTTGAGCAAAGACACCACGGCCGGGGCACAGCGGCGGGTGTGGTCGCAGCTCAGCACATCACCGCCCAAGCCCTTCACGACGAAGTCTTGGGCCGCCAAGAACACCTGCGGCTCGGCGCGTCGGAAGCGGTAGATCGACTGCTTGGGGTCGCCCACCAAAAACACGCTCGGCGCTTCACCCGACCCCGCGCCCACATAGGCCGATAGCCAGCCGTACAAAGCCTGCCACTGCAAGGGGTTGGTGTCTTGGAATTCATCGATCAGCAAATGGCGCACCCGCGCATCCAAGCGCTGTTGCAGCCAACCCGAGAGTTCGGCATCGGACAAGAGCCGCTGGGCCGCGCCTTCGATGTCGTTCATGTCGACCCACGCGCGTTCGTGTTTGAGCTGGCGGTAGGTTTCGAGCAAGACCCGGGTCAAGCGGGCCATGCGTTGGTGGTGCGACCACGCTTGGTGCTGCTGGTGCGCACGCCAACACTCGGCCAACTCGGGCTCGGCGGCTTTGGCCACGTCGAACTTTTCCAAGTTTTTGCTCAACCGGTCTTCTTTTTGGATGAACAGGGCTTTGCGCAACTGCGCCAAGCGTTGGGTCTGCTCAAGGGGGCTATCACCCAACTCAAACGCTTTGACGATGGCCTCAGCCGTTTTGCGCGGGGTGACGTTGCCCTCGGCCCCCAAGTCCTTGGCCCACGCCAGCCAACGCGCTCGCGCCGCGATCGTGCTCAATGAGGCCTCGGGGGTGGGCCATTCGGCCAAGTGGGGGTAGCGCTGCGCAAAGGTCTGCACCGAGGTGTCGACCAGCCCTTGGGCATCGGCCAAACTGAATTCCACGCGCTTGCGCAGCGCCTCGATCAGCGCTTTTTCGGTGCTGCTGCGACCAAACAAGGCCACGGTCTGCGTGAAATCTTGGTGGGCCTGAGCGTCTTTTTTTAGCTCAGCATAAAAGAGCGGCAGCAAGAGCGGGATGGCCTTGCCATCGTCTTCGAGCAACTCGTA
>DAISXI010000193.1:0-2071 GCA_036825935.1 Hydrogenophaga sp.
TGGTGTTTGGCCAGTTCATCACCGTGGGCGCGTTGATCGCGGTGGGCATGCTCAGTGGCCGCACGCTGGGCGTGGCCGGTCAGGCCTTGATGTCGGTGGGTCGCTGGCAGGAGCTGCGCCAGTCCATGCAATTGCTCGCGCCCTACTTGGGGCCCCAAGAACAAGCCCCCGCCCCGCTGCTGCGCCCACGCACCAGCATCGAGGGCCGCATCGAGGTGCACCAAGTGGCGCACGAATTTGGCGCTGGCCCCAACGCTTCGGCCCTGCGCGAAATGTCCCTGGCATTTGAGCCCGGTGAACGCGTGGGCCTGTTGGGCCGACCCGGTTCGGGCAAGTCCACGCTGCTGCGCATCATCGCCGGGGCCGTGCAACCCACCCACGGCGAAGTGCGCGTGGACCACGTGGCGCTGAGCAGCATCGCCTTGGCCGACCGCTTTGCTTGGCTGGGCTTCAAACCCCAAGAAGCGCCGTTGATGGCCGGTACGCTGGAGTCGAACATCTTGCTCAACGTACCGCCCGAGGCCACACAAGACGAGCGCATGCAAGCCCTCAAGCACGCTGTGCACATGTCCACCCTCGACCAAGATTTGGCCGCGGGGGCGCTGAGCCTGAACCAGCCGATCGAAGAGTACGGCGCCAACCTGTCGGGCGGTCAACGTCAAAAGGTGGCGCTGGCGCGGGTGTTTGCCACGCAGCCCAAGGTCTTGCTGCTCGACGAGCCCAGCAACGGCTTGGACACCGAAACCGAGCGCACACTGGTGGAGCGCTTGAAAACGCTGACCGACGTGACCCTGGTGGTGGTCTCGCACAGCGCGGCCATGCTGAGCGCCACGAAGCGTTTGGTGGTGTTGGACAAAGGCCGTGTGTTGGCCGATGGCGCCACGGCGCAACTGCTCAAAAACTGAGCGGCTCAGTCCGGCAGGAAGAGCGACTGCACGTCGCTCAAAAAATCAAACCCGCGCTCGGTGGGGCGCACCTGCTGACCTTCGCGCAACAACCAAGCCTGAGCTTCGGCCTTTTGCAGCGGCGCTTCAATGGCCGACAGGGGCAAGCCCGTGCGCTCGCAGAAGTCTTGCAGCGAAAAACCTTCGCGCAAACGCAAGGCGTTGAGCATGTACTCAAAGGGCAGGTCTTTGCGCGACACGGTCTCGGTGCTGGCCACGGCGTCGCCGGCCAAGGCGCGCTCCATGTACAGCCTGGGCTCGCGCAAGCGCACCTGGCGCATGACGCGGTGGGCAAAGCTCAGTTTGCTGTGCGCGCCCGCGCCGATGCCCAAGTAATCGCCAAAGCCCCAGTAATTCAGGTTGTGCCAGCAACGGTGGCCCTCGCGCGCATAGGCCGAGACCTCGTAGCGCGACAAACCGGCCTCGGCCGTGCGCTCGGTGATGCGGTCGAGCATGGCGTAGGCGTCGTCGTCCGCGGGCAAGACCGGCGGGAATTTGGCGAAGTAGGTGTTGGGCTCGAGCGTGAGGTGGTAGATCGAGATGTGCGGCGGCGCAAAGCCCAAAGCGGTGCGGATGTCGGTGTCGCAATCGGCCAGGCTTTGGCCGGGCAAGGCGTACATGAGGTCGAGGTTGAAGGTGTCAAACGACTTCGCCGCCTCGTTCACCGCGGCCAAGGCCTGGGCGCGGTCGTGCACGCGGCCCAAGGCCTTGAGGTGCGCGTCGTTGAAGCTTTGCACACCGATCGACAAGCGCGTGACGCCGGCTTGTGCAAAGGCACGGAAGCGGTCCACCTCGAAGGTGCCGGGGTTGGCCTCGAGGGTGATTTCGGCGTCGGGTGTGAGGCGCACCAAGGCGCGCACATCGCCGAGCAAGCGGTCAATCGCCTCGGGTGAAAACAGGCTCGGCGTGCCGCCGCCAATAAAAACACTGTGCACCGTGCGGCCCCAAATCAGGGGCAAAGCGGACGTGAGGTCGGCGCGCAAAGCGTCGAGGTAGGCCTGCTCGGGCAGGGCTTGACCGGGCTGGCTGGTGGCGCTCCAT
This sequence comes from Hydrogenophaga sp., assembly GCA_036825935.1. Taxonomy (GTDB): domain Bacteria; phylum Pseudomonadota; class Gammaproteobacteria; order Burkholderiales; family Burkholderiaceae_C; genus Hydrogenophaga. The sequence continues at coordinate 1,986 of DAISXI010000193.1, forward strand.
TCGTGCGAATTGAAATCGCAGTAGGGGCATTTTTTGATGCACCACGGCAGGTGGATGTAGAGCGAGAGCGGCGGCAAGCTCGGCAG
>DAISXI010000194.1:0-2048 GCA_036825935.1 Hydrogenophaga sp.
CGCGCCATCACCCCGCCCAACCCCAACATCCAAATCGTCAACGCCAAAGAACACAACCTGAAAAACCTCAGCGTGGACATCCCGCGCGGGCGCTTCAACGTGATCTCGGGCGTGAGCGGCTCGGGCAAGTCCACCTTGGCCTTCGACATCTTGTTCAACGAAGGCCAGCGCCGTTATTTGGAAAGCCTCAACGCCTACGCGCGCAGCATCGTGCAGCCGGCCGGCCGACCCGAGGTGGACGCGGTGTACGGCATCCCGCCCACCGTGGCCATCGAGCAGCGCCTCAGCCGTGGTGGGCGCAAATCCACCGTGGGCACGACCACCGAGGTTTGGCACTTCTTGCGCTTGCTCTACGTCAAGCTCGGCACCCAACACTGCGTGCACGACGGCGCGGCGGTGATGCCGCAAAGCGTGGACAGCATTGCTGCGGCCTTGGTCTCGCGCTTCGATGGCCAACACATCGGCTTGCTCGCGCCGCTGGTGATCAACCGCAAAGGCGTCTACACCGAGCTGGCCGATTGGGCGCGGCCCAAAGGCCACAGCCACTTGCGCGTGGACGGGGAGTTTTTGCCCACCACCAACTTCCCGCGCCTGGACCGATTCAAAGAGCACACCATCGAGCTGCCCGTGGCCGATGGCGTGGTCAGCCGCGCCAACGAAGCGTGGTTGCGCGAGCAACTGGCCAAGGCCTTGGAGATCGGCAAAGGCGTGGTGCACGTGCTCAGTCCCTTGGGCGGTTTGGCGCAGGCCTTGGCCGACGGCACGTCCACCCGCGACCTCGGGCACTTGGAAGTGTTCTCGACCATCCGCGCCTGCCCGGTGTGCGCCACCAGCTACCCCGAACTCGACCCGCGTCTGTTCTCGTACAACAGCAAACACGGTTGGTGCCCCGATTGCGTGGGCACCGGCACGCGCCTGTCGCGCGAACAGCGCAAGGTTTTGGACGATTCGGTGCGCGACGACAAAGACCGTGGCCGCGAGCAAAGCTTTGCCGAGCCCGAGGTGGACGACCTGGTCGACGAAGCATGCCCCACTTGTGAGAGCACGCGCCTCAACGCCCAAGCCCGCGCGGTGCGCTTTGGCGCCCAGGCGGGCCAAGGCCAGGCGGGGGTGACCATCACCGAGGTGGCGCGCTGGTCGGTCAGCGAGGTGCGCCAGTGGGTGCGCGGCCTGATGCAGCCCGGTGTGCTCAGCACCCGCGAAGCCGACATCGCACGCGACCTCTTGCCCGAGATCGAGGGCCGCTTGAGTTTCTTGGAGTCGGTGGGCTTGAACTACCTGACGCTGGACCGCGGCGCCCCGAGTTTGTCGGGCGGTGAAGCGCAGCGCATCCGCTTGGCCGCGCAGCTCGGCAGCAATTTGCAAGGCGTGTGCTACGTGCTCGACGAGCCCACGATCGGTTTGCATGCCCGCGACAACCACCTCTTGCTCAACGCCTTGCAGCTGCTCGGCCAAAAGGGCAACACCTTGGTGGTGGTGGAGCACGATGAAGACACGATTCGCCGCGCCGACCACATCATTGACATCGGCCCCAGCGCCGGTGTGCGCGGTGGCCGTGTGGTGGCGCAGGGCTCGGTGGACCAGGTCTCAGCGGTGGCCGAATCGGTGACGGGTCGTTATTTGCTGCACGCCATGCGACACCCCTTGCAAGCGCGGCGATTGGTGGAGCCCAGCGCCGAGGCGTTGAGCGTAAAGGGTGCACGCATGCACAACCTGCAAGGCGTGGACGCCCGTGTGCCGCTGCGCCGCTTGGTGGTGGTCACGGGTGTCTCGGGTTCGGGAAAATCCACTTTGGCCCGCGACGTCTTGCTCACCAACGTGGCGCAGGCCGTGGGCCAGCGCAGCACCCGAGCTGGTCGCGAAGCCATGGACGCGGGCGCCATGCCGAGCTGGGTCGGTTGCCATTCGGTCGAAGGTTTTGAGACGGTGGACCGCGTGCTCGAGGTCGACCAAACCCCGATCGGCAAAACCCCGCGCTCGTGCCCAGCCACCTACATCGGTTTTTGGGACACGGTGCGCAAGCTCTTCGCCGACACCTTGGAAGCCAA
>DAISXI010000195.1:0-2011 GCA_036825935.1 Hydrogenophaga sp.
TGGCGCACCTGCAAAAGTTCATCGACCGCTTCAAGGCCAAGGCCAGCAAAGCCAAACAAGCGCAAAGCCGCGTGAAGGCGCTGGAGCGCATGGAAAAAATCGGCCCCGTCTTGGCCGAAGCCGACTTCACCTTCGAATTCACCGAACCGGCCAACCTGCCCAACCCCATGCTCGCGCTGCAAGGCGTGGACTTCGGTTACCCCGCGGCCAGCGCCGATGCGCCGCCCACCACCATCGTGCGCAACGTCACCCGCTCCATCTTGGCCGGGCAGCGCATCGGCATCTTGGGCGCCAACGGCCAGGGCAAGTCCACGGTGGTCAAAACCATCGCGCGCGACCTGCAAGCCATCCAAGGTCAAATCACCGAAGGCAAAGGCCTGACCATCGGCTACTTTGCGCAACAAGAACTCGACGTGTTGCGCCCCGCCGAGAGCCCGCTGGAGCACATGAACCGCTTGGCCCGTGAGAGCACGGCCGCGGGCAAGCTCAGCGGCCAAGCCACCCGCGAACAAGACCTGCGCAGCTTCTTGGGCCAGTTCAACTTCACGGGCGACATGGTCAAACAAGCCGTGGGCAGCATGAGCGGCGGCGAAAAAGCCCGCTTGGTGCTGTGCATGATCGTGTGGCAGCGCCCCAACCTGCTGCTGCTGGACGAACCCACCAACCACCTGGACTTGGCCACCCGCGAAGCGCTCAGCGTGGCGCTCAACGAATTCGAAGGCACCGTCATGCTGGTCAGCCACGACCGCGCCTTGCTGCGCGCGGTGTGTGACGAGTTTTGGTTGGTGTCGCACGGCGGCATTGACCCCTTCGACGGCGACCTGGACGACTACCAGCGTTACCTGCTGGACTTGGCCAAGACCTCGCGCCAAGTGCAAAAAGACGCCCAGCGCAGCGCCAACAGCGCCACGCCCGTGGCCGCCGCGCCCAACCGCAAAGGCATACACGCCGCACCCGCTGAGGCCCCCGTGGTCGCCAGCACCACGGCCTCACAAATGGCGCAGTCCATCCGCAGCCCCGAGCAGCGCAAACAAGACGCCCTGCGCCGCCAACAAATTGCCGACAAGGTGCGCCCGTTCAAAAAAGAGCTGGACCAAGTCGACAAGCGCATGGCCTTGCTCAACACCGAACGCGAAACCTTGGAAGCCCGCCTGAGCCAACCGCTCAAGCCCTACGAGATCGCCGAAGCGGGCAAACGCCTGAAGGTGGTGAACGACGAGCTGGAGACGCTGGAAGCGCGGTGGTTGACGCTGTCTGAGGCCATTGAAGAGGCCAGCGTTTGATAGCGCAGGCCGAGCTTTTGCTGCGTCAGGTGTTCGGTTCAGTTGATTTCAGGAGTGATCAAACGCACCGTCGGAAAGTAGCCTGCATAGCGCCGCACATCACGTGTCAGCACCGGCAGACCCGCTACCGCAGCATGGGCCCCAATGAAGAAGTCCGCCAGCACGTTCGTCTTGGTGCCACCCTGCCGGCGGTATTGCACAAAGGCTTTACCCGCCAAGAACAGCGCGGGCTTGGGCGTCTCGATCACCGGGATTTGTAAGTCGGCCAGCGTGGCGTCCAGCGCCTCTACCGTGCTGAAGGTCAGCGAGAGTTCGGCGTAAATCACGGGGTTGATAACCAAGCGGTGGATTTGCGACTGGGCGCGAAGCTGCGCGATGGACCAGTCGGCCCAAGTGGGATCGTTTCCAAGCACGTCCACGAGGACGTTGGTATCGACCAGCATGCGAGGTGTTGGCTCAGCCGCGAAGCAAGGCCATCAGGTCTTGCGTTTTCCAGGCCACGTCGGCCTTACCTCGGGCGGCTTCAAAGCGGTCGACGGGTAGCCGCTTATTGCGCGCAGTGGACACCTTGGTGACTTTGTGGAGCACCACTTCGCCTTCTCGGTTGACAGCAAAGTCAATGGTGGTGCCCGGGGTTAAACCCATCGCATCGCGGATGGTTTTTGGGATCGTGACTTGGCCTTTGATGGTCAGGGTGGTGCTCATGTTGTGGCTCCTGTTTTATTACC
>DAISXI010000196.1:0-2005 GCA_036825935.1 Hydrogenophaga sp.
GTTATGGCGCAACCGAAACCACCTCACCGGCGACCATGATGCCGCCGGGCGAAACAGCAACCCACAACGACACCGTGGGTGTGCCCGTGCCCTGCGCCGAGATGAAAGTGGTGGACGACGACGGCCACGAGCTGCCTGCTGGTGAGATGGGCGAAATTTGGATCAAAGGCCCGATGGTGGTGGCCGGTTACTGGCACAACCCCGAGGCCACGGCGAAAGAATTTGTCGATGGGTTTTGGAAGTCGGGCGACATGGGCAGCATCGACGCCGAGGGCTATGTGCGCATCCTCGACCGCAAAAAAGACATGCTCAACCGCGGCGGCTACAAAATTTATTGCATCGAGGTGGAAAACACTTTGTATGAACACCCGGCCGTGGCCGAATGCGCCATCGTCGCCAAGCCCTGCCCGGTGTTGGGCGAGCGGGTCCATGCCTTTGTGTCGCTGCGCCAAGATGCGACGGGCGACGAGCTGAGCGCCTTTTGCAGCAGCCGCTTGTCGCGCGAAAAAGTGCCCGAGAGTTTCACGCTCAGCCACACGCCTTTGCCGCGCAACGCCAATGGCAAATTGATGAAGCGCGAGATGCGCGAGACCTTGCTGAAAGACTTGGCCAGCGGGGCCGCGTAAACCCGCTCAAGCCTCATTTCAAGAACGCTTCACGCCTTGGTGGTCAGCGCCTGCGCCAGCGCCACATACTCCGCCACCGCCACTTCTTCGGCGCGGCGTTTCACATCAAACACACCGCTGAAAGCCCGGGCCTCTAGCCATTGGCCCAAGGTGTGGCGCAGCAGTTTGCGGCGCTGACTGAAGGCGACTTGCACCAACTCGCTCAACAGCTTGAGCTGCACGTCGGCGGGTTGCGGCCAAGGCGTCATGCGCACCACGGCGCTGTCCACGCGCGGCGGTGGGTCGAAGGCTTGTGGCCCGACCAACAAGACCATCTCCATGTCGTAACGCCATTGCAGCATCACGCTCAAGCGGCCATAGTTGGCGGTGGAAGGTGCTGCCACCATGCGCTCGACCACTTCTTTTTGCAGCATGAAATGCTGGTCTTTCACCACCGCCACATGGTCGAGCAGGTGAAACAAAATGGGTGTGGAGATGTTGTAGGGCAGGTTGCCGACCACGCGCAACTGCTGGGTTTGCAAAGAGGTCGCCAGCGCGGTGAAGTCCACGTTCAAAACATCGGCTTCGGTCACAGAGAGCTGCGGGTGCTGGCGCAAACGCAGGGCCAAATCGCGGTCGAGTTCAATCACGTTCAAGTGGCCCAGTCGCTCCACCAAAGGCTGTGTCATGGCGGCCAAACCGGGGCCGATTTCCACCATGGCGTCACCAGGCAGCGGGGCGATGGCTTGCACGATCTGGTCGATGACCGCGCCGTCGGTCAGAAAGTGCTGGCCAAATCGCTTTCGCGCATGATGCTGCGCCATCAGGCGGTGCGCTTATTGCGGCGTTTCACGGTATTCCACATAAGCGCGGCCGCGCACTTCGCGCTCCCAGTTTTTGTAGGCCTCGTCAAACTTGCGCTCGCGCAACACATTGCGGGCCAGGTTTTGCTGGTCTCGCACGCTCAAAGGCGCTTCCCGGCGCTCCAGCACCTGAATCAGGTGCACACCAAAGCGCGACACCAAGGGGTCGCCCACTTGGCCGGGCGCGAGCTTGGCCATGGCAGCCTCGAACTCGGGCACCATCATGCCGGGGTTGGCCCAGCCGAGATCGCCGCCTTGGTTGGCAGAGCCGTCTTGCGAATGGTCACGCGCCAAATCTTCAAACTTGGCCAAACCGGTTTCCACCTGTTTGCGGTAGCTGGCCAGTTTGGCGCGGGCCGCGTCTTGGCTGAGCTGGCCGCCCGGGCGCAACAAAATATGCCGAGCCCGGGTTTGGGTGACGGTCGATGGCAAATCGCCTGCATTGCGCCGCTCGATGAGTTTGAGCAAATGAAAGCCTGCCCCTGATCGCACCGGGCCGGTGACCTCGCCCACCGCCAAACCCTTGACCGCATCGGC
>DAISXI010000197.1:0-1975 GCA_036825935.1 Hydrogenophaga sp.
AACAGCGCCAATGGGCCGCTGGGGCTTTGGCGCAGGGCTTGGGCCACCACAAGCAAAGCGGTGTCGGGGCCGCTGAGCAACTCCAATTCCAACTCCAAGATCGGCGCGCGCAGCGCGGTGCCGGGCACGCTGACCTCGCCTTGGTCCAGCGCGACTTCGATGCTCGCATCGGCGTGTGTGATCACCCAGCGTTGGCGTTCAAAGTCGGTGCGAAACAATGGTTGCAGGTCGGTGCGCCAGGCCATGAGTTGCGCGGCCAGCGCGGCGTCGTCGACCAGCGAGGCAAAATCCAGCTCGCCCGGGGTGGTCGGGCCTTCCCACTCTTGGCGACGCGACAAACCGCCCACGCTGCTGCCCGCGGTCTTCACGGTCAGCAGCCAATCGCGGCCCGAGAGCCGTTCGCGCACGGCCATGCGCGCGCGCTGCAGGTCCTGCGCGGGTGTGTCGAAATAGGTGTTGAGCAAACGCTGTGTGTCGCTGGGCCCCGCCAACAGTGGGTGCGCGCGCAGGGCTGGCAGATCGGCCTCGTTCAGGCTGAGTTTGAGCTCGGTTTCCATGTCGGCGTTGAAAACCAGCTTCAGAGCAAGCGCGCCAAATAGCGGCCTGTGAAGCTGGCCTCGCAAGCGGCCACGTCTTCGGGGGTGCCTTCGCACACCACGGCGCCACCGCCGCTGCCGCCTTCGGGGCCCATGTCGATCACCCAGTCGGCGGTTTTGATGACGTCCAGGTTGTGTTCGATCACCACGATCGTGTTGCCGGCGTCGCGCAGCTGGTGAAGCACCTTGAGCAGCAACTCGATGTCGGCGAAGTGCAGGCCGGTGGTGGGCTCGTCCAAGATGTAGAGCGTGCGCCCGGTGTCGCGCTTGGACAGCTCCAGCGCGAGCTTGACGCGCTGCGCCTCGCCGCCCGAGAGCGTGGTGGCGCTTTGGCCCAGCGTGATGTAGCTCAGGCCCACGTCGAGCAGGGTTTGCAGCTTGCGGTGCAGCGTGGGCACGGCGTTGAAAAACGCGTGAGCTTGCTCAACCGTCATCTCCAAAATCTGCGCGATGTTTTTGCCCTTGTAAATCACGTCCAAGGTTTCGCGGTTGTAGCGCTGGCCGCTGCACACGTCGCAGGGCACGTACACATCGGGCAAAAAGTGCATCTCGACCTTCACCACGCCGTCGCCTTGGCAAGCCTCGCAGCGCCCGCCGCTGACATTGAAGGAAAACCGCCCTGCGCCGTAACCGCGTTCGCGCGCGGCCGGCACTTCGGCCATCAGCTCGCGGATGCCGGTGAACAGGCCGGTGTAGGTCGCGGGGTTGCTGCGCGGCGTGCGGCCAATCGGGCTTTGGTCGACGTTGATGACCTTGTCGAAGTGCTCAATGCCCTCGATGGCGTCGTGCACGGCGGGCTCGTCGTGGGCGCGGTAGAGCGTGCGCGCCACGGCGGCGTGCAAGGTGTCGTTGACCAAAGTGGACTTGCCCGATCCAGACACGCCGGTCACGCAGGTCAACAAACCCACGGGGATAGACACACTCACGTTTTGGAGGTTGTGGCCGCGTGCGCCGAGCACGCGAATGGCTTGCCAGTCGCCCAGCGTGGCTTGGTGCGCGGCTTCGCGGGCGGCGCGGCGCTCAGCCGCGGGGCTCACCGAACCGTTGCGCGAGGCAAAGGGGTTGTGGTTTTTGGGGGCTTGGCTTTTGACCACCGGCAACCAAGCGTGGCGTTCGGTGGGCACGGCGATGCGGCGCACACCGCTGAGGTATTCACCGGTCAAAGAACCGGGTGTGGCCATCACTTCGGCGCAAGTGCCTTGCGCCATCACGCGCCCGCCGTGCACGCCCGCGCCAGGGCCCATGTCGATCACGTGGTCGGCGGTGCGGATCATGTCCTCGTCGTGCTCGACCACCAAGACGGTGTTGCCCAAATCGCGCAGGTGCCGCAGCGTGGCGATCAGGCGGTCGTTGTCGCGCTGGTGCAGGCCGATGCTGGG
>DAISXI010000198.1:0-1963 GCA_036825935.1 Hydrogenophaga sp.
CTGAAGAAGGTCACCGCCTTGCGCTCCACACCGGCTTCCAGCAACCACAGCGACAGCGAGGAGAAGATCAACAAAATCGGCAAACCCGCCGAGAAACCCAGCAAGGCCAGGGTCAACATGCGCCGGTCCCACAGTGCTGTGAAACTTTGCGCCCATGTGGGGGTTTTTGTGGATGTGTGGTTCATACGGGTATGGAGTGTGATGGATCTCTCGCTATTATTGATCCATGTGCCTACTCTGTGACTTCAAAGCCTCACGCCGCCAGGTTCTGCGCGGCGGCATCGCCTCGCTCGTCACCGTGGGCTTGGGCGCCCACGCCCAAGTGGACGTGGGCCCGCCTTCGTCCTTGCGCAAATTGGTGTCGGCCGAACAGGTCGAAGGTGCGGCAGCCAAACAATACCGCGAGATGATGAGCGACGCCGATCAGCAGCGCGCCCTCTACCCTGCCAGCCACCCCCAAGTGCGACGCTTGCGCGAGATTGCCCGCCGATTGGTGCCGCACAGCCCAGCGTGGAACCCGAGCGCCAAAGATTGGAATTGGGAAATCAACCTCATCCACAGCGGCCAGATCAACGCGTTTTGTATGCCCGGCGGCAAGATCGCTTTTTACAGCGGCATCCTCGACAAGCTCAAGCTCAGCAACGACGAAGCCGCCATGATCATGGGCCACGAAATGGCCCACGCCCTGCGCGAACACGCCCGCGCCCAAATGGGCAAAGGCTCGGCCACCAGCTTGGGCTTGCGCATCGGCGCGGCGCTCTTGGGCCTGGGCCAAGTGGGCGACATCGCCGCCGACCTGGGCACTCAACTGCTGTCGCTGCAGTTCAGCCGATCGGACGAAACCGAAGCCGACTTGGTGGGCTTGGAGCTGGCCGCGCGCGGTGCGTTCCAGCCCAACGCCAGCGTCACGCTGTGGCAAAAAATGGCGGCGGCTTCTGGCGGCGCGGCGTCGATGTCGTTTTTGTCGACCCACCCCAGCAGCCCCGACCGCATCAAGACCTTGCAGCGCAACGTGCCCAAGGTGCAAGGCCTGTTCGAACAGGCACGCGCCGCCGGTTAAGCGGCTTCGCCCACGTAGGGGTTGGTGCGGCGCTCGCGCCCCAAGGTGCTCTCGGGGCCGTGGCCGGGGATGAACACCGTCTCATCGCCCATGGGCCACAAACGCTCGCGGATGCTGCTGAGCAACTGCTCGTGGTTGCCCTGCGGAAAGTCGGTGCGCCCAATGCTGCCGGCAAACAGCACATCGCCCACAAACACCCGCTGCGCTGGCGCGCTGTAAAACACCACATGGCCCGGCGTGTGACCCGGGCAGTGGCGCACGGCCAAGGTGCAGTGCCCAATCGAGACCGTGTCGCCATCGGCCAACCATCGCGTGGGTGTGAAGTCTTGCGCAAGCGGAAACCCAAACATCTGGCTTTGCTGCGGCAGGCCGTCGATCCAAAACTGATCGCCCGGGTGCGGCCCCACGATGGGCAGGTTCAAACGGCTGGCCAACTCACCCACACCACCGGCGTGGTCGATGTGCGCGTGCGTGAGCCAAATGGCCTTGAGCGTCAAGCCCAAACGCGCCACCTCGGCCAACAACACATCCAAGTCCCCACCGGGGTCGATGAGCGCGGCGTCCATGGTTTCGTCGCACCAGACGATGGAGCAGTTTTGAGCAAAGGCGGTGACGGGGACGGTGAGGTACTGGAACATCACGACAGTATAGGGAGTGGATTGTTCCCGCCGATTCAAATTTGATCAGTTTCGGCAGGTTGTTCCGATCTGCGATTGACCATCACCGCCGTTCGACAAACACTGGTCAATGCGCTATCGGCACAGGTGGTCAAAATTCAATCGGCGCCAACAGCCTTTGCTTGAGTTGCTCGTAATCCAAGGTGGCCCAGTCCAATAGCTGTGGTTTTTTTCATGGTCTCATGGTGGTTTAATTGTGGTTAAATCGTGGTTTTTAAGTGTTGGG
>DAISXI010000199.1:0-1954 GCA_036825935.1 Hydrogenophaga sp.
GTGTACAAAAACTCCGAGCCCCGAAACGCTTTGCGCACGATTTGCGCTTTGACCGGCGCGTGGTCGTCGTGAACGATGTCGTCGGCGCGCAGCAGCACGTCGCACAGCCCCGACTCGTAAGCGGTGGGCAGCGGACATTCGTCCATGTCTTGCAAGGCGCCGAGCGCGGTGTGCACCGACACCTCGTTGTTCACCACGGCAATGGTGGCGGGTGCGAACACGCCGTGCCCAATGAACTCGGCCACAAAGCGCGTGGCGGGGCGATGGTATAGCGCGTAGGCGTCGTCCCACTGGTGCAGGTGGCCTTCGTGCATGACGCCGATCACGTCGCCGATGGCAAAGGCCTCGAGCTGGTCGTGTGTCACCAAGAGCGCGGTGGCGCCCGCGGCTTTCAAAATGCCGCGCACCTCGTGGGCCAAGCGTTCGCGCAGGTCCACATCCAAATTCGAAAATGGCTCGTCGAGCAGCAAGAGCCGGGGCTCAGGGGCCAAGGCGCGCGCCAAGGCCACGCGCTGTTGTTGCCCGCCCGAGAGTTCGTGGGGGTAGCGCGCTTGCATGCCCTCAAGGCCCACCAAGGTCAAGACCTCGTCCACCCGAGCGGCGCGAGCGGCGCGCGGCAGGTGTTCAATGCCAAAGCCCACGTTGCGCCCGATGTTGAGGTGGGGGAAGAGGGCGTAGTCTTGGAAGACCATGCCGATGCGGCGCTGCTCGGCCGCGACGTGGTGGTCGGCGCTGCTGACCACTTCTTTGCTCAAAATGACTTGACCGCTGCTGGCTCGCTCCAAGCCCGCCACCGCACGCAGCAAGGTGGTTTTGCCACAGCCCGATGGGCCGACGAGCACCCCAATGTCACCAGCTTCCAGCCCCAAACTCACGCCATCGACGGCCGGGCATTCGGCGCCGGGGTAGCGCACGCTGAGGTGGGACAGGTTCAAGAACATGGTCTTATTGTAGATAAGTACAATTCGCATTTGGCTTGACCCCGGTCAACAACCCCTCACACACGCCCCCCATGCCCCTGTTGCGCTGGCTCTTCCCTTTGTTGCTGGTCGCCTTGGCGCTCATGCTCACCGTGCCCGTTTTGGCCTTGGCCGGTTCGTGGCTGGCGTGGGACGCCGCGGCACAAGACGTGCTCGTGCAAATGGCCCACACCGTGTTGCCCGAATACGGTTGGACCACGGTGTTCTTGTGTGTGGCGGTGGCGCTCGGTGTGGCCAGCGTGGGCTTGGTCAGTGCCACGGCCGTGACCTTGTTTGATTTCCCCGGCCGGCGTTGGCTGGAGTGGGCCTTGCTGTTGCCCTTGGCCATGCCGGCCTATGTGGTGGCCTACGCTTACACCGACTTCTTGCAGTTCAGCGGCCCTTTGCAAACGGGGCTGCGCGAGAGTTTCGGCTGGACGGGGCGCGTCTTCCCCGAGGTGCGCAACACCGCCGGCGCGGTTTGGGTGTTCACCTTCACCTTGTATCCCTATGTGTATTTGCTCGCCCGCACGGCCTTGTCGGAGCGTGCCGCGCAGCTCATGGAGGCCGCGCGTTTGTTGGGCGCGCCGCTCCTGCGCCGCATCCGCCAAGTCGCGCTGCCCTTGGCCCGCCCGGCGGTGGCCGCGGGCGTGGCGCTGGCCTTGATGGAAACCTTGGCCGACTTCGGGGTGGCGAGCTACTTCGGCATCCAAACCTTCACCGCCGGCATTTACAAAGCGTGGCTGGCCATGGACAACGCCGCCGCCGCCGCGCAGCTGGCCACCATGCTCTTGTTCACCGTGGGCCTGCTCTTGTGGGTGGAGCGGCGATCGCAACAGCGCTTGCGCTTTGCGTCTTTGCGCGGGCAGCGCGCGGGCAGTCAAGAAGCGCAGCCGGTGCGTTTGCGCGGGGGGGCGGCGGGCTTGGCTTGGCTGCTGTGCGTGTTGCCGGTGCTGTTCGGTTTTGTGTTGCCGGTGATCTTCATGTTGCGGCCC
>DAISXI010000200.1:0-1935 GCA_036825935.1 Hydrogenophaga sp.
CCACGTCGTCGCCGCGCACGCCGCGCATCTCGCGCTCGCTCAGGGTGCTGAGTTCGCGCCCATCGAGCATGGCCGAGCCGCTGACCTGAGCATCGGGCAACAAACGCAGGATGGACAAGGCCGATACGGTTTTGCCCGAGCCCGACTCGCCCACGATGGCCCACTTCTCGCCCGCGCGAATGTCCACGTTCAATCCTTGCACCACCGGCACACCGCCAAAGGCCACGCGCCAATCGCGCAGCTGCAACAAAGGACGGTCGGCGTTCATCGGTCTTGCTTTCGAGGGTCGAGCGCATCGCGCAAGGCGTCGCCCATGAAGGTCAGCAACAGCAGCGTGATCACCAGCACCGCGAAGGTGCTCAGCGAAATCCACCAAGCGTCGATGTTGTTCTTGCCTTGGCTGAGCAACTCACCCAAGGACGGGGTGCCCGGCGGCACACCCAAACCCAAGAAGTCCAGCGAGGTGAGCGCCAAAATGGCCGCACTCATGCGAAACGGCAAAAACGTCACCACGGGCGTGAGGCTGTTGGGCAGCACATGGCGCCACATGATCTGCCACGAGCTCAGGCCCATGGCGCGCGCGGCGCGCACATAGTCCATTTGGCGGTTGCGCAAGAACTCGGCGCGCACATAGTCCGACAAGCCCATCCAACCAAACAGGCTCAGCAAGACCAAGAGCAGCGCCACACTGGGCGCGAACACAGCAGAAAAAATGATGAGCAAATACAACTCGGGCATGGAGCCCCAAACCTCGATGAAGCGTTGAAACACCAAGTCCACGCGACCGCCAAAAAATCCTTGAATGGCGCCGGTCAACACACCGAGCACCACCCCGGTGACGGTCAGGGCCAAAGCAAACAAGACGCTCACCCGAAAACCGTAAATCAGCTGCGCGAGCACGTCGCGCCCACGGTCGTCGGTGCCCAGCCAATTGGCCGCCGAGGGTGGCGCGGGGTTGGGTTCGGTGGCGAAATAGTTCAGGGTTTTGGGGCCATAGGGGTTGGGTGCGAAGACCGCCCAATTGCCCGGTGCGGCCAAACGCTCGCGGATGAAGGGGTCCAAGAAATCGGTGGGGGTTTCAAAGTCGCCGCCAAACGTGGTTTCGGGGTAGTCCTGCCACATCGGCGTGTACCACTGGCCTTCGTAGCGCACCACCAACGGTTTGTCACTGGAGACCAACTCAGCGGCCAAGCTCAGCACCACCAGCACCACGAACACCACCAAGCTGTTGAAACCCAAGCGGTTGCGGCGAAAGCGCGCCCAAGCGCGGCGCGCAGGGCTGGCGCTGTGGGTCGGATCAATCGAATTTGACACGTGGGTCCACCCAGACATAACAAAGGTCGGAAATCAGCTTGGTCACCAAACCGATCAAGGTGAAGAAGTACAGCGTGCCCAACACCACCGGGTAGTCGCGCCGGATCACGCTCTCAAAGCCCAAGAGGCCCAAACCGTCCAAAGAAAACAAGGTCTCGATCAACAAAGACCCGGCAAAAAACGCGCCCACAAAGGCTGCCGGGAAGCCGGTAACGATGGGGATCAGCGCGTTGCGAAACACGTGTTTGTAGAGCACTTGGCGCTCGGACAAACCCTTGGCCCGAGCGGTCAGCACGTACTGCTTGCGGATCTCTTCCAAAAACGCATTTTTGGTCAGCATGGACGTCACGGCAAAGCTGCCCATGACCATGGCCGTGACCGGCAAGGCGATGTGCCACAGGTAGTCCACGATGCGCGCGGCCCACGATAACTCGTCCCAATTCGCCGAGGTCAGGCCGCGCAGCGGGAACCACTGCAGCTGCCCGCCAAAAATCACCAACAAGGCCACGCCCAGCACAAAGCCGGGAATGGCGTAGCCCAACAACACCAACAAAGTGGTGACGAAATCAAAGCGGCTGCCCGCGCGCACCGCCTTGGCCACCCCCAGCGGCACGGCCACCA
>DAISXI010000201.1:0-1918 GCA_036825935.1 Hydrogenophaga sp.
TGTCCGAAACGCAGGCGCAAGAAATTTTGCAAATGCGCTTGCAGCGCTTGACCGGTCTGGAACAAGACAAGATCGTGGCCGAATACAAAGAGGTCATGGCCGAGATCGACGACTTGCTAGACATCCTGTCCAACCCCCTGCGCGTCTCGACCATCATTGGTGACGAGCTGCTCGAGGTCAAACGCGAATTTGGCCAAACCAAAATCGGCGCTCGTCGCAGCGAGATCGAGCACAGCGCTCAAGACCTGTCCACCGAAGACCTGATCACGCCCACCGACATGGTGGTCACGCTCAGCCACAGCGGCTACATCAAGAGCCAACCGCTGTCCGAGTACCGCGCTCAAAAGCGCGGCGGCCGCGGCAAACTCGCCACCGCCACCAAAGAAGACGACTGGATCGACCAGCTCTTCATCGCCAACACGCACGACTACCTCCTGTGCTTCTCCAACCGCGGTCGCTTGTATTGGCTCAAGGTCTGGGAAGTGCCCGCGGGCTCGCGCGGCTCGCGCGGCCGACCCATTGTCAACATGTTCCCGCTGCAAGAAGGCGAAAAGATCAACGTGGTCTTGGCGCTGACCGGCGAGGCTCGCACCTTCCCCGAGAACCAATACGTCTTCATGGCCACCTCCATGGGCACGGTCAAGAAAACCTCGCTCGACGAGTTCTCCAACCCCCGCAAGGGCGGCATCATCGCCGTCAACCTGGACGATGGCGACTACCTCATCGGCGCGGCGCTCACCGATGGCCAGCACGACGTGATGCTCTTCAGCGACGGCGGCAAGGCCGTGCGTTTTGACGAAAACGATGTGCGGCCGCTGGGCCGCAGCGCCCGCGGTGTGCGCGGCATGATGATCGAAGACCACCAAAGCGTCATCGCCATGCTGGTCTCGCAACAAGAAGGCGCACCCGTTGGTGAACAGGCCGCGCGCACCAGCGTGCTGACCGCCACCGAAAACGGCTACGGCAAACGCACCGCGATCACCGAATACACGCGCCATGGGCGTGGCACCAAGGGCATGATCGCCATCCAACAGACCGAGCGCAACGGCAAAGTGGTGGCCGCCACCTTGGTGGGCGCCGACGACGAGATCATGCTCATCACCGACACCGGCGTCTTGGTTCGCACGCGTGTGGGTGAGATCCGCGAACTCGGCCGTGCCACCCAGGGCGTGACCCTGATCAGCCTGGACGACGGCGCCAAGCTCTCTGGATTGCAACGCATCGTCGAGAACGACGCCAACGCCCGCGATGACGAAGACAGGGCCAGCGAGGGCAGCGACGACGGGACCCCCGAGGCATGACGCGTCCCTGGAACTTCTCGGCTGGACCCGCGGCCATGCCGCTGGAGGTCTTGGAACAGGCCGCGGCTGAGATGAGCAACTGGCAAGGCAGCGGCATGGGCGTGATGGAGATGAGCCACCGCGGCAAAGAGTTCATGGGCATCTGCGCCCAAGCCGAAGCCGATCTGCGCGAACTCTTGGCCGTGCCCGCCAACTTCAAAGTCTTGTTCATGCAAGGCGGTGGTTTGGCCGAAAACGCCATCGTGCCCTTGAACTTGTCGCGCGGCGGTGCCGTCGATGTGGTGGTCACCGGCAGCTGGAGCGAGAAGTCGTTCAAAGAGATCGGCAAGTACGCCACGCCGCACCTGGCCGCCAGCAACGCGGCCGACCAGTTCACGACCCTACCGAAGCCCACGCAGTGGCAGCTCAACCCTGAGGCGCAGTACCTGCACATTTGCAGCAACGAAACCATCCACGGCGTGGAATTCCACGAACTGCCCGACCTCAAAGCCTTGGGCAGCGCCGCGCCCCTGGTCATGGATTTTTCATCGAACGTGCTCTCGCGCCGCGTCGATTGGTCACGCGTGGGTTTGGCTTTTGGCGGCGCCCAGAAAAACATCGGCCCGGCCGGCGTGACG
>DAISXI010000202.1:0-1860 GCA_036825935.1 Hydrogenophaga sp.
CCGCGCAACTGGTTGTCGATGCGGCGCGATTCGTGGCGCTCGGTGGCGATGATGCGCAAGCCGCCCAAGGCCTTGACCTTGTCGTGATCGGCTTGCCACTGCTGGCGAAGCGCATCACTTTTGCGCTGACGGTCTGATTCGCTGAGCGATTCGTCGGCGGTGACGGCATCGACCATCTTTTCCAAGTTGCCGCCCAACACAATGTCGGTGCCTCGACCGGCCATGTTGGTGGCGATGGTGATGCCGCCGGGGCGGCCCGCTTGGATGATGATGTCGGCTTCACGGGCGTGCTGCTTGGCGTTGAGCACCTCATGGGGCAAACCTTCGGCCTTGAGCAACTCGGCGATGATTTCCGAATTTTCAATGGACGAAGTACCGACCAACACCGGCTGACCACGGCCATGGCACTCTCGGATATCGTCAATCGCAGCGACGTACTTTTCACGCGTGGTTTTGTAGACGCGGTCGAGCTGATCGTCGCGTTTGCTGGGGCGGTTGGGTGGCACCACCACCGTCTCCAAACCGTAAATTTCTTGGAATTCGTAGGCCTCTGTGTCGGCCGTTCCGGTCATGCCCGCCAACTTTCCGTACAAACGGAAATAGTTTTGGAAAGTGATCGAGGCCATGGTTTGGTTTTCGGGCTGGATCGTTGCGCCCTCTTTGGCCTCCACCGCTTGGTGCAGGCCATCGCTCCAACGCCGACCCGACATCAGCCGCCCGGTGAACTCATCGACGATGACGATTTCGCCGCCTTGATTCACGTAGTGCTGATCGCGGTGGTAGAGGTGGTGCGCACGCAAGGCGGTCACCAAGTGGTGCATCAAGGAGATGTTGGCCGGCTCGTACAAGGAGGCGCCTTCGGCCAACAAACCGGCTTCGCTCAACAGTTGCTCGGCTTTCTCGTGGCCCGCTTCCGTCAAGTGAACCGTGTGGGCTTTTTCATCCACCGTGAAGTCGCCGGCTTTGATGACGCCCTCTCCGGTGCGCGGATCGGCTTCACCCTCTTGGCGGGTCAAATGCGGGACCAATCGGTTGATGGCTTGGTACATCGGCGTTTGGTCTTCGGCCTGTCCGCTGATGATGAGCGGGGTGCGCGCCTCGTCGATCAAGATCGAGTCGACTTCGTCGACGATCGAGTAGTTCAGGCCGCGCTGGACGCGATCACCCGCGTCGTAAACCATGTTGTCGCGCAGATAGTCGAAACCGTATTCGTTGTTGGTGCCGTAAGTGATGTCCGCGCGGTAAGCCGCTTGCTTCTCCGCCCGGCCCATTTGCGGCAGGTTGATGCCCACGGTCAAGCCGAGAAAGTTGTACAGCTTGGACATCCACTGAGCATCGCGGGAGGCCAAGTAATCGTTGACCGTCACCACATGGACGCCCTGGCCAGGCAAGGCGTTGAGGTAGACGGCCAAGGTGGCGGTGAGGGTTTTGCCCTCACCGGTGCGCATTTCGGCCACTTTGCCTTGGTGCAAGGCCAAGCCGCCGAGCATCTGAACATCAAAATGGCGCATCTTCATCACGCGCTTGCTGGCTTCTCGCACGACCGCGAAAGCCTCGGGCAGCAATTGATCCAAAGTCTCTCCGTTGGCGATGCGCTGCTTGAACTGGGCGGTTTGCCCCTTCAGCGCTTCATCGCTGAGCGACTCAAATTGCGACTCCAAGCCATTGATGCGTTGGACCGTCTTGCGGTAAGTTTTGATCAACCGGTCATTGCGGCTGCCGAAAATCAAGGTCAGGAGATTGGTCATACAAAAAGGCGCATTCCGCTGCCAAACGGCGGTGCCAGACGGCACCCACGCGGGTCCAGACATCGCCACCCAAAACCATTTTGGATCAGCGCAAGTCCTTGCAGGACAAAAA
>DAISXI010000203.1:0-1857 GCA_036825935.1 Hydrogenophaga sp.
GCGTCCAGGCCCACGTTTTTGCGGCCGCCGTGGCTGTACACGTCCCAGCCGGGGCCCATGGGCAGGCCGTGGGTACCGATGCGAAGCTCGTCTTCTGCGCTGCGGCGCTTGGCGTCGATGGCAACGACAATGCACTGGGCGCCGTATTTAGCCGACGCTTCGCGGATGACTTGCGGGTTGGCAATGGCGGCCGAGTTGAAGCTGGTTTTGTCGGCCCCGGCATTCAGCAGTCGGCGCACGTCTTCCACCGTGCGCACGCCGCCACCTACTGTGAGCGGAATGAAAACTTGGCTGGCCACGGCTTCGATGATGTGCAGGATCACGTCGCGGCCATCGCTGGTGGCGGTGATGTCCAAAAACGTGAGTTCGTCAGCGCCTTGCTCGTTGTAGCGGGCCGCGATTTCGACCGGGTCTCCGGCGTCGCGCAGTTCGACAAAGTTGACGCCCTTGACCACGCGACCGCCGGTCACGTCGAGGCAAGGGATGATGCGTTTGGCGAGCATGGAGACTTCTCTGGTTGAATGGGTTCAGGGTTTTAGGGTTTCAGCACTTGCAAGCGCTGCCAGCCCGCCCAGCGCCCACCCGCAGGCAAGGTGATGGGCTCGTAGACTTGGGCGGCTTCGACGCAGAGCATGTGCCGCCAGCCGTCGTCGGGCATATCGGCCAGGCGCTTGCACAGGTCTTGCGCAGGGTTCCAGACCACGGTGTTGGCCCAGCTGGGGCTTTGGCTGATGTGCAATGTATCGTTCAGCGTCATGGGCTGTGGCCCGGCTTCATACACGCGGTCAAATTCGGCGGCAAATCGCAGCGTGTCGGCCGCTGGCGCATGGGTGTCGGTGAGTGAATCCCACTCGGGCTGACCACCCAAGCCCTGCAGCGTGGCCTGCGTCACGTCTATCACAGCCAAATAGGTGTGCAGTGCGCCAGAGAACGCCAGCGCTTGGGTGTCTGTGTTGTGCACGTCCAGCGTCAGTTGCAAGGCACCCGGGCTCAGGTCGATGTGCAGCGCCAAGGCAAAGGCTTGAGGCCACCAGGCGCGGGTCTGAAAGTTGTCCTTCAGGCGCAGCGTGAGGCGGGCGTGCTCGGCACCCAGTTCGGGCGCATCGGCCAACCAAGCCACGTTGCGGGCAAAGCCGTGTTTGGGCAAACGGTCGGCCATGGGGCCGCGTTGGTTGAACTGTGGAAAACACACAGGCACACCACCGCGAATGGCGGCTTGGCCGTCCAAAATACTTTGGGGGCTGAGGTACAAGCGCTCTTGACCGCCGGACACCCAAGACAGCACATGCGCACCGTGCAGCGCCACCCGCAAGCGGTCGCCTTGCGGCAGCGCCAACTCGCAAGCGGGCAGGCCCGCGAACGCGGTGTCGCGACAAGTGGCCTGAGCGCTCATGGGTAACAGCGAGGGAAAGGATCAGCCGTTGAGTTCGTCGGCGCGTTGCTGCGCCAGCGCGAAGTCGAGGTCGCCCGAATACACGGCGCGGCCGCAGATCACGCCTTCCACGCCTTCATCTTCCACGGCGCACAGCTGCTCGATGTCGGCCATATTGGACAGCCCACCGGAAGCGATCACAGGGATGGTCAGGGCTTGGGCCAGCTTGACGGTGGCGTCAATGTTGATGCCGCTCAGCATGCCGTCGCGGCCAATGTCGGTGTAGATGATGGACTCGACACCCCAGTCTTCGAACTTCTTGGCCAGGTCCACCACTTCGTGGCCGGTGAGCTTGCTCCAGCCGTCGGTGGCGACTTTGCCGTCTTTGGCGTCCAGGCCCACGATGATGTGGCCGCCAAAGGCGGTGCAGGCGTCTTTCAAAAAGCCGGGGTTCTTGACGGCGGCGGTGCCGATGATGACGTAGC
>DAISXI010000204.1:0-1855 GCA_036825935.1 Hydrogenophaga sp.
CGGCGGGCACCACCCTGGCGTTTCCTTGGGTTTTGCGCCAGTTGATCGACCAAGGATTGGCCAGTGGCGCGACGGCTGACCAGCTGTCAGGCAATTTTTTGCAGCTGTTTGCGGTGGCGGTGGCCTTGGCGGTGTTCTCGGCTGGGCGCTACTACACCGTGAGTTGGCTGGGTGAGCGTGTGACCGCCGATTTGCGCAACGCGGTCTACGGCCATGTGCTCAAGCAAAGCCCGGCTTTTTTTGAAACCACGCAATCCGGTGAGGTGCTCTCGCGCCTGACCAACGACACCACGCTGGTGCAAACCGTGGTGGGGTCTTCTTTTTCCATGGGCCTGCGCAACCTGGTCATGGGTGCGGGGGCGCTGCTCATGCTGGTGTGGACCAACCCCGTGCTCATGCTGCAGGTGGTGGCGGTGCTGGTCGCGGTGATTTTCCCGAGCGTGTATTTGGGTCGACGCGTGCGGCGCTTGTCGCGCACGAACCAAGACCGCGTGGCCGATTCGAGCGCCATCGCCTCCGAGGTGCTCAACGCCATCAGCGTGGTGCAAAGCTACGCTGCCGAAGGCCGCGAGACACAACGTTTCATCGAGTCCACGGTGCGTGCCTTGGGTTCGGCGCTGGGCCGCATCCGTGCCCGCGCGGTGTTGGTGGGCTTCATCATCGTGGCCTCCAGCGCGGTGTTGCTGTGGGGTTTGTACATGGGCACCTTGGCCGTGCGTGCGGGCACCAGCACCGCCGGTCAATTGGGCGAGACGGTGTTCTACGTCATCTTGCTGGCCAGTGCGTTTGCGGTGCTCGGCGAGGTTTACGGCGATTTGCTGCGCGCAGCCGGGGCGACCGAGCGCCTCATGGAATTGCTGCACACGCAGTCCAACCTCAAGATCGCGGACCACCCCCAAGCGGCCGCATGGCCGCAAGGCGGCTCGTCTGTGCAGCTGGAGTCGGTGAAGTTCCATTACCCTTCGCGTCCCCATACTTGGGCGCTGGATGAGCTCAGTGGCCACATCCGCCCTGGTCAGACCGTGGCCGTGGTGGGCCCCAGCGGCGCGGGCAAAACCACGCTGTTCGATGTGTTGATGCGCTTTCACGACCCGCAGTCGGGCCGCATCGTGCTCGATGGTGTGCCGATCGATCAGATGGACCTCCACGCCCTGCGCGAACGCATGGCCATCGTGCCGCAAGAGCCGGTGATTTTTTCGGGCACGGTCATCGAGAACATACGCTACGGCCGCCCCGACGCTAACCTGGCCGACGTGCACGCCGCCGCCGAAGCCGCTCATGCCCAAGCCTTCATCCAAGAACTGCCCGAAGGTTATGACACCTACTTGGGTGACCGTGGCGTGCGCTTGTCGGGTGGTCAGCGCCAGCGCATCGCCATCGCACGCGCCATCCTGAAAAACCCGCCGCTCTTGCTGCTCGACGAAGCCACCAGCGCGCTCGATGCACAAAGCGAAAAAATGGTGCAAGCCGCACTCGATAAGGCCATGGTCGGTCGCACCACGCTGGTGATCGCCCACCGCTTGGCCACGGTGCAACGCGCCGATGTGATTTGGGTGATGGACCGCGGCCGCTTGGTGGAGCAGGGCACCCACGCCGAGCTGCAAGCCAAAGGTGGCTTGTACGCCAGCTTGGCGGCCTTGCAGTTCAACGCCGCTCACTGAGCGGCCGTTTCAGGGGCCGTCGGCCTCTGGACCACCACTTTGGCCGGCCTTGTCGGCTTCTTCGGCCTCCCGCGCCCGCTGTTGGCGCGTCTGTTCTTGCGCCTTGCGCACGTCGCGCATTTGCCAAAAGGCAAACACCAACACCAGACCAAAAATACCCAGCTCCAACCAGATTCCCATGGCTTGACCTCTCG
>DAISXI010000205.1:0-1835 GCA_036825935.1 Hydrogenophaga sp.
TTGCACGTTGCGGAACACGCGCTCGGGGTGCGGCATCATGGCCGTGAATCTGCCGTCGGCGGTGGTGACCGCGGTCAAACCCCCGGGGCTGCCGTTGGGGTTGAGCGGGTATTGCTCGGTGGGCGCACCGTGGTGGTCCACAAAGCGCATCGCCGCTAAGGCCAGAGCCGGATTGCCTCGGTGGGCAAAGTTCGCAAAACCCTCGCCGTGCGCCACCGCGATCGGCAAGCGGCTGCCCGCCATGCCTTGCAAGAACAGGCTGGGCGACTCCAACACCTCGACCATGGACAAGCGCGCTTCGAAGCGCTCGCTTTGGTTGGTGGTGAAGCGCGGCCAGGCTTGTGCGCCGGGAATGATATCGGCGAGTTCGGCGAACATTTGGCAGCCGTTGCACACGCCCAAACCAAAGGTGTCGGTGCGCGCAAAAAAGCGTTGGAACTGCTCGGAGAGTTGCAGATTGAAGGTGATGGAGCGCGCCCAACCGATGCCCGCACCCAAGGTGTCGCCGTAGCTGAAACCACCACAGGCCACCACGCCTTTGAAGTCGCCCAATTGGGCGCGGCCGCTTTGCAAGTCGGTCATGTGCACGTCGTGCGCTTCAAAACCGGCCTCGTGGAAGGCGTAGGCCATCTCGACGTGGGAGTTCACGCCCTGCTCGCGCAGGATCGCCACTTTGGGGCGCGAGAGGTTCAGGTAGGGTGCTGCCACGTTCTCGGCAGGGTCAAAGCTCAGCGAGACGTGCATGCCCGGGTCTTGAGCCAAGCCCGCCGCGGCGTGTTCGGCATCGGCGCAAGCCGGGTTGTCGCGTTCGCGGGCGATGCGCCAGCTCACGCTGTCCCACACTTGGTGCAGGTCGAACAGGTCGGCGCTGAAAATCGCTTGGGTGTCGCGCCAAATTTGCAACTGGCCTTTGCCCGCGTCCATGGTCGAACTGGCGGGACGGGTTTTGCCGATCACGTGGCTGTGCTGGCTCAGGCCGTGCTCGCGCAGGGTCTGCATGACCTCGCTGCGCACGGCGGTGGGCACTTGCAAGACCACACCGAGTTCTTCGTTGAACAAGGCCTTGAGCGTGCGCTCGTGGCGGCGCACGCTGACCTGCTTGGCCCAGTTCTTGGCGTCGCCGTGGTCGGCGCGGCTGTCGCTGATGCCGTCACCTTCGGTGACCAACATGTCCACGTTGAGCGCCACGCCCACGTGGCCCGCAAACGCCATCTCGGCCACCGCGGCCAAGAGGCCGCCGTCGCTGCGGTCGTGGTAGGCCAAGAGGTGACCTTGGGCTCGCAAGGCGTTGACCGCGTTCACCAAGGAAATCAGGTCTTGTGGGTCGTCCAGATCGGGCACACCGTCGGTGCTGGGGCAACCGCTTTGGCCCAAGACTTGGCCCAAGAGGCTGCCGGCCATGCGTTGGCGGCCACGGCCCAAGTCCACCAAGATCAGGCTGGTGTCGTCCAAGCTGGCGTTGAGTTGGGGCGTGAGGGTGCCGCGCACATCCGGCAGGCTGGCAAAGGCGGTGACGATCAGGCTGACCGGCGAGACCACTTTGTGCGCTTGGCCTTCGTGCTGCCACTGCGTGCGCATGGACAGGCTGTCTTTGCCCACGGGGATCGAAATGCCCAAGGCGGGGCAGAGTTCCAAGCCCACGGCTTTGACGGTGTCGAACAGCGCGGCGTCTTCACCGGCTTCGCCGCAAGCGGCCATCCAGTTGGCCGAGAGCTTGACGCGGTCCAGCGCCATCGGCGCGGCCAAGAGGTTGGTGATGGCCTCGGCCACCGCCATGCGGCCCGAGGCCGGGGCGTCCAGCGCGGCCAATGGCGTGCGCTCGCCCATGGCCATGG
>DAISXI010000206.1:0-1802 GCA_036825935.1 Hydrogenophaga sp.
TCGCCTGCGGAGACAAGCTCAATTGATCGACCACATTGGCCCCGACTGGTCGCTGCTCACCGCAGCTAAAGAGCCAATGCCCGCGCCGCAGACGGCGCTCTTGAAATGAACTTTGATGAATTGAATTTGGCCCCGGCCATTGTCCAAGCGGTGCGCGAGCAAGGCTACGAGACCCCCACCCCCATTCAGGCGCAAGCCATCCCCGCGGTGCTCGCGGGGCACGACTTGCTCGCCGGCGCCCAAACCGGCACCGGCAAGACCGCCGCCTTCACCCTGCCCTTGCTGCACCGCCTGCAAGCCAGTGAGCGCAGCAAGAACCGCTTTGGCGGTGTGGGCGTGCGCGCTTTGGTGCTCACCCCCACACGCGAACTCGCCGCGCAGGTCGAAGAGTCGGTGCGCCAATACGGTGCCCACCTATCGCTGACCTCGGCCGTGATCTTCGGTGGCGTGGGCATGAACCCCCAAATCAACGCCCTGAAAAAAGGCGTGGACATTTTGGTGGCCACGCCCGGCCGTTTGCTCGACTTGCAGCAGCAAGGCTTTTTGGACCTGTCCACCGTGCAGGTGCTCGTGCTCGACGAAGCCGACCGCATGCTCGACATGGGCTTCATCCACGACGTCAAGAAAATCTTGGCCTTGGTGCCCAAAGACAAACAAAGCCTCTTGTTCTCGGCCACCTTCAGCGACGAGATTCGCGACTTGGCCAGCAATTTGCTCAAAGACCCACAACACATCCAGGTCACGCCGCGCAACACCACGGTGCAGCGCATCACCCAAGTGATCCACCCCGTGGGCCGCGGCAAGAAAAAAGCGCTGTTGGTGCATATCATCAACCAGCACAACTGGAGCCAGGTCTTGGTGTTCACGCGCACCAAATTCGGCGCCAACAACGTGGCCGAGTTCTTGACCAAAAACGGCATCCAAGCCATGGCCTTGCACGGCAACAAGAGCCAGGGTGCGCGCACGCAAGCCTTGGCCGGCTTCAAGAGCGGTGAGATCCGCGCCTTGGTCGCCACCGACATCGCCGCACGCGGCATCGACATCGATGAGTTGCCACACGTGGTGAACTACGAGATCCCCAACGTCTGTGAAGACTATGTGCACCGCATCGGCCGCACCGGTCGCGCGGGCAACAGCGGCGAAGCCGTCAACCTCGTGAGCCTGGACGAAGAAGGCTTCATGATGGACATCGAGCGCTTCACCAAGCAACAAATTCCGGTGCAAATGTTCCCCGAGTTCATGCCCGAGCCCGGCGAAAAAGCCGAGCCCATCGCCATGGGTCGCCAAACCATCTGGGGCGGTGCGGGCAAGCCCCCGAGCCGCGACGTGATGGCCGCTGCGGCCAAGGCCGCTCGCACCGAAATGCTCACCCGCGTGCGCGAGAAAAAAGCCACTGAGGGTGGCAACGGCGGCGGAGGTGGTGGTGGCCGCGGCCAAAACCGCCCACGCCGCGCCGAACGCGCCGCCCAGCCCGGCGCTGAGGGTGGTTTTGACGGTGGTGGCCAAGAGCGCCGCGACACGCGCCGCCCGAACGGTCCACGTCCCAGCCACAACGGCCCACGCCCACAAGGCAACGGTGGCCCACGTCCCGAGCGCAGCGCCGACCGAGGTGACCGTCCACCCCGCGCTGAGCACTTTGAGGGCGGTGACCGTCCCGAGCGCCAGCCCGGCCCGAACGCCCACTTGGGCAGCTTGCGCATCCGCGAGCCACGCCCACGCACCGGCAACCCCGGTGGCCAGCCCGACCCGCTGCGCACCAGCATCGACGCCATGCGCTCGGGCAACCGCAACAAGGGCGGTGG
>DAISXI010000207.1:0-1793 GCA_036825935.1 Hydrogenophaga sp.
CGCCCACATCTTGCGCCCGGGCTACGCCATCGAGTACGACTACTTTGACCCGCGCGAACTCAAGCGCAGCTTCGAAACCAAACAAATAGACGGGCTGTTTTTCGCCGGTCAAATCAATGGCACCACCGGCTATGAAGAAGCGGCCGCCCAAGGTTTGTACGCTGGCCTGAATGCGGCGTTGCAAGTGCGTGGTCAAGAAGCTTGGACACCGGGGCGGGACCAAGCCTACCTTGGCGTGTTGGTGGATGACTTGGTCAGCCAAGGCGTGATCGAGCCCTACCGCATGTTCACCAGCCGCGCCGAATTCCGATTGCAATTGCGCGAGGACAATGCCGACGCCCGCCTGACCGACAAAGGGCGCGAGCTGGGTTTGGTGGGCGACGCCCAATGGGACAGCTTTTGCCGAAAACGGGATGCTGTTTCACGTGAAACACAGCGCTTGGCGGCCACCTGGGTCAGCCCGGCCAATTTGGCGGCGGCCGAATCCGAGCGGGTGTTGGGCAAGGCCATCAGCCATGAACACAGCTTGGCCGATTTGCTGCGCCGCCCGGATGTGAGCTATGACGCCCTGATGAGCTTGGACGGCGGGCGCTTTGCCAGCTTTGACTTGGCCGCGCTGGACGATGTTTCACGTGAAACAGTGATCGAGCAGGTGGACATCGCCGCCAAGTACTCGGGTTACATCGACCGCCAGCGCGAGGAGGTGGCCCGCGCCGCCCACTATGAACAACTGCCGTTGCCGCCCAGCCTGGACTACCTGGCGATTCCAGCCCTCAGCATCGAGGTGCGGCAAAAGCTGGACAAGCACCGGCCCGAAACCCTGGGCCAGGCGTCGCGCATTTCGGGCGTCACCCCAGCGGCCATTTCCTTGTTGCTGATCCATTTGCGGCGTGCTCGCTATGGCGGTTTTGCCCCTGAAAAAACCGAGGCGTCGGTGTGAGCCACCCGTTGGCGGGGGCGCTTTCTGAGGGCTTGAACCAACTCGGCCTGGCCTTGAGCCCGGCGCAGCAGCAACAACTCTTGGACTATCTGGACCTGCTGGGCAAGTGGAACAAGGTCTACAACCTCACCGCCGTGCGCGACCCGGCGCAAATGCTGACCCAACATCTGCTGGATTGTTTGGCCGTGGTGCAACCCTTGAAAGCGCGGCTGCCCGCGCTGCAAACCGTGCTGGACGTGGGCGCGGGCGGCGGCCTGCCAGCCGTGGTCTTGGCCGTGGCCTGCCCGCAGTGGCAAGTGAGCGCGGTGGACACTGTGGCCAAAAAAGCGGCATTCATTCAGACCGCGGCGCACAGCTTGGGCCTGCACAATTTGCGCGGCATCCATGCCCGGGTGGAGGATTTGACCGAGAGCTATGACCTGGTCTGTTCCCGCGCGTTTGCTTCCTTGGCCGACTTCACAACTTGGTCCGCTGCAGCCTTGAAGCCGGGCGGTGTCTGGATGGCGATGAAGGGCAGGGTGCCGGATGAAGAGCTCGCCGCGCTGCCACCGGGTTTGCGGGTTGACGAGGTGCAGCTGTTGCAGGTGCCGGGCTTGGAGGCGCAGCGATGTGTCGTGTGGATGCGGCAGGCCTAGTTATTGGGGTCATGAACAATTGGGGTCAGATTCCAATTAATTCACGTTGGTTAAGCAGGGGTGGTTTTTGGAGGCCGCCAGAACCCCTTGTTTTGAGGGGGTGGTCAGCAGGGACGGGGCTCGCAGGCGGTTTGATGATACATAAATTCAAAGATTTGCCGAAATTTTGTATCACCCGTCAACCAAGAAATACGGCTAAGAGGCGCACGGCCTAGGGG
>DAISXI010000208.1:0-1768 GCA_036825935.1 Hydrogenophaga sp.
TTGTGCCCGACCCGGTGTCGTTGTTTCGCTATTCGGCGCTCACCTTCAACGGCCATCGCATCCATTACGACCGCAGCTACGTCACACAAGAAGAAGGCTACCCCGGCCTCATCGTGCACGGTCCGCTCATTGCCACCTTGCTGGTCGACCTGGTGCGCAGGCAAGTGCCCGGAGCGCGGCTGGCTTCGTTCCAGTTCCGCGCTGTGCGCCCCACCTTTGACCTGCACCCTTTCCGCTTGAACGGCCGCCCGTCAACTGACGGCAAAACGGTTGAGCTCTGGGCTTGTGACCACGAAGGCTGGCTCACCATGCAAGCGCAAGTCACGCTGGCCTGAAACTTTTCACTGACACAAAAACCATGCACACCTCACCCGACCAATACCAAGACATCCGCGATGCCGTGCGCGCCCTGTGCGCCCAGTTCCCAGACGAGTACCACCGCAAGGTCGACGAAAAACGCGGCTACCCCGAAGAGTTTGTCGATGCCCTCACCAAGGCGGGCTGGATGGCCGCGTTGATTCCGCAGCAATACGGCGGCTCGGGCCTGAGCATGGCCGAGGCTTCGGTCATCATGGAGGAGATCAACCGCTCGGGCGGCAACTCGGGCGCCTGCCACGGCCAGATGTATGTGATGAATTCCATCGTGCGCAGCGGCTCTGACGCGCAGAAAAATTTGCTCTTGCCCAAGATCGCCACAGGCGAGTTGCGCATCCAGTCCATGGGCGTGACCGAGCCCACCACGGGCAGCGACACCACCAAGCTCAAAACCACCGCCGTCAAAAAAGACGGCCGCTGGGTCATCAACGGCCAAAAGGTCTGGATCTCGCGCATCCAGCACAGCGACCTGATGATCTTGCTGGCCCGCACCACGCCCGCCGACCAAGTCACCAAGCGCTCTGAGGGCCTGTCGTGTTTCCTGATTGACTTGAAGCAAGCGATCGGCAACGGCCTCACGGTGCGGCCCATCTTGAACATGGTCAACCATGAGACCAACGAGCTGTTTTTTGACAACCTCGAAATCCCCGAAGACGCGCTCTTGGGTGAAGAGGGCAAGGGCTTCAAGACCTTGCTCGACGGCCTGAACGCCGAGCGCGTGCTGATCGCGGCCGAGTGCATTGGCGACGGCTACTGGTTCATCGACCGCGCCACCAAATACGCCAAAGACCGTGTGGTGTTCGGCCGCCCCATCGGCCAAAACCAGGGCGTGCAGTTCCCGATTGCCGACGCCTTCATTGAGCTGGAAGCCGCCAACCTGATGCGCTGGAAGGCCTGCGAAAAAATCGACGCGATGCAAAACGCCGGGGCCGAAGCCAACATGGCCAAATACCTCGCGGCCAAGGCCAGCTGGGAAGCGGCCAACGTCTGCCTGCAAACGCACGGCGGTTTTGGCTTTGCGTGCGAATACGACATCGAGCGCAAGTTCCGCGAGACCCGCCTGTACCAGGTGGCCCCGGTCTCGACCAACATGATCTTCAGCTACGTGGCCGAGCACATCCTCGGGCTGCCCCGTTCGTTCTGACATCCGCTCTGACATGACATCGCCAAGACCTCTGGACGGCATCACCGTCGTCTCTCTCGAACACGCGATTGCCGCGCCTTTTTGCACGCGCCAACTGGCCGACTTGGGCGCACGCGTCATCAAGATTGAACGCCCCGGCGCGGGTGATTTTGCGCGGGCCTACGACACGCGGGTGCGCGGCCAGTCCTCGCACTTTGTGTGGACCAACCGCTCCAAAGAGAGCCTCACGCTCGACCTCAAAAACCCCGA
>DAISXI010000209.1:0-1745 GCA_036825935.1 Hydrogenophaga sp.
ACTTGGCGGGCGTGGTCTACGAAGGCCGCACCGAGTTGATGGACGAAGACAAGATCCAGTTTGTGCAAAAAACCGATCAGCGCACACTGCGCGAGGTGATTGCAGGCGCCGATGTTTTCCTGGGCTTGTCGGCGGGTGGTGTACTCAAGCAGGACATGGTCCAGTCCATGGCCGCCAAGCCCCTGATTTTTGCGCTGGCCAACCCCAACCCCGAAATCAACCCCGAAGACGTCAAAGCGGTGCGTGACGACGCCATCATGGCCACAGGCCGCACCGATTACCCCAACCAGGTCAACAACGTCCTGTGTTTCCCCTATATCTTCCGGGGTGCTTTGGATTGCGGCGCGACCACCATCACGCTGGAGATGGAAATCGCCGCGGTACACGCGATTGCCGAGCTGGCGCAGGCTGAGCAAAGCGAAGTGGTGGCTGCGGCCTATGTGGGCGAGCCTTTGGCCTTTGGCCCCGAATACCTGATTCCGAAGCCCTTTGACCCACGCCTGATGATGAAAATCGCCCCGGCTGTGGCCCAGGCTGCAGCGGAAAGCGGTGTGGCTTCGCGCCCGATTGCCGACATGGACGCTTACCGTGAGCGCCTGCAAGGCTTTGTGTACGCCTCGGGCACCATGATGAAGCCTATCTTCACGGCCGCCAAACGCGCCCTGAAAAAACGCATCGCCTACAGCGAGGGCGAAGAAGAACGCGTGCTGCGTGCCGCCCAGATCGTGGTGGACGAAGGCATTGCCCGTCCGACCTTGATCGGGCGTCCGGCTGTGATCGCCGAGCGCATCGAAAAATTCGGTCTGCGCCTGAAGGAAGAACTGGACTACGACGTGGTCAACGTCGAGATGGATCACCGTTACCGCGATTTCTGGCAGACCTACCACCGCATGACCGAGCGCAAGGGCGTCACAGAGCAAATTGCCAAAATTGAAATGCGTCGCCGTTTGTCGCTCATTGGCGCCATGCTGCTGCACAAAGGCGATGTAGACGGCATGATTTGCGGCACCTGGGGCACCAACCCCATGCACCTGAATTACATCGACCAAGTGGTTGGCAAGCGCAAAGGTGTGAACACCTTCGCTTGCATGAACGGTTTGATGCTGCCGGGCCGTCAGGTGTTCATGGTCGACACCCATGTCAACTACGACCCCACCGCCCAACAATTGGCCGAATTCACCATCATGGCCGCTGAAGAAATGCGCCGTTTTGGCATCGAGCCCAAGGCGGCACTGCTGTCGCACTCCAATTTCGGCTCATCTGACCAGCCCAGCGCTTTGAAGATGCGCGACGTGCTGGACTTGTTGCGCCAAAACGCACCTTGGCTTGAGGTGGACGGCGAAATGCACGGTGACGTTGCACTGGATGCTGCAGCACGCCAGGCCCTCATGCCCAACAGCACACTGGTGGGTGATGCCAACTTGTTGGTTCTGCCCAACATCGATGCCGCCAACATCGCCTACAACCTGCTCAAAACAGCGGCAGGCGGCAACATCGCCGTCGGCCCGGTCTTGTTGGGTGCGGCCAAACCGGTGCACATTTTGACGCCCAGCACCACGGTGCGCCGAATTGTGAACATGACCGCGCTGACCGTGGCGGACGCCAACGCCGCGCGGTGATCGTTTCGACGGGTGTGTGCACTCACATGCAGCAAAAATGAACAAACTGTCTTTGCCTGTTTAATGGGCATTCGCTTGCATTTTTATCGCATTTGATACACACTAGCGCCTTCGAGTTTTCGGGTA
>DAISXI010000210.1:0-1732 GCA_036825935.1 Hydrogenophaga sp.
TGGGGCAGGTGGCTGACCGCGGCGTAGGCCTCGTCGTGGGCCTCGGGCGTCATGCGGCGCACGCGGCAGCCCAAGGCTTGCCACAGCGCGTGGGCGCGTTCGGTGCTGGTCGGTGGTGTGTCTTCGGTGGGGGTGAGCACCACTTGGCAGCCGTCGTAGAGGTCGGCCGTGGCGTGCTCCACGCCGGCGTGCTCTTTGCCCGCGATGGGGTGGACGGGCACGAAGCGGCCCAGCTGCGCACCCAAAGCGCGACGTGCGCCGAGCACCACGTCTTGTTTGGTGGAGCCCACGTCCATGACCAAGCTGTCTGCGGACAAGTAAGGGCCAATGGCTTGCAGCGTGGCTTCAATCGCGGCCACCGGCACGGCCACCAAGACCAAGTCGGCCCCTTGTGCCGCTTCGGCCGCGGTACCCACCACCCGGTCGATCACCTCGAGTTTCAAGGCTTTTTGGGCGCTGGCGGGCGACTGGCTGTGCCCCACCACGATTTGTACCAATCCCGCGCGCTTGAGCGCCAAGGCAAAAGAGCCGCCCATCAGGCCGCAGCCAATGAGTCCGAGTTGTTTGAACATGGTCAAGCGCGTGTGAGGGTGGGCGTCAATCCATGGCGGGGTAGACCCCCAGGACCTTGTAGAACGCGCACAGACCTTGCAAGTCCGCCAACGCCGAGGCCACGTGGGCTTGCGATGGGTGGCCCCGCAGGTCGATATAGAAAAAATACTCCCACTGACCCGATTTGGCGGGGCGGGATTCGAAGCGCGTCATCGACACGCCGTGGGTTTTCAAGGGCACGAGCAGGTCGTGCACCGCGCCGGCGCGGTTGGGCACCGAGACCACCAAGCTGATGCAGTCTTGGCCGCTGGCCTCGGGCGTGGCCAAGGTTTGCGGCAGGCAAATGACGGCGAAGCGGGTGCGGTTGAAGGCCTCGTCTTGGATGGCGTGAGCGGCGATGTGCAAGCCAAACTCGGTGGCCGCGCGTTCGCTGGCGATGGCCGCCCAAGTCGGTTCGCTGGCCGCCAGTCGTGCGCCTTCGGCGTTGCTCGAAACGGCGCGCCGCTCTGCGTTGGGCAAATGGATGTTGAGCCAGCCTTGGCATTGGGCCAAGGCTTGGGGGTGGGCCAAGACGGCTTCGATGCCGCTCAGGTCGTTGTGCTGGCGCAGCAGGTTGTGGCGGATCAAGAGGCTGGTTTCGCCCACGATGTGCACCGGCGACTGCAAGAACAGGTCCAGCGAGCGCGAGACCGCGCCTTCGGTGGAGTTCTCCACCGGCACCACACCGAACTGGGCCGAGCCCGCGGCGGTGGCGCGGAACACCTCGTCGATGCTCGCGCAGGGGATGGCTTCGATACTCGAGCCAAAAAAGCCCAAGGCGGCTTGTTCGCTGAAGGTGCCTTTGGGGCCCAAAAACGCGACGCGCTGCGGCGCTTCCAGCGCACGGCAGGCGGACATGATTTCGCGCCAAATCCAGCCCACACTGGTGTTCTTCAAAGGGCCGGGGTTGACCGATTGCAAACCGTGGATGACTTGGGCTTCGCGCTCGGGGCGGAACACCGGCGAGCCTTCGGCGCGTTTGATCTCGCCCACTTCGTTGGCCAAGGCTGCGCGTTGGTTGAGCAGTTGCAAGAGGTCGCGGTCCACCGCGTCGATTTGAACGCGCAGCTCGGCAAGTGTTTTGGCCATGGGTGTATTGATGTTCAGGCGTGTAGGCGTTCGAATTCTCGCAGGTACTCGA
>DAISXI010000211.1:0-1730 GCA_036825935.1 Hydrogenophaga sp.
CCGTAACCGTGGCGCTCGCTCTTGGTGGGCTCGCCAGACGCTGCCGCCAGAATCATTTCAAAGATGCGCTGGCCCATCTCGGCGATGCTCGCGCCGCCGTCCACGATCTCGCCGCAGTTCAGGTCCATGTCCTCTTCCTGCTTTTTCCACAGGGCCGTGTTGGTCGAGAACTTGAGGCTGGGTGATGGCGCGCAACCATAGGCACTGCCGCGCCCTGTGGTGAAGCAGATCAAGTTGGCACCACCCGCCACTTGGCCTGTGGCACTCACCGGATCGTAGCCGGGTGTGTCCATGTAGACAAAGCCTTTGGCGGTGACGGGTTCAGCGTATTCGTACACCGCTTGTAGATTGCTGGTGCCGCCCTTGGCCACCGCACCCAAAGACTTTTCCAAGATGGTGGTCAGACCACCCGCCTTGTTGCCGGGCGAGGGGTTGTTGTTCATCTCGCCGCCGTTGATGGCGGTGTAGTTTTCCCACCATTTGATGCGCTCGACCAATTTGTGCGCCACTTCGGGCTTCACAGCACGGCGGGTGAGCAAATGCTCGGCGCCATAAATTTCGGGTGTTTCGCTCAGGATCGCGGTGCCGCCGTGCTGCACCAGCAAGTCCACTGCAGCCCCC
This sequence comes from Hydrogenophaga sp., assembly GCA_036825935.1. GTDB lineage: Bacteria > Pseudomonadota > Gammaproteobacteria > Burkholderiales > Burkholderiaceae_C > Hydrogenophaga. The sequence goes on from DAISXI010000211.1 coordinate 622, forward strand.
AGCGCGGGGTTGGCGCTGATGCCCGAATAACCGTCCGAACCGCCGCACTGCAGGCCCACGGTGATGTGCTCGGCGCTGCACGGTGTGCGTTGCACAGCGTTGGCGCGGGGCAGCATTTCTTCGATCAAGGCAATGCCTTTTTCGACCGTCAGGCGCGTGCCGCCCGAGTCCTGAATGTTGAAGACCTTGAGCGTGTCGCCTTCGCTCAAGCTGCTGTGTGCCAACCAGCTTTTGAGTTGGTTTGACTCGCAGCCCAAGCCCACCACCACCACGCCCCAAAAGTTGGCGTGTGTGGCGTAACCGGCCAGGGTGCGCTCCAGCAACTGCATGCCCAGACCTTCGGTGTCCATGCCGCAGCCGGTGCCGTGCGTCAAAGCCACCACACCATCCACGTTTGGAAAGTTGGCGAGAGCCGCCGGGTTGTTGCGCCTGGAAAAATGGTCGGCCATCGCACGCGCGGCGGTGGCCGAGCAGTTCACGCTCGACAACACGCCGATGTAGTTGCGCGTGGCCACGCGGCCGTCAGAACGTTGGTAGCCCATGAAGGTGGCTTGCTGGCGCACCGGTTCGGGTTTCACGTCTTGGCCGATGGCGTAGTCGCGCTCGAAGTTGCCTTTCTCAGCACCCATGTTCAGGTTGTGCGTGTGCACATGCTCGCCCGGCGCGATGGCTTGCGACGCAAACCCAATGACCTGGTTGTAACGCCGCACCGGCTCACCCAGAGCGATGGCGCGGGTGGCGATTTTGTGGCCCGGGGGTATGAGGCCGCGCACGGGCACGCCTTCGACGGCGCTGCCGCTCATGAGTTGGCTGCGGGCGATGACCACGTCGTCAGACGGGTGTAGGCGGATGAAACTGCTCATGTGTAAAACTCAATAAAACTGGCTGGGCAGCCACAAAACAATCTGCGGGACATAGGTGATGACCACCAAGCTGCCCAGCAAAGGAATGAACCAGGGCAACAAGGCCACCATGGTTCGTTCGATGCTGATTTCACCAATCCTTGCCATGATGAACAGCACCAACCCGACCGGGGGCGTGATCAGGCCGATCATCAGGTTGAGCACCATCACAAGGCCGAAGTGGATCGGGTCAATGCCCAGTTGAGT
>DAISXI010000212.1:0-1698 GCA_036825935.1 Hydrogenophaga sp.
TTCATCAACATCAACCAGAACAAGATCATCAAGATCTTCTCGGTGGCCAGCGTGTCCTTGCTGCCGCCCACCTTGGTGGCCAGCAGCTACGGCATGAACTTCGCTTTCATGCCCGAGCTGAACTGGACCTTCGGCTACCCCATGGCCATCGGCCTGATGGTGCTCTCGGCCTTGGTGCCCATGGTGTATTTCCGCCAACGCGGTTGGCTGCGCTGAGGCGCCAGCGCACTCAAACGCCGCGCAACTCGCGGCGCAAAATTTTGCCCACCGGTGTTTTGGGCAGGCTGTCTTGGAACACCACCACCTTGGGCCGCTTGTAACTGGTGAGCTGGACGCGGCAATGGCCCATGACATCGGACTCCGTGAGGTTGGGGTCCTTTTTCACCACCACCAACTTCACCGCTTCGCCGGTTTTGTCATCGGGAATCCCCACCACTGCGCACTCCAGCACGCCGGGCAATTGGGCCACGATGTCTTCGATCTCGTTGGGGTACACGTTGAAGCCGCTGACCAAGACCATGTCTTTTTTGCGGTCCACGATCTTGAAGAAGCCCTGCGCGTCCATGGTGCCGATGTCGCCCGTTCGGAAAAACCCATCGGCCGTCATCACCTTGGCGGTCTCGTCGGGGCGCTGCCAATAGCCCGCCATCAGCTGCGGGCCTTGAATGGCAATTTCGCCGGGCTCACCCTCGGGCACCGTGTTGCCCGCATCGTCCACACACTTCATGCGCGTGTTGGGCAAAGGCAGGCCAATGGTGGCGTTGAATTCGCGGATCGTCAGGGCGTTGCAGCTGGCAATCGGGCTCGTCTCGGACAAACCGTAGCCCTCACAAATTGGGCACCCGGTCTCGGCCAGCCAGCGCTGAGCGACCACCCGCTGAACCGCCATGCCGCCGCCCACCGAAGCGCGCAAGTGCCGCCAATCGACGGTGTGGAAATCGGGGTGGTTGACCAAGCTGTTGAACAAGGTATTGACGGCCGGGAAGCTGTGGAAACGCTCTTTGCGCAAGGTCTTGAGCACATCGGGCAAGTCGCGCGGGTTGGGTATCAGGATGTTCTTGGCCCCCATCTCCCAAGAGAGGACGAGGTTCACCGTGAACGCGAAGATGTGGTACAGCGGCAAGGCGCAGACACTCGTGAGTTGCTCATCAGGGGGCAAGTCGGCCAAGACCGGTTGGTGCCAAGCATGGGCTTGGCGCACGTTGGCCAAAACGTTGCGGTGAAGCAATACCGCGCCCTTGCTCACGCCGGTGGTGCCGCCGGTGTACTGCAGCACCGCCATGTCGGCGCCACGCACCGTTGGCTTGACCCACGCCGTGCGTCGTCCGCGGGCCAGGGCGTCGTTGAAGCGCACCGCATCGGGTAAGTCAAATGCCGGCACGAGTTTCTTGTGGTGCCTCACCACGGCGTTGACCAAGTGGCCTTTGAAGAAGCTCAGCACATCGCCCATGGCCGCGAGCACCACGTGCTTGACCGGCGTGGCGTCGGCGCAGGCTTGGTAGACGTGGGCGAAATTCTCCAAGATCACCAAGGCCTTGCTGCCCGAGTCTTTGAGCTGGTGCTGCAACTCGCGCGGCGTGTACAACGGGTTGACGTTGACCACGACCAAACCGGCCCGCAGAATAGCCGCCACCGCCACCGCGTACTGCGGCGTGTTGGGCATCATCACCGCCACGCGGTCGCCCGGCACCAAGCCCA
>DAISXI010000213.1:0-1684 GCA_036825935.1 Hydrogenophaga sp.
CCCAAGTTTGGTTTGGACGTGGCCTTGTATTGGCACTGCTGGAACCTCGGCTCCGAGGTCTTGGACGAACTCAGCCGCGCCTTGCAGGCCGCGGCCAAGGACCAGCTCAGGCCGGTGTGACGCGCCAGCTGCGCAGCGGTGCAAACGCCGCTTGCTCGTTTTTGTGCGCGTAGCCCAAGGGGTTGGCGATCAGGTGGCAGCGGCCCAGCTGCTGGTCTTGTGGGCAATGCAAGTGCCCGTGCATCCACACATCGGCCAAGGGCAAGCAGTCGTCCATGGCGTTGCAAAAACCGGCCGTGCCCGGCGTGAGGCCGTAACGCGGGTCGGCGCTGTGCAGCGTGGGCGCGAAGTGCGTGATGACCACGGTGGTACCGTCGAAGGGCGTGTGCAAGGCGCGGCGCAACCAGTCTTGGCAGTCCAGTGCCAAGGCCCGCATGGCTTGTGCATCGAAGGGCTGGCCGTGGCGCGTGGTGCCCATTTTGGAGAGGTAGAAGTTGGCGGCGCGAAAGGCTTTGTCGCGCGGGCCCACGGCATCAAAGTCGGTCCACAAGGTGGTGCCGATCAGGCGCACCGAGTCCAGCGTCAAGACCTCGCGCTCCAACCAATGGATGCCCAAGCGTTCGCACGCAGCGCGCAGTTCGGTGTGGGTGCGGTCCCAGTCCATCGCGTCGTACTCGTGGTTGCCCGGCACGAACACCACGGGCACGGGCCAAGCCGCGTATTCGGGCCGCGGTGAGAAGCGGCGCAGGCCCCAATCGGCCTCGTCCATGCAGCGGCCATCGGCCAAGGTTTGGTAGGAGCCGATGTCGCCGGCCAAGACCAGCAGGTCGGCTTCGGGGTCGGGCCTGGCCACGAACGCTGGGTTGGCTTCGAGGTGCAGGTCGCTGAGCAGTTGGATGCGCATTCAATCCTCGGCCATGCTGAGTTCGCTGGCCTGAAGCACGGCGCTGCGCAACCATTGGTGCGCGGGTTGCGTGTCGAGGGTTTTGCTCCACAGCGCGTCCACCACCACCGGGGGCACGCTCAGGGGCAGCTCGGTGATCCACAAAGCCTCGCCCATGCCGCTGGCTTGCAAAAAATGGTGCGGCAAGGTGGTGATCATGTCGGTGTTGGCCACCACGCGCGCGGCGGTGAAGAATTGGTTGACCGTCAGGCTCACGCGCCGCGCCAGGCCCTGTTGGGCCAAGGCCTCGTCCACATAACCTTGGGCACGGCCCGAAAAGTTGACCAAGAGGTGTTGGGCCGCGCAGTAGTCGTCCAAGGCGATGGGCTGTCCGGCCAAGGGGTGGTTGCGGCGCATGGCCACGACATAGCGGCTTTCGTACAAGCGCTCATGGGAAAAGCGAGAAGCGCTTTCTTGCAAGTGGTTGGCGGTGAGCTCGGCCATGACACCGGGAAAGTGGCCAATGGCCAGCTCCACCGAGCCCGATTGCAGTACCTCGCGCGGGTCGCGGGTGGTCAGCGGCAGCAAGCGGATGTTCACGTGGGGGGCTTGGGCGGTGAGCCAGCGCATCAGGCCGGGCATCAGCATGGTGGCCGTCACGTCGGCCATGGTGAGTACAAAAGTTTGCTCATCGGTGCTGGGGTCAAAAACGCCAGGGCTCAGGGTCTCGCGCAATTGTTGCAATGCATCACGCACCGAGGGCCATATCGTTTCGGCGTAAGCCGTAGGCTCTACGCCAAA
>DAISXI010000214.1:0-1636 GCA_036825935.1 Hydrogenophaga sp.
ACATGGTGGCGTACACGGCCAGCAAGAAAAAGCGAATCCAGAGCTTGTTGCCGCCACTGAGCAATTTGGGGTTGGCGCGCATGATGAGCGCAAACGATTCGCCGTGGCGGAACTCGTCGTTGCACCACCGCTCGAACCAGCGAAAGATGGGGTGAAAGCGTTTTTCGGGGTGTTTTTCGAGCTGACGGAAGATGGTGATGTAGCGGGCGTAACCGATCTTCTCGGACAGGTAGGTTGCGTAGTAAATGTATTTGGGCTTGAAGAAGGTGTACTTCTTGGTGCGCTTCAAATTGCCTAAGTCAATGCCTAAGTTGAAGTCGCGCAGCGACAGGTTGATGAAGCCCGCGTGGCGCGATTCGTCGCGCGCCAAGTAGGTCATCAACTGCTTGATGTCGGGGTTGGTGACGTTCTTGCGGATCTCGTTGTAGAGCACACAACCCGAAAACTCCGATGTGAGGGAGCTCACCAAAAAGTCCATGAATTCCTGGCGCATCTCGGGCGAGAGGCTGGCCATGCCCGCGGCCACTTCACCCGCAAACGCCTCGTCGCGCTGAAAGTGGTCGTGGTTGTTGTCGCCCTCGTACTCGGCCATCATCTTGTCCCATTCGGCGCGCACGGGTTCGACGCTGATGCGGTCCATGGCGGCGAAGTCGGTGGTGTAAAAACGCGGGCTGATCATGTCGTCGTGCACGGCCTTTTTGTTGGCGTCTTCGGCGGTTTCGATGGTGTGGACAGCGGTGGCGTTCATGGGGTTCTCCAAGTCAAGGTGATGCGGTGTCAGGGGGCTTTTGTGCCGGCCAATCGGAGGCTGGCAAACACGGCGGCGTTGGTGGGACCAAACGACTCCAGGTCAATGCGCTGACCGGTGCTGGGGTCTTGTAGGGTCAGGCGGCCGTCGGTGCGGCCGATCAACAAAAAGGGGGCTTCTTTGCCCAGGCTCTCGCGCTGCCGTTCACGGGCCAATGCGCGCAAGGTGCTGCGCAAAAAGCCTTGCTCGCCAGAAAACAGGGCCACTGGCTGACCGGTGCGGTGGTCCACCACGGCAATGTCGCCGCTGGGCAGGTCGCGAAACTGCAGGTCGCGCTGCCACTGCACAGCGGCGTCGGGCGTGCGCGGGTCCAGGCCCGACCAACGGGCCAGTCCCACGGCCACCAGCAAGGACAACAGCACCACGCCGATCCAGGCCATGGGCCGGTTCAGGCCTGGGGCCTGGGGCGTTTGGCGACTGGGCTGCCAGTCGTGTTGGGGTAGGGTGTTCATGCCAGCATGCCGTGGTTGGGTGTGTTGTCCGGCGCAGTGGCTGGCGAATCACCCAAGCGCAAGCTTTGGCCCGCACGTTCGGCACGCCACAGGTTCAGCAGTTGCTCGCCGACTTGTGTGCTGTTGGGCACGCAGCGCAAGGTGGGTTGCGGTTGTGTGATGTGCCATGCGCGCTGGTGCGGCCACAGATGGGCCCAGCCGATGCGATCTTCGGGGTGCAAGGCCAGTGCGATGTCACCCGTGCCCGCGCCTTGGGTCTTGAGTGATGCACCCGCGATGCGTTTGAAGGGCAGGTTGAAGGTCAGCGTGAGCACGATGCCGATGCGCATGACCACGCGCTTGTTGGTCAGGGTGTAGAGCGTGCTGCGGGCCGACA
>DAISXI010000215.1:0-1629 GCA_036825935.1 Hydrogenophaga sp.
TGATCAACGACCCCTACTTGGACGAGAGCTTTCGCATCGACGAAGGCCTGCGCATGGCGCGCCAGTTGCTGATCGAAATCAACCGTTTGGGTTTGCCTGCCGGCAGCGAGTTCCTGGACGTCATCAGCCCGCAGTACATCGGCGACCTGATCAGTTGGGGCGCGATTGGTGCGCGCACCACCGAGAGCCAAGTGCACCGCGAATTGGCCTCGGGTCTGTCGGCGCCCATCGGCTTCAAAAACGGCACCGATGGCAACATCAAAATCGCCACCGATGCCATCCAGGCCGCGGCCCGTGGTCACCACTTTTTGTCGGTGCACAAAAACGGCCAAGTGGCCATTGTGCAGACCAAGGGCAACCAAGACTGCCACGTGATCCTGCGCGGCGGCAAGGCTCCGAATTACGACGCAGCCAGCGTGGCCACGGCCGTGGCCGACCTGTCGGCATCTCACTTGGCCCCGCGTTTGATGGTCGATTGCAGCCATGCCAACAGCAGCAAACAGCACGAGAAACAACTCGAGGTGGCGCGCGACATCGCGGGTCAAATCCGCGGCGGTTCGCGCAGCATTTTTGGGGTCATGATCGAGAGCCACATCCAAGCGGGTGCACAAAAGTTCACCCCGGGCAAAGACCGCGTGGACGCCTTGACCTACGGCAAAAGCATCACCGACGCTTGCTTGGGTTGGGACGATTCTTTGGCCGCCTTGGACGTGTTGTCACAGGCGGTGATCGCGGCCCGCGCTTGAGCCCAGGGGGCTTGCCCCCCGCTTAAAGCGCCAAGGCTTTGAGCAGCTTGGCGTGTATGCCGCCAAAGCCACCGTTGCTCATGCACACGATGTGGTCTCCGGCTTGGGCTTGGGCGCTCACGCGCTCAACCAAAGCTTCGATGGTGGCGGCCACTTCGGCACGCGTGCCCATGGGCGCCAGTGCTTGCGTGGCGTCCCAGTCCAAGCCGCCGCTGTGGCAAAACGCCAAGTCGGCCGACTCCAAGCTCCAAGGCAGTTGTGACTTCATGGTGCCGAGCTTCATGGTGTTGCTGCGCGGCTCGAACACCGCCAAGATACGGCCCTGCGGCCCGATGCGTCGGCGCAAGCCGTCGAGCGTGGTGCGCAGCGCGGTGGGGTGGTGCGCAAAGTCGTCGTAGACCGTGACGTCACCGCCCGCGCGCACGACGGTGCCGCTGACTTCCATGCGACGGCGCACGTTTTGGAATTGTCCCAAGGCTTCGGCTGCCAAGGCGGGCGCAACCCCAACGTGATCGGCTGCGGCAATGGCCGCCAGCGCGTTGAGTTGGTTGTGCACACCGCTGAGTGACCAGCGCACGTGGGCCACGGTTTGGTTGGACTGCAGCACGGCAAAGTCGTGCGGTTCACCTTCGGCGCGAAAGTCGCTCACCGCCGAACCAAAGGTGCGCAAGGTGCTCCACAGCCCTTGGTGGATCACACGGTCGATGCTTTCCTCCAAACCATTGGCTACCACACGGCCGCTGCCGGGCACGGTGCGCAAAAGGTGGTGGAACTGGCGTTCGATCGCGGCGAGGTTGTCGAAAATATCGGCGTGATCGAACTCGAGGTTGTTGATGACGGCCGTGCGAGGGCGGTAGTGCACGAACTTGCTGCGTTTGTCGAA
>DAISXI010000216.1:0-1629 GCA_036825935.1 Hydrogenophaga sp.
TCGTGCACGACCTCAGCGGGTTTGGCGCTGAAAGTTGTTGTCATGAGTTTTCTCTTTAAAAGAAAGGTTTGGCGGGTCCTTTTCCACGGTCGGTGCTCCTCTTTTGGGAGCCTCTTAGGTGGGAATTTGCCAATGCCTTGCGGCAGTTGACGTCTTCGCCGCGGGACCACTGAATCGCTGCGAAGCCCTCTATTATACGAAAAATCAAGGACTTGCAGAAGTTATTGGTTACCATCGACGCATGTTCAGTTACCGACACGCTTTTCACGCAGGCAACCATGCCGATGTGCTCAAACACATCACCTTGCTCGCTACTATGCGCCACCTCATGCAAAAAGAGCCTGGCATCACCCTTATTGACACCCACGCTGGGGCCGGTTTGTATCGGCTCGATGGCGATTACTCCCAAAAAGGGGCGGAAGCCGAGGACGGCCTGTTCAAGCTTTTGGAGGCCGCAGAAAAGCTCGACACCCTGCCTGAACCCGTGCAGGACTACCTAGAACAAATCGCCAGCTTCAACCCCAACGGGCAAGCCAAGATTTACCCCGGCTCGCCCTTTTTGATGCAACGCCTGATGCGCCACGCATCGCGCGACCGCTTGCGCTTGTTTGAGTTGCACCCCACCGACAGCAAAGCCTTGATGTCCAACATCGCGCAGCTCGAAGCCGGACGCACGGTCACCGTCAGCCGCGAAGATGGCTTTGAGGCGCTCAAAAAGCTGCTGCCCCCACCACCATCGGCCACCGGCTCCAAGCGGGCGATGGTGTTGATCGACCCCAGCTACGAAATCAAATCGGATTACAGCAAGGTCGCCAGCGTCATTCAGGAATACCTCAAACGCTTTTCCACGGGCACTTACCTAGTCTGGTACCCCATCATCCCACGCCCCGAGGCACACGACCTGCCCAAACGCCTTCGCACCTTGTCCAACCAGTCACAAAAGCCTTGGCTCAACGCCACCTTGGCGATCGGTCGGGGCCCCGGCGACGAAGGTGGTCTGGTGGCCAGCGGCATGTTTGTCATCAACCCGCCCTTTACTTTGAAGGACCAGATCCGCAAGGCACTGGACGTGGTGGGACCCGCCTTGGCGCGAGGCTCTGGCAAGAACTGGGCGGTTGAATCCTCCTGAAACACCAAAAGCTTTGTGCGACACCGCTCTGAATTTGGCGATTGACGTCACACGCCAGGCTCATCAGGGAAATACCTGAGCGCCAAGCACTGAAATTAACCGACCGAACGGTCGGTTAATGGTTATACTGGCACCTGCGCCGCGATCATTCCATCCTGTTTGGCGCAGGAGAAGCCCATGTACACGCAATCTTTCAGCGTCCCGGACGGAACCGAGGACGTCAAGTCGGCCGGTCTGAAGGCCGTTCCCAAAGCCCTGAACGCTCAAGACGCGGCCTTTCAAGCGGCCTTTGATGCCCGCATCGACGCCGATGGCCGCATCGAGCCCCGCGAGTGGATGCCAGAGGCCTACCGCAAGACCCTGGTGCGCCAGATTAGCCAGCACGCCCACAGCGAAATCGTCGGCATGCTGCCCGAAGGCAACTGGATCAGCCGCGCACCCAGCCTGAAGCGCAAAACGATTTTGATCGCCAAGGTGCAAGACGAAGCCGGTCACGGCCT
>DAISXI010000217.1:0-1628 GCA_036825935.1 Hydrogenophaga sp.
GGCCAGTCGGTGCCGCTGTCCAGGTGCGGCACGGGCGAGAGCACATAAAAGGTATCGCAACCTTCGGGCGCCAGCGAGGGGTCGGTGGCGGTGGGGCGGTGCAGATACAGGCTGAAATCCTCGGCCAGCTTGTGTTTGTTGAAGATGTCTTGCAGCAGGCCTTGGTAGCGCGGGCCCAGCACCATCATGTGGTGCGGCACGTCTTTGTACTGTTTGGAGGTGCCGAAGTACCAGACAAACAAGCCCATGGAGTATTTACCTTGAGCGATCTTGCGGTCGGTCCACACGCGTCGGTGCTCAGGCGCCACCAGGTGTTTGTAGGTCCAGGCGGTGTCGCCGTTGCTGACCACGATGTCGGCGGGCACAAACTCACCACTTTGTAACTCGACGCCACAGGCACGGCCGTTTTCGATGCGGATTTGCGTCACCGGAGCGTTGCAGCGCAGCGGCACGCCGCGCTCTTGCAGCAAGCCGACCAGGCCTTTCACAATCGCCCCGGTGCCGCCCATGGCCGAGTGCACGCCCCAGGTGCGCTCCAGCGAGTTGATGAGGGCATAAGCGCAGGTCACGGCAAAGGGGTTGCCGCCGATCAACAGCGGGTGAAAGCTCATGACGATGCGCAGCTTGTCGTTGCGCATGTGTTTGGCCACCAGGCTGTAGAGGCTGCGCCAAGCGCCCATGCGCAAGAAGTCGGGGATGGCGGCCATCAGGTCGCTGACCTTGTCAAAAGCCATGTCGCCCATGCCTTCAAAGCCCAAGGTTTTGCAGCGCTCGGCTTCTTCCAAAAAGCGTTCGTAGCCGGGCAGGTCATCGGGTTCAAAGCGGGCCACTTCGGCGCGCATGTGCTCGGCGTCGCCGCTGTAGTCAAACCAAGTGCCGTCTGCAAAACGCACGCGGTAAAACGGGTCCATGGCCACCAGCTTCACGTCGCCCGCAAAGCTTTTGCCGCACAGCGCCCACAGCTCTTCGAGCAAAAAGGGCGCGGTGATGATGGTGGGGCCCGCATCGAAGGTGAAGCCATCCTGGTGGTGCACATAGGCGCGGCCCCCCGGGGCGTCGAGTTTTTCAAACACCTTGACCTCGTAGCCTTTGACGCTCAGGCGAATCGCTGCGGCCAGCCCGCCAAAACCGCTGCCTATGACCACCGCCACCGGGCGCTGACGGGAGCGACCCATCTCGGCTGCATGGGGGCGTTGAGGGACGTTGGGTGTGTCAAAGCCATCGGCGCGCAGGGCAGGGGTGAGAGTCAGCGTGTTCATGGTGGGCCTTCAAGGGGGTGTGGTCAAAGCCGGTTTGGTGGTCTGGCCCATGGCCCAACCCCACAGCCGCTCCAGTGGCCAAGGAAAAATCATGATGACGTGTTCAACGATCGCGAGGCCCAGCAGCGTGGCCAGCATGACCCAGCCGGTGGTGATGGCCACCGCGCCCTGCTGCGCCAGCCAGACCAACCAGAACCAGGTGCCCATGGCCACGCCCATCGAGAGCACGAACCACAGCGACATACCCCGCATGCTGCGGAAATAACTGGCCAGGTAGGTCAGGTGTGCGGGCAGGTATTGCGCACCGGTTTGGGGCACGCCAAAAAACAAATTCAGTTTGGCCGACAGGCGCATGCACCACAGCAGCGC
>DAISXI010000218.1:0-1618 GCA_036825935.1 Hydrogenophaga sp.
AAACGGCCCCGGAATCGCTCCCGGGGCCGTTTCTTTGACTCAGAGAATCAACATTCAGGCAGTCACGCCCTTCGTGTTGTCCACGCACTCTTTAATCTGGTTGAAGTTCAGGTACTTGTAGATCGCAGCGTTGTCTTTGTTCACGATGCCCATGGCATCAAAGTAATCGGCCACCGTGGGAATGTGGCCCAGCTTGGCCGCAGCGCGGAAGTGGCCGATGTTGGTCATGCACGAACCGATGAAGGCTTCGTCGATCTTGGTGCCGGCCACGTCGGACAAGAACTTGGCGTGGTCCGGCTCGTTGGGGCAGCACAGGATCGGCTCTTTGATCGTTGGCAAGAATTTCGAACTTCAACATGCGAGAAATCTAGGCCGGCGGGTTGACGAATGTGGGCAGTTTACTTTATGATTTGCTTTACTTTTTATAAGTAAAGGATTAAAAATGTCGGAAATAGCGAATGTGAAAGCCATTGTCTCCAGCAAAGGCCAGGTCACCTTACCCGCAGCCATGCGCGCCAAATTGGGGATCAGCGCGGGCTCACATATCCATTTTGAGCTGCGCGGCAACGAGCTGGTGATCAAGCCCGAACTTCCCATGAGCGCGTATCGCGGGATATTGAAGGGCTATGACCTTGGCAACATTGAGCCCGAAAAAGAGGCGGACCGGGGGTTTTGAATGAATGTCGTCGACTCGTCGGGCTGGATTGAATACCTGCAAGACACGAACCGCGCGGATTTGTTTGCCGCAGCCATAGAGGACCGCGCGCATCTGCTGGTCCCTACCATCGCGCTCTTCGAAGTGCACCGGGTTCTCAGCCGCAGCCTGCCCGCCGACCTCGTGAACCGCTGCCTAGACGTGATGCGCCTGGGCCGCGTGCTGGATTTGACCGATGTCCGCGCGCTTGCCGCTTCCAACATCGCAGCCCGCCACCAACTGGCCATGGCCGATGCGGCGATGTACAGCACAGCGCTGGAGTTTGGTGCCACCTTCTGGACGCAAGACGGAGACTACCAAGGGCTGCCCGGCGTGCGCTACCAAGCCAAACCCGGCGCCTGAGTCGGTCGCTGGGCGGCGCTACAAGCTCTGACCAGATTTTTCGAGCCAAACTCTTCGTTGGCAAACGCGTGCTTAGCCTCACAGCGGCCCAAGGATCGCTCCCTGGGCCGTTTTTCATGAGGTCAGCGCCGAGGCTCAGACCGTCGCGTTTTTCGCGTTGTCCACGTACTCTTCAATTTGGTTGAAGTTCAAGTACTTGTAGATCGCCGCGTTGTCCTTGTTCACGATGCCCATGGCTTCGTGGTACTCGGCCACGGTGGGGATGTGACCCAGCTTGGACGCAATCGCCGCCAACTCGGCCGAGGCCAAGAACACGTTGGTGTTTTTGCCCAAGCGGTTGGGGAAGTTGCGCGTCGAGGTGGACACGACGGTAGCGCCTTCGCGCACCTGGGCTTGGTTGCCCATGCACAGCGAGCAGCCGGGCATCTCGGTGCGGGCACCGGCGGCGCCGAAGTTGGCGTAGTGGCCTTCCTTGATCAGCTCGCTCTCGTCCATCTTGGTCGGTGGTGCCACCCACAGCTTGACGGGGATGTCGCGGCTGCCGCCGAGCAGCTTGGCCGC
>DAISXI010000219.1:0-1617 GCA_036825935.1 Hydrogenophaga sp.
CAGGCCGTGCAAGCGGTGACCCGTTTGGGTCATCGCTTCCAGCGCGCTGAAGTGGTTCAAGCCCGGCAGGCTTTCGCAGACTGGCACCACCTCAGGGCCCCAAGCGTGTTGGATCAGCGCGTTATGGCGCAAGAACTCTGGGCTTTCGTCTCCGCCCACCACCGCCACCAACTGGCCACGGCCATCGGTCACGCTGGGCGCAGCCCAATGGGCTGGGCTGGCTTGGCGCACGTGGGCGTCGGTGAGCTGCAAACTGCTTTGCAAAAACGGCGTGTTTTGCAGCGGTGCCAAATCGAACAAACCCGAAATAGACACCGCTTGGCGCACCAAGCGTGGGGGCAGGTCAGTGCCGAGCATCGACCAATCGCAGGCGAGCATCATGGCCGCCAAATGCCCGCCCGCGGAGTGCCCCACCACGCTGATGCGATCGGGGTCACCACCAAAATTCCCGATGTGGCGCGCCACCCAAGCCAGTGCGCGTGCGGTTTGCATTGCGATGTCGGGCACGGTGACCGCGGGGCACAGCGCGTAATTGATGACCACCACACAAGCCCCTTGCGCCACGAACGGCGGCGCAACGAAGCTGTGATCGGCTTTGTCCAAACTGCGCCAATAACCACCATGGATGAAGACCATCACCGGCGCGCCTTTGGCGGGCTCGTCCGGCACGAACAAATCCAAGGTTTCGTTCGATCCGCGACCGTAGGCCACGTCCAAGAATCCTCGGAGCTGTTGGCGCGCTTGCAAGGATTCGCTTTGCCAGCGCTCGAAATGCTCGGCAAATGCAGGCACCAAGGCTCGGTTGTTGTAAGCGCGGTCGAGCTCAGTGGGGTCGGTGGGCGCGGTGGTCAGAGCGTGTGCGGGGTGTTGGGCGGGCATGTGAATGGTCGGCAAAGGCCTTCGCTATGATGATCCGCACACTCTAAACCAAGTCACCCCATGAACAACCCTACCCCCGCAGAACCCATGAACATCGCCGTCTTGGGCATCGGCATGATGGGCTGGCCGAGGCTTTGCTCTTGTGTGAAAAAGGTGGGGCCGACCCGGCCAAAGTGAAGGCTACGATCAGTGGCGGCTTTGCCGACAGCCGGATTTTGCAGGTGCACGGTCAACGCATGGTCGACGGCGACTTTAGCAAGCGCGCGGCCATGGCGGTGCAGCTCAAAGACATGCGCAATGCCCTGAGCACAGCGGCTGAGGTGGGGTTTGATGCGCCGATCACGGCGCTCTACGAACAGCTGTTTGCCCAAGGCGTGGCCGAGGGTTTGGCCGAACAGGACCACTCGGCCCTGTTCTGCTCATTGGCTCGGCGCAACGGCATGCGCTGAGGCGCCGCCGCTGCGCGGCCTAGTGTCAGCGCGGGGTGCGCTTGACGAAGGGACGTGCGCCGAAGCCTTCGGGGCGACGGGCGTCACCACCGCGGGGCATCGGGCGGTCGCCACGGGGACGGTCGCTGAAACGGTCCGCACCACCACCGCGTGGGCCGTCGAAACGGTCACCGCCACGGGGCGCTTCAAAACGGTCGCCACCAAAACCGCCGGGGCGGGCCTGACCACGCGGTGCGCCTTCGGGACGATCGCCCCAAACGCGAGGCGCGGCGGGACGGCCTTCGAATCG
>DAISXI010000220.1:0-1573 GCA_036825935.1 Hydrogenophaga sp.
TGTCGCTGTGGTTGCTGGAAGCCGGTGTGGAGCGCAAGGCGGTGACCTTCTTCAGTTGGGCCGCGCTGGGGTATTCGTTCAAGTTCGTCTGGGCGCCCTTGGTGGACCGCATGCCCTTGCCTGTGTTGACGGGTTGGTTGGGACAGCGCCGCTCCTGGCTGTTGTTGGCGCAGGTGGGTGTGGTGGTGGCCTTGTTGGGTATGGCCAGCGTGGACCCGGCCCAAGGCGGCACGTCCTTGGCGTTCATGGCGGCTTTGGCGGTGTTGCTGGGTTTTTCATCGGCCACCCAAGACGTGGTGATCGACGCCTACCGCATCGAGTCGGCCCCGCCGAGCTTGCAGCCTTTGTTGTCGTCGGCCTACATCGGCGGCTATCGCGTGGGCATGATCGTGGCCGGTGCGGGGGCTTTGTATTTGGCCTCCTATTGGGGTTCGGCCAAAGGCGCTTACCTGTTCAGCGCTTGGCAACAGACCTACGCCGTCATGGCCGCGGCCATGGCCATTGGCATCTTGACCAACTTCTTCATGCCCGAGCCAGACCGACCGGGCGCTGGGAGCTGGTCGGCCGAGGGCAACTTGCGTTTGTTCGCGGTGTTCGCGGGCGGTGTGGGGGCTTTTGTGGCGGTGTTTTTCTGGCTCGGCGAATGGGCCAAAGCCCAGTGGGGCGGCACCTTGGGGCCGTTGGGCAGCTTGTTGTGGGAAACCGTGCGCATGCTCTCAGCCTTGGGTGCCGCGGGGGCCTTGGGTTACTTGCTGGTGTCTTGGGGCGTGGCCCAAGCTTCGGTGGCACGCCAAACCTGGGTGGTGCCGATCCAAGACTTTTTTGCGCGCTACGGCGCACGCACGGCGTGGTTGCTGCTCGCGCTCATCGGTCTGTACCGCATCTCGGACATCGTGCTGGGCGTGATCTCCAATGTGTTTTACGCCGACCTCGGTTATTCCAAAATTGAAATCGCCAACGCTGTGAAAACCTATGGCGTGGTGATCGGCATCGTGGGTGGTTTGTTGGGCGGCATCTTGGCCACGCGCTGGGGCGTGATGCGCTGCCTGTTCTGGGGTGCGGTGACGGCCGCTTTGACCAACTTGGCCTTCGTGGTCTTGGCCGAGGTGGGCTACAGCCTGCCGCTCTTGTACGCGGTCGTCTCGGCCGACAACTTGGCCGCGGGCTTCGCGAGCGCGGCGTTTGTGGGCTTTTTGTCGAGCTTGGTGAACGTGTCGTTCACGGCCACGCAATACGCGCTGTTCAGCTCACTCATGACGCTGCTGCCCAAGACCTTGGGCGGCTATTCGGGCGGCATGGTCGACACGCTGGGTTACCCGGGCTTTTTCGTGCTGACCGCGCTGATGGGCTTGCCGGTGATCGCGTTGGTGGTGTTGACCGGGCGGCACGTGGTTTCGAAAGATGGCGGCCGAGCCAATTAATAACACTTAAGTACAAAATTCGCTTAGAATGATTTCAAAGCATTTGCTGTCACAGCGCTTCAGGTCCCTTGGGAGGGGGTACCCATTCAATGGTTCTTCAACGACGTCCACGCATGGACTTCAGGCCACCCTTCACGGGGTGGCCTTTTTTT
>DAISXI010000221.1:0-1567 GCA_036825935.1 Hydrogenophaga sp.
AGATGCGGCAGGCGGTGGCGCCCAGTTGGTCGTGCACCGTCACATAGGCCTCTTTGCCCATGGCCTGCAAGATGCCGAACAGCGTGGCGGCCTCTTGGGCGGTGGCATCGGCTCCCTTGGCAGAAAAGTCCCACGCCACAAATTCGAAGTCCGATTGCGTGCTGAAAAACCGCCACGACACCACGCCGCTGGAGTCGATGAAGTGCTCCACAAAGTTGTTGGGCTCGGTCACGGCGTTGCTGGTGAAGGTGGGCGCGGGCAAGTCGTTGAGGCCCTCAAAACTGCGGCCCTGCAGCAACTCGGTCAGGCTGCGCTCCAGCGCCACTTCCAAACGTGGGTGCGCACCAAACGACGCGAACACCCCGCCCGTGCGCGGGTTCATGAGGGTCACGCACATCACCGGGTACTGACCGCCCAGCGAGGCGTCTTTGACCAGGACCGGAAAGCCCTGCGCCTCCAAAGCCTCGATGCCGGCCACGATGCCGGGGTACTTGGCGAGCACATCCTGCGGCACGTCGGGCAAGGCCATTTCGCCTTCCAGGATCTCGCGCTTGACGGCCCGTTCAAAAATCTCCGACAGGCACTGCACCTGCGCTTCGACCAGCGTGTTGCCCGCGCTCATGCCGTTGCTCACGAACAGGTTTTCCACCAGGTTCGAGGGGAAGTACACCACCTTACCGTCGGACTGGCGCACATAGGGCAGTGCACAAATGCCGCGCGAGGGGTTGCCCGAGTTGGTGTCGAACAGGTGCGAGGCCTTGAGTTCGCCGTCGGGGTTGTAAATGGCCAGGCAGTGTTCGTCCAACAATCCTTTGGGCAACGCATCGCGCTTGCCCGGTGCGAACCAGCGCTCGCGGGGGTCGTGCACGAAGTCGGCCTGCGCCAAGTCTTCGCCAAAAAATACGCCCGCGTAAAAGTGGTTGTTGTTCAGGCGCTCGATGTATTCGCCCAGCGCCGAGGCCAAGGCGCTCTCTTTGCTCGATCCTTTGCCGTTGGTGAAACACATGGGCGAATGCGCGTCGCGGATGTGCAGCGACCAGACGTTGGGCACCAGGTTGCGCCAAGACGCGATCTCGATCTTGATGCCCAAATTGGCCAACACCGCCGTCATGTTGGCGATGGTCTGCTCCAGCGGCAAGTCCTTGCCTGCAATAAAGGTCTGCGCTTGCGCATCTGGGCTCAGCGTGAGCAAGGCCTGCGCGTCGGCGTCCAGGTTGTCCACCGCTTCAACGATGAAGGTGGGGCCCGCTTGAATCGCCTTTTTGACCGTGCAACGATCGATGGAGCGCAGAATGCCTTGGCGGTCTTTGTCGGACATGTCGGCCGGCAACTCCACCTGGATCTTGATGGTCTGCAGGTAGCGGTTCTCGGGGTCCACGATGTTGTTTTGCGACAGGCGGATATGGTCGGTGGCAATTGCGCGCGTCTCGCAATACAGCTTCACAAAATACGCCGCACACAAAGCCGACGAGGCCAAAAAATAATCAAACGGCCCCGGCGCCGAGCCATCGCCCTTGTAGCGAATGGGCTGATCGGCCAGCACGGTGAAGTCGTCAAACTTGGCCTC
>DAISXI010000222.1:0-1564 GCA_036825935.1 Hydrogenophaga sp.
GCCACTATTCGCAGCGCTGCCAGCCGGTGCGTTTGGCGTGGGTCATCACGCTCACCGTGGCGGTGTTGGCTTGGGCCACCTCGGGCGTGATGCAAGAAAGCGGCGTTCAGCCGAGCTGGACCTTTGTGGGCTTGATCGTGGGCCTGGCTTGCGTGACGGCCTTTGTGCAGTTCGCCATGAGCTGGGCGCAGCAGTCGGTGCCCGAGACGCGGGCCACGCTCATCTATTCCATGGAGCCGGTCTGGGCCGCGCTGGTGGGCCTCGCGGCCGGCGAACAGCTGGGGCTGCTGGGCTGGCTCGGCGGGGCTTTGATCGTGGTGGCTGTGTGGGTGGGCAAGCTGCGGGCGGTCAGCCCCTGACCATGCGCATGACCTCGGCCGCGTCCAGCGTGGACGCGCGGGCTCGGATGTCGCCCCCGTGCGCTTGCTGCAGCGCTTTGCCGTTGTCCAACAAGCCTTGGTAGGTTTGGCGAAGCAAGTCGGTGGACATGACACGACTACCCGCGTAGTAACGCTTGGCCAAGTGACCCAAAGCGTAGGTGCTGGCGAACGAAAACGCCATGCCGGTGGCCGCGCCGGTGAGTCCACCCAGCATCTTGCCGCCGGCCTTGCCCACCAAGCCGCCGAGCAGCTTGCGGCCAAATTGTTCGATGTACTGCGAGGTCAGACCCACGCCCGCGGCCGCAATGAATTCTTTGATGTGGCCTTGGTCCAGCGACACGCCATGCGCCAAGCCCACGCGGTACACCATCTTGATTTGCAAGGGGATGATGGCCATGGACGCCCACGACTGCGGCAACAACTCCAGCGCGCCGTTCAAGATGGCGTAGTTCAGCACCATGCGGTCGATGGCGGCGTTGTCCACCGATGGGGCGGCCACGGGTGCGCTGGCCGCCACGGGGACCGCCGCCACCACGGCGAGCGGTGCGACGGAGGCTTCGGCGTAAGCGGCTTGGGCCAAGGCCTGGGTTTGCACGGTGGCTTCGGGCTCGGCGGCACCCAACTGCAGATCGGTTTTGAGTCGCTGCAAAAACGCGGTTTCTGCCGGGCTGCACAGGCCATCGGCGTGGCACACGGCGGTGGCCCACTCGTAGGCCAGCTGCCGGTGCATGGGCTCGGTGATCTGCGCAGCGGCTTGCGATGCGGACAAACGCCCCAGGAGCGCAGCCTGGACGGCTTGGGCGAGTTGTTTGCCACCGCCTTGTTCATCGAGTTGCAAGGACAGGTCGCGGACAAAGTCGCGCTCAGCTTGGGACTTTTCTCCGTCGGCCATGGCGGCATGCACCAAGATGGACAAAAGGGCTTGTTGGGTGGGGGTGTTGATCATGTGGTGTGGATTCATGTGGACCGGACTAAGTTCAATGCCACGGCAAGTTTGAACTAATGTGGCACAACGGGTGTCCATTGGGTGTCCTTTAACTCTTCATTGATATCACCCATGAAACTGCTGATTTGGTCGTCTTTTTTGATTCTGGCTTTGCTTTGGACCGGCATGGCCATGGTGGCCGTGAGCGTCTCCGACTGGGCCATGGGCTTGCTGGGCAGCGGCACGGCGATCAGCGACC
>DAISXI010000223.1:0-1552 GCA_036825935.1 Hydrogenophaga sp.
CGGTGTGCGCGAGGGCGACACCATCAGCCCGTTTTACGACTCCATGGTGGCCAAGCTCATCGTGCATGGCGACACCCGCGAGCAGGCCTTGGCGCGGCTGGATGCGGCCTTGACGCAAACCCACATCGTGGGCCTGAACACCAACGTGCAGTTCTTGCGCCTCGTGGTGCGCAGCCCGTCTTTTGCCCAAGCCCAGCTAGACACCGCACTGATCCAGCGCGAAGCCGATGTGCTGTTTGACCAAGACCCGGTGGGCCTGTCGGCGGCGGTGGCGGCTGCCGTGGCGCACGCGTGTGTGGCCGAGCAGGCCCAAGCCGGCAGCGACCCCTTCAGCCAGCGCGACGGCTGGCAATCGCACGGCACCACGCGCCGTCGCTGGCAGTTGCTGCGCGGTGAACAAGCGGTGTCGGCCGTGTTGACGCACGGTCGTGATGGCCTGCGCCTACAAATCGACGATGGCCCCGACCGGCCGCTGCGCTGGCAAGCCGATGGTGCGGGCCTGTGGGTGGAGCACGCCGAGCGTTTGCACAGCAGGGTCGATTGGCAAGGCGAGGTCGCGCATGTGTTCACGCCGCGCGGGGCGACGCGTGTGTCGGTGCTCAACCCGCTGGCCCATGCGGGGGAAACCGCCGCCGCGGGCGGTCGCTTGACCGCGCCCATGCCGGGCAAGGTCGTGTCCTTCGCGGTGAAAGCGGGCGACCGCGTCAAGGCCGGTCAAGCCTTGGCGGTGATGGAGGCCATGAAAATGGAGCACACCCTCAATGCCCCCCACGACGGTGTGGTCGCTGAACTGCTCTTCGCCCCTGGCGACCAAGTCAACGACGGCGATGCTTTGCTCAAGCTCCAAGCCTGAAACCACCCACCCGTCATCGTGAGCGAAGCGCGGCGATCCATTTCCTTGCGGTGACAATATGTCCATGAAAATCACCTTCTGTTGCACCAACACCCCGCCCGAGCCGTGGCTGCAAGGCCTGAGCGCGGCCATGCCCGGTGCCGACGTGTCGGTTTGGCAGCCCGGTGATGCCCCGGCCGACGTGGCCGTGGTCTGGATGCCGCCGCAAGCGTTTTGGGATACCCAGCCGCGTTTGCGCGCCATCTTCAACATCGGCGCGGGCGTGGATGCGCTCATGGCGCAGCGTTTGCCCACGGGCGCGCGCATCGTGCGCCTGGACGATGCGGGCATGGGGGTGCAAATGGCCGAATACGTGTGCCACGCCGTCATCGGCCACTACCGGGAATGGGCGGCCATCGACCACGACATCCGCGCCGGCATTTGGCAAGCGCGCGAACCCGAGCCCCGCACCGCTTGGCCGGTGGGCGTGATGGGTTTGGGTGTGTTGGGCGAGCGCGTGGCGTACGCCTTGCAGACCTTTGAATTCCCGGTCAACGGCTGGAGCCGCAGCCCCAAGGCCATCGAGGGCGTGCGCGGTTTTGTGGGCCCCGAGGCCTTGCCCGACTTCTTGGCGCAAACCCGCGTGCTGGTCAACCTCTTGCCCTTGACCCCCGCCACCGAAAACATCCTCAACCGCGACACGCTCTCGCGCTTGCGCCC
>DAISXI010000224.1:0-1535 GCA_036825935.1 Hydrogenophaga sp.
ACCCGGCGCTCCAGCGCCAAGAACTCGGCCGACTGCATCTCGTTCAAGCGCGAGACGGTGCGGGGGAATTCGTGGGCCAGGGGGCCTTCGGTGTAGAGCTGCTCGGGCGGCACTTCGGCCGACATCACCAGCTTGACGCGCCGGTCGTACAGCACGTCGACCAACCAGGTGAAGCGCCGCGCCTCAGAGGCGCGGTTGACCGGCATGTGCGGCACGCCGCTGAGCATGACGGTGTGGAACTGGCTGGCGATTTCCAGGTAGTCGTTTTGTGAGCGCGGTCCGCCGCAGAGGGCGCGGAAGTCGAACCACACCACACCGCCAGCGCGGCGGCGCGCTTGGATGGTGCGGTTTTCAATATGCAGGGCCGGGTCTTCGTCGTGTGATTCGGCCAAGCGGTTGAAGGTCTCGGTCATGGTCGCGTCGGCCTGCGGCCCATTGGGCGTGAGGTAGAGCGGCACTTGCTCGAGCGTGCGGCGGCGGTAGTCGGTGCCGTTGTCCACGTTGATCACCTCAAGCTGCTGGTTGAGCAAGGCGATGGCCGGCAAGATGCGGTCGCGGTGCAAGCCGTCGGGGTACAGGTCGTCGGGCTTGAAGTTGGAGGTGGTGACAAAGCCCACGCCGTTGGCGAACAGCGAGTCGAGCAGGCGGTGCAAGATCATGGCGTCGGTGATGTCGGCCACGTGGAATTCGTCGAAGCAAATCAGCTTGTAGCGCTCGGCCATGCGCTTGCCCAGCACGTCCAGCGGGTTGACCGTGCCTTGCATGTCGCGCATTTCGCGGTGCACCTCGCGCATGAATTCGTGAAAGTGCAAACGGGTTTTGCGTTGGATGGGCACCGCATCAAAGAAGCAGTCCATCAAAAAGCTTTTTCCGCGCCCCACCCCGCCGTACATGTACACGCCGCGCGGAATGTCGGGGCGGTTGATGAGTTTTTTCAGGCTGTTGGAGCGCTTGGCTTTGTAGGCCGCCCAGTCGTTGGCGCAGCGCTCCAGGGCATCGATGGCGCGCATTTGCGCCGGGTCGGTGGTGAAGCCGCGGGCTTGCAGCTCGCGTTCGTAGTTGGCTTTGACAGACATGAGGAGATTGTGCCTTGCAGAAAAAAAACCCGTCATCGCTGACGGGTTTGTGTGAAGCGCTGAGCCAGGCTCAGAAGTTCAAAGTGCGCTTGTCGACCGCCAGTGCCGCCTCTTTGGTGGCTTCGCTCAAGCTGGGGTGCGCGTGGCAGATGCGGGCGATGTCTTCCGACGAGGCCTTGAATTCCATGGCCACGACGGCTTCGGCGATCAGCTCGGAGGCTTGTGGGCCCACGATGTGAACGCCCAAGATTTCGTCGGTGGTGGCGTCGGCCAACATCTTCACCATGCCGGTGGTGTCGCCCAAGGCGCGGGCACGGCCGTTCGCGAGGAACGGGAACGAGCCGGCTTTGTACGCCACGCCATCGGCCTTGAGCTGCTGCTCGGTGCGGCCCACCCAAGCGATCTCGGGGCTGGTGTAGATGACCCAAGGGATGGTGTTGAAGTTGACGTGACCGTGTT
>DAISXI010000225.1:0-1505 GCA_036825935.1 Hydrogenophaga sp.
TGGGCTGGCGGCTGCGACCGCAGCGAGAGGTGTCGGCATGAACGGCGCAGCGGCCTTGGTTGTGGAGGGGGTGGTGTTGCGCCACGGCGAAACCACGGTGCTCGACGGCGTGAACCTGTCGGTGCGCCGGGGTGAACGCTTGGCCTTGATTGGGCCCAACGGCGCGGGCAAGAGCAGCCTCCTGAAAGTGATCGCGGGCGAACAAGCCCCCAGCCATGGCACGGTGACGCTCAACGGCCAGCGCATCGATGGCCTGCCGGTGCACGCCGTGGCGCGGCGGGGCGTGGCGCGCAGTTTTCAGATCAGCCAACTCTTTGGTGCCTTGAGCGTGCGCGACAACCTGAGCTGCGCCGCGCTCTCGGCCATGGGCGAGCGCCGCACCTGGTGGCGCGCCTTGAGCGGCTTGGGCGCGGTGCGCCAACGGGTCGACGAGACCTTGGCCAGCTTGGGCCTGAGCGATCAGGCCGACACCCAGGCGCGCGCCCTGAGCTACGCCGACCAACGCGCCTTGGAATTGGGCATGGCCGTGGTGGGCGACGCGCCCGTGGTCTTGCTCGACGAACCCACGGCCGGCATGGGCGCGGACGACACCCAGCGCTTCACCGCGCTGATCCGCGAGCTCACCGAAGGCAAAACCTTGGTCACGGTGGAGCACGACATGGGCGTGGTCATGGCCTTGGCCGATCGCGTGGCGGTCTTGGTGCGCGGGCAGGTCGTGGCGCTGGACAGCCCTGAGGCCGTGCGTGCCGACCCGGTGGTGCAAGCCGCGTATTGGCAAGCGGAGGCCCGCACATGACGCCGTCCAATGACTTGGTGGTGCGCGACCTGCACGCTTGGCAAGGCACCACGCCGGTCCTGCGCGGCGTGAACCTGACGGTGGCCGCGGGCCAAACCGTGGCTTTGCTCGGACGCAACGGCAGCGGACGCTCCACCACCGCCCAAGCCCTCATGGGTTTGGTGCGAGCGCAAGGACAGGTGAATTGGCAAGGCCGAGATTGGCTGGGCCAGCCCACGCACACCATCGCCCGCGCGGGTTTGGGCTATGTGCCCGAACACAAAGACATCTTCCCTGCCTTGAGCGTGCAAGAAAACCTCACCCTCGGCCTGCGCGCCTCGGCGCAGCGCCGCTATTGGGACTTTGACACCGGCTTGGCCCACTTTCCCATCTTGGCCGAGCGCCTCCACACCCCAGCGGGTCGCTTGTCGGGGGGCGAACAGCAAATGCTCACGTTGTGCCGCACCCTCATGGGCAACCCCGACCTGGTGCTGCTCGACGAGCCCACCGAAGGCTTGGCCCCACACATGGTCGAGCAGGTCGCCCGCTGCTGCCAGACCTTGCAGCGCGAGGGCGTGGGCCTGCTGCTGATCGAACACAAGTGCCAGATCGCTTGGCGCCTGGCCCAACGCGTGTTCGTGCTGGGGCAGGGCCGCATCGTCTTTGACGGCACCCCCCAAGAACTCGACCAATCCCCCCACACACGCCAGCAATGGCTGGAGGCCTGAAG